>CALLII010000044.1 GCA_938009745.1 uncultured Flavobacteriales bacterium
GCAGTTACTTCAGCAACTTGTTCTTTTCCTGCAAGTGGTCCCATTCGCACACCTTCTTGGCTAGGGTCACCAATTACGGTTTTGGCCAATCTTTGTCCTAGTGCAATTTGCACATCTTCCACTAATTTTTCTGGAACTAACACTCTACGAATAGCCGTACATTTTTGTCCTGCTTTCACAGTCATTTCTTTTTGTACTTCTTTTATAAATAAATCAAATTCTGGTGTTCCAGGAACTGCATCTTCTCCCAAAACTGAACAGTTCAATGAATCTGCTTCCATGTTAAATGGAACCGATTCCTCTACTAACCTTGGGTGAGATTTTAGCATTTTACCTGTACTTGCCGAACCAGTAAAAGTAACTACATCACTACTTTCTACGTAATCTAAAATCCCTCTAGCCGAACCACAAATTAGTTGTAATGAACCTTCTGGCAAAATTCCTGAAGCTACAATTTCTCTTACTACAGCCTCTGTTAAATAGGAAGTTACAGTTGCTGGCTTTACTATTGCAGGAACTCCAGCAAGTAAATTTACGGCTATCTTTTCAAGCATTCCCCAAACTGGGAAGTTGAACGCATTGATATGAATTGCTACTCCTTGCTTAGAAGTTAATATGTGATGACCAATAAAAGTTCCATTTTTAGATAATGGAGCAATTTCTCCATCCAAAGCAAAAGTCTCGTTAGGGAATTGTTTTCTTAAGGATGCATTGGAAAATAAATTTCCAATTCCACCTTCAATATCAATCCAAGAATCTACTCTTGTAGCTCCTGTGTAGGCACTTACTTTATAAAACTCTTCTTTCTTTTCCATTAAGTGAAAAGCAAGAGCTTTTAGCATTCTTCCTCTTTCGTGAAACGTTAATTTACGCAAAGCAGGCGAACCAACTTCACGAGCGTATTTCATCATATCACCAAAATCCAATCCTTTGGATGTTGCTTCTGCAACTAAATCTCCGTTTACAGCATTTACTAATTGCTGTCCTTCTCCTTCTCCGTTTACCCATTTTCCTTGGGCGTAGTTTTGTAGTTTCATATCAGTCTCAAGCTATTTTTTTGTAAAAAATTGAATGAGTAAATATACAGAATGTGGGAGTAAAAAGCTAACTGAATAATTTCCTTATTTTATTTCCAATGAATACCAATTGGTAAAACCATTTTAACTCTCACTGCTTCGCCATTTTGTTTTCCTGGCTCCCAATTTGGCATGTTATTAAACACTAAAACTACATAATTGTAGAAGTCTAAATTTTTTCCTCTTATTTGTTTGAAATTAGAAATGGAACCATCTTTTTCAATAATAAATTCAAAATAATATCTACTTGTTAATCTAAGCTCCTTTTCTGGTTGAGAAAACTTGACGTTTTGTCCTAAATATTGAATGAGTTTTGAATATCCACCTTCAAACTCTGGCATAGTTTCTACAACTTGAAAAACAGGTTCGTTATTAATCTTAAAGTTAATAGGCCAAACCATTTTAATATCAACAGAATCCCCATTCAAATTTATTCCAGGACTCCAATTTGGCATCAATCTTACAATTCGTAGTGCTTCATGGCTTAAAAGGGTATCTGGTGAACGAAGCACTTCAAAATCAGAAAGTTTTCCAGTTTTTTTAACTACAAATTGAACATATACTTTTCCTTCGATTCCTCTTGCTTTCGCAGAATCGGGATAGCTTTTAACCAATTGTAGGAATGATTGTAACTTTGAATATCCACCAGGAAATTCAGGAGGTGTTTCATGAATCCCCACAACTGGTTCAATCTCTTCAATTGTATCAGATTGCGAAAAGCCAGAGCTAAAACATAGAATTACAAATATGAATGAAGCTATTTTTTTCATTTATCAAGCTTTAAAATCAATAGGTAAAACCAATCTAACTCTCACAGGTTTTCCTCTTTGCACTCCAGGAATCCATTTAGGCATTTTAGCCATCATGCTTTCAGCCTCTTTGGTAAATAATTCGTGTGGCGACCTTAGAACTTTAATATTTGTAATTTGTCCATCTTCCTCTACAACAAATTGAATATAAACTTTACCCGACATTCCTTTTTCTTTGAGGCTTTCTGGGTATGTTATATTTTCGCTAATAAAAGCATACATAGCAGAATCTCCTCCAGGAAACTGAGGCATTTCTTCAACAGCAGTAAACACCACATTTGGAGCGATTACTGGAACAGTTTCTTGTGCAAATCCTATTTGTGAAACAAATAAAAAGGTAGCAAAAATAATTTTTTTCATGATCATAAGATTTAGAATTAACCTTATCACCAATTAACAGACCAATAAGTAATTAAAGAGACATTAGTTATTAAAAGGCTCTCAAATAAATTACAAAGAGTAATAATTTATTTTTCTTTTTTTTTTCGAGGGAGGTAAAAACTAACTGGTAGAATATATTTTACTCTTACGTTTTTTCCTTTATGATTTCCGGGAGTCCAATTTGGCATTGCATTTACAACTCTTACTGTTTCTTCGTCACAACCACTACCAATGCCTCTAATTACTTTTGCATTTGTTATTGAGCCATCAGCTTCTATTACAAATTCCACATAAACTTGTCCTTGAGTTCTATTTTCTTGTGCTTCTTTAGGATACATCAAGCTATCTTGCAAAAACTCAATTAGTTTAGCTTGCCCACCAGGAAATTGAGGCTGTTTATCAATTCTTCCTTTGTGCAATTCTTGTTCTCCTTGCTCTTCATTTTCTTGCGTATAACCAGAAAAGGTAATTGATAAAACGGTTAATATGAGAAGCAGTTTTTTCAAAATCAGAATTATTTTTCTGCTTTATCAGAAGTAAAAATAGACGCAAAGAATTTCTTGATTAAATCCATGAACCCACCTTTCATTTTGTCGTTTAAGTTTGCCATAACTTCTGCATTTTAATAAGTTAGAAGTTTAAATATATCAAAAAAAGCCCATAGAACATAATTCCATGGGCTTTTCACTATTTATTAACTTTATACTAAGCGTAAAATAACTTGATAAAATCCTCTTGAGTCACCTCTTTTTCTTGAATTTTCACATTGTTTTTAAAGAAATCAGACACTTTGTTTTTGTACAAGTAATCAAAGATTTTTTTAGTTTCATCTTGATTCTGTAAAACTTGCATTGCGTTAGTTTCTAATGCCTCGTCATCTGGAGTTGGCATACCATACTGAGCATATTGCTGTATCAGCATTCCTTTAACGTATTCTTTTACTTCGTCAACCTCTACTTTAATTTCGTTTTCTTGAATTACTTTGTTTTCAATCAACTGCCATCTAAGTTGATTCGAGTATTGCGGATACTCTTTTTCTATTTCCTCCATAGAAACTTCTTTCTCGTTAGATGTTTGTATCCATTCTTTCAAGAAGGTATCAGGTAGTTCAAGTTTTAATTTGTTTACAAAATGATCAGCTAATGATTTTTGGAACAATCTTTCGCTATCATTTACAAACGCAACACTTAACTCTTCTTCAATTTTAGCTCTAAATTCTTTTTCGTTTTTCACGTTTCCTTCACCATGAATTTTATCAAATAATTCTTGGTTCAATGGTGCAGGCTCCATTCTTTTAATTTCTTCTACAGTAAAATCAAAATTTCCTGTAGCAGTGTTAAGCTCATCTTTTTTAATGTGCAACATAGCAGCTAAATCTGCATCACCTTTAGATACTGTTTTAGGATCAATAGTTAATTTGTCTCCCTTTTTAAGTCCTACAAATTTCTTCTGAATTTTTTCGTCCTCAATCATTGGAATCGAAACAGTTGATTTTGCAGTAATTCCGTCAGCTAAAGTTTTGTCTTTATCATCCAACTGAACAAATTCACCAAAAATCATGTCTCCTTTTTCCGATTTATCAACTTCGCCCATTGTACCATATCTTTTAGCAAAATCTTCTATTTGCTTGTCGATAGTAGCTTTGTCAACTTTTATTTTGTGTAAAGTTACTTTGTCTTTAGATGAAGGCTTAATTTCAAATTCTGGAGCTAAACCAATTTTGTATCCAAATTCAAAATCATTACCAGCTTCCCATTTATCAAAGGTAGTGTGCTCATCAGAAGGTATTGGGTTACCAAGTACGTTTAATTTATTTTCAGAAATGTGCTTGTACAAGTTATCGTTAATCATTTTGTTCAATTCATCCGCAAGGATAGATTGTCCAAATTTCTTTTTAATCATTCCCATAGGAACTTTACCTGGTCTAAAACCTGGCTCAGTTACTTGCTTTCTAGCTTCAGCAATTTTTTTATCGTACTGCTCCTTGTAATCTTCTGGAGTTAATTTGATTTTGATGATTGCATTTAAGTCATCTACTTTCTCTTGAGTAATATTCATGTTTTCTGAATTTAATTCACTAATTATTGCAAAATACGTTAAACAAAAAAGGCATCCCGATTGATCGGGACGCCCTGTTTAATGTGCGGGCGGAGAGACTCGAACTCTCACACCTTGCGGCACTAGATCCTAAGTCTAGCGCGTCTACCAATTCCGCCACGCCCGCTAATATTTCAAAAATATCGGATGCAAATGTAATGGTTTTCTTTAATAATACCTCGTTTTAAGCTTTTTTTTGACTTCATTAATTTTCATAGACATCTGTTTTGACCTAGTTTTTTTATTTTTGGAAGTTTTTAGTTTCTTTACAAAGTTGAAATTAGCAAATGAAAAAATTAAGAAACATCATTAATTTACCACAATCCATTAGGTATTTATTGGTGTTTTTTTTGTTGATATTTAGCTTGATATCTATCGTTAATCATTATCTGTATCGCACTTATGCTCTGGATTTGGGAGTTTATACCAATGCTCTGTTCGATTATTCTCATTTTCAATTTAATGACAGCACTACCTTTAAAGAAGTTCCTGAAAATCTATTGGCAGACCATTTTGATTTATATCTAATTATTCTCGCGCCACTCTCACTTATTTTTAAAACGTATACTCTGCTCTTAGCTCAAATTATGGCAGTACTAATTGGTGGGCTAGGTATTTTTAGATATTTCGAAGCAATATCTTCTCGAAACATTTCATTGCTAGCCACCCTATATTTCTTTTTGTTTTTTGGCATTTACTCAGCATTATCATTTGATTACCATAGTAATGTAATCGCAACAATGATAATTCCATGGTTTTTATTTTTCCTAAAAAAGGAGAATTTAAAAGCTGCAACTATCTGTTTTATTCTCATTTTGATAGGGAAAGAGAACATGTCGTTATGGATGTTTTTTATAAGCTTAGGGTTGTTATTTGAGTATCGAAAAAATAAACGAATAAGTAAAGCTTTGTATATTTTTACTGGCTTTAGTTTTGTTTATTTTATTGCAGTTACTGAATTTGTGATGCCTGCTTTTTCTAATAATGGTTCTTATCCTCACTTTCATTATTCAACCTTGGGAACGAGTTCATTTGAGGCTGTACAATTTTTATTTTCTAATCCATTTCAAGCATTTGAGCTTTTTTTTACTAACCATTTGGGTAATTCGGAGTATGATTTTATTAAACTAGAATTATTTGTACTACTGATTATTTCTGGGCTTCCTATTTTATTTTTAAAGCCTCATTATTTGTTCATGTTATTACCAGTTTTTTGTCAAAAATTATTTCATGACAATCCTTCAATGTGGGGAATATATAGCCAATACAGTGTGGAGTTCGCACCTATTTTTACTATTGGAATATTTGTAGTTATAAGCCAAATAAAAAATGTTAACCTTAAAAAAAGGGCATTGATTTTTCTGCCATTACTTGCCATTTTTTCTACAATAAGACTTATGGATAACACAGTTACACATACTAATAAAAACAAGATAAGAATATATCAAGCAAAGCATTACAAACGAAACTATTCTTTACAAAAAGTGACTCAAAAATTAAATGAGATTCCTAAAAATGCAATAGTTAGTGCACAATCTCCTTTTTTAGCTCAATTGGCTTACAGAGATAACATTTATCAATTTCCAATTGTAAAAAATGCAGAATATATAGTTTTCTCAACCAATGAAGTGCCTTTTCCTCTAGACGAAGAGTCGTTTGAACATATAGTTGAAGATTTACTGAATCAAAAACTATGGGAAGTTTATTGTGAATTTGAAGGATTTAAAATTCTTAAAAAGAATTGAAACAATACTTAAATAGCTAATTACACGTTATAAACATCAATCAGTTTATTACTCCCTAGAAAATAGCCAAGACAAGGTGTTATTTTAATTATTTTCGACTATTGGAGAATACTGTTTTATCTCCACTGATAATTGACTTATAAAATATTAAACCTAAATAAAAAATTACTCTATGTTTGATTCAAAAGAATTTGAAAAATATGCAACAATGCATGCTGGTATAAACAGCAATGTATTAAATGGTTATGTAACTAACCTTACTCCAAATATTATAGAAGAGCGCCAGTTAAATGTCGCTCAGATGGATGTTTTCTCTAGACTGATGATGGACAGAATCATCTTTTTGGGAACAGGAATAAATGATCAAGTTGCGAACATTATTCAAGCACAATTGTTGTTTTTGGCTTCAGTTGATGCTAAAAAAGACATTCAAATTTATGTAAACTCTCCAGGAGGATCAGTTTATGCTGGACTTGGAATTTATGATACCATGCAATACATCCAACCAGATGTAGCTACAATTTGTACTGGTATGGCTGCTTCTATGGGAGCTGTATTGTTATGTGCTGGAGCCGAAGGAAAAAGAACTGCTTTAAAACACTCAAGAGTTATGATTCACCAACCTTTAGGTGGAGCTCAAGGACAAGCTAGTGATATGGAAATTACCTTGAAAGAGATTCAGAAATTAAAGAAAGAATTGTACACAATTATTGCTGATCACTCTAAACAAGATTATGACAAAGTATGGGCAGATAGTGATAGAGATTACTGGATGACTTCTACTGAAGCTAAAGAATATGGTATGATTGACGAAGTGTTGATTAATACACCAACTAAAAAGTAAATAAGACCTGTTATAACATGAATAGATTTCGCCAAATAGCATTGCTGATTGGATTCGTAATTCTGTGCAATCCTTTTTTTTCGCAACAGACGAGAGTTTATACGGATGATTATAAAGATTATCGGGATGGACTGGAATTGTACGATAAAGGTGCCTACAGTGCAGCTCAGCAAAAATTCAAGAATGTAATTGAGTTAATTGATAACTCAAATGATGAGGTGCAAGTTAGTGCCGAATATTTGCATGCTGTTTGTGCCCTAGAACTATTTCATAAAGACGCTCAGTATTTACTTTCTCAGTTTGCTCTTAACCATCCGGATTCGCCTAAAACTAAGAAAATATTTTTTTTACTTGGGAATGATTATTACCGCAAAAAAAAGTGGAGAGATGCTATTGAATGGTATGAAAAAGTAGATAAATTTGATTTAACTGCTGATGAAAGAACGGAGTATTTTTTTAAAATTGGATACAGTTATTTTGAGAAAGACATGTTTGATAAAGCTAAGCAGGCTTTTTACGAAATTAAAGATGAAAAAGAGTCTGATTATTATGGGCCTACTCAATATTATTACGGACATCTTTCATATCAAGATGAGAACTACCAAACTGCTTTAGAGAGTTTTAACCAGATTAAGGACAATCCTGGATTTAGCCCAATTGTACCATATTACATTTCTCAAATTTTGTTTAAACAAGAAAAGTATAGGGAAGCAATTGAGTACATCCCAACAGCTTTATCTGGAGACAAAATAAAAAGAGAAGCGGAGATAAAAGGGATTTTAGGTTCATCATACTTTAAGTTAGAGCAATACGATAAAGCACTTCCTTACCTAAAGGAGTATTTCTCTAAAACGGCAAAGAAGTCAACTGACGATTACTACCAGTTGGGATATTCGTATTATAAAACAGATGACTACCAAAATGCGATTAAGTACTTGGGAAGAGTCGCAGCAAAGAAAACTGAAAGAGCACAAGTAGCTAACTTTTTATTGGCTGAGTGTTACGTGAAATCAGATAAAAAGCAATTTGCAAAGGCTGCTTTTAAAAGAGCTTATGACTTAGGTTTTGATGAAAAACTGAATGAAGATGCTTTGTTTGGTTATGCAAAAACTACTTACGAATTAAGTTATAATCCTTATGATGAGGCTACAGAAATTTTTCATACTTTCTTGGATAAATACCCTAGTTCAACAAAGAAGGAACAAGTTTATGAGTATTTGTTAGATGTATACACCACTACCAAAAACTATGAAGCTGCACTTAATTCTATTAGTAGAATTTCTACTAAAAACTATAAGATAAAGGAAGCTCATCAAAAACTGAGCTACAATAGAGCTACGGAATTGTTCTATAAGCATGATTATGCTAATGCAATTAAGTATTACAAGGATGTAAACGTTTATCCTGTAAATACCGAAATAATGGCAAAGAGTAAGTTTTGGATAGCTGAAGCTTATTACAAACAGAAAAAATATCCTCAAGCAATTGCAGGCTATCAAGCATTTAAATCACAGCCAGGCGCAATAAATTCGGACTTAGCAACATTGGTAGATTACAATATTGGATATGCTTATTTTGAACAAAAGAAGTACGAAAAAAGTATTACTGCTTTCAGGAATTACATTAAGTCAGCAGCTGATCAGGACAAGAAGAGTGACGCTAATTTAAGATTAGGAGATTCTTATTTTCTTTTAAAAAATGATGATGAAGCTGTAAAATACTACCAAACTGCAATCGATTTGGCTCAAGGTAATATTGATTATGCTTTGTACCAAAAATCTGTGAGTAGTGGATACCGAGGAGATTACCAAGAGAAGGAAAGATTACTAAATCAACTGCTAACTCAATATCCAAATTCAGCTTACAGCACCAACACGGTATTTGAATTAGCAAATAATTACCGAGTTCAAAACAAAAATACTCAGGCACTTAAGTTTTATAAGCAAATTGTTCTGAGCCAAGAAGGGACTTACCAAGAGAGAAAGTCTAGATTGGAGATGGGTGGTATTCATTTGAGAGATAAAAACTACGATTTAGCAGAAACAGAGTTTAAAGACTTAGTACGTAAATATCCAAAATCTCAAGAAGGGGAAGCAGCTATAAACGAATTAGAGAAATCATATTTAGCTCAAAATAAAATTGCTCAATTTCCTGATTTATTGGCTTCATTGGGAATCAAATATTCTCAATCTAAGTTAGATTCTACTTTGTGGTATCCTGCAAATCAAGCATATTTAAATGCAGATTGCATAAATGCCAAAGCTGGACTCACTGCTTACCTTGCCAAAATTGAAAAACCTAGAAACTATGTTACTGGGCACTTTTATATTGCAGAGTGTAATTATTTAGATAAAGAATATGAAACGGCTCTTTTTCATTACGATAAAGTAATTGAAAAGAATGAAAAACACATGGTTGATGCATTGTTTCATGCAGCCAATATCAATTATAGATTAAAGAATTACGAAAAAGCAAACACGTATTACACTCAGCTTAAGGCTATAAATACAGATGAGCTTAAGATTCCTGCAATGAACAGAGGGTTGATGTTGACGTATAAGCACAAAGAAGATCATGTAAATGCGGCTAAATTTGCTGCTATTGTACTGCAAAATGAGCAACTATCAAGAGCTCATAAGGAGGAAGCTACTATGATACAAGCTAATGCAAATTATGCTTTAGGAAATACTATTGAAGCACAAGGTTTATATGCTAAAGTAGTTGCACTTTCTACTGATGTAGATAGGGCAGAAGCTGGATATAGATTGTGCGAAATCACCTATTTAGAAGGGCAGTATAAACAAGCCGAAGCAGAAATATTTGCTTACTTAAAGCAAAAGCCTTCTTATGATTATTGGTTGGCCAAAGGATATATTTTATTAGCTGATTCTTATGTAAAGCTTGATGATAATTTTCAGGCCAAGGCAACACTACAAAGTGTAATAGATTATTACAAAGGTACTGACGAAATAAAATCTATAGCTGAATCTAAACTTGCTGCAATTATAGCTGCAGAAGATGCTAAAGACAACCAAGACGAAGAGGAATTGGAAATTAACATGATTGAGAAACCTTAATAAAAGATGAGAAATTATATACTACATAGCGCACTGTTTCTTGGAGTACTTTTTTTAAGTATTACCAGCTTTTCGCAAAATGATACCATCATTGTTATTGATGCCAAAGGAGAAGGAGACAGAATAATAAAGCCAACTTCTAAGAGAGATTTAACTCCAATTTTATTTGAAGACACTACAAAATCTCAAATAAACTCTGAGTTTGTGTTTTACGAATATACTGCCAGCAGTGAATTGCAACTACAACCAATTTCTCCAGCAAAATTAACTGTAAAGAATGCGCTCGAGGACATAAAAAGAGGCTATGTGAAAGTTGGAGTTGGAAATTACCTAACACCAATGGCTGAGGTTTATTATAACTCATTAAGATCCAAAGATAATAATTGGGGAATTCATGGAAGGCACATTTCATCTAACATTTCAATAAAAAATACAGGGTTTAGTGGGCTTAGCGAAAACGAAGCAAATGCTTTTTATCAGCATTTTTATAAGAAGTTTTCGTTAACAGGACAAGTGAATTATAACCGCTCTATGAATCACTTTTATGGGTTTAATCCAGAAGACTTAAACGTTCTGGATAATGATTCATTAAAGCAAGTATTTAATACAATTGGTGGAGGAATTAATTTCAAAAGTTTTAAGATAGATACAGGAGATGTAAACTGGGATGGAACTCTTAATTACACTAATTATTCTGATAGATATGAAGCTAAAGAAAACAATGTTGATTTTGATTTGAACGCTTCTAAAATGATAAAAAAGGAATTGTTCGCTCTTGATTTTGGAGTTGATTTCAATAACTATAATAGCACTGAATTAACTCCATTTGGCGCTTCAGCTACTTTTACTCCAAACCTTGAAACCAATAATAATACTATTTTGGAGATATCGCCAAAAATTATTACTTCAAGAAAGAAGTTGTATGCAAGTTTTGGGTTTTCGGTTTTTGCTGATATTAACGATAAAACTAGTTTTCATTTTTATCCAAATATTGAAGCTAAGTATAGTTTCCTAGATATTTTTATTCCTTATGTGGGGATAAATGGAGGATTAGAAAGAAATTCTTTTAGAAGTCTTAGTTCGGATAATCCTTTTATACTCTCTCAAGTAAGGTTACAAAACACAAACACTCGTTATAATGTTTATGGAGGGGTAAGAGGAAGCATTACAAACGAGATTTCATTTAACCTGAGTATAGCACGTCAAAGTATTTTTGGAAATGCATTATTCGTAAACGATACTACTTATTCCATTCAAAACAAAATGGATGTTATTTATGATTCAATGGATGTAACCGAGCTTAATGCTCAAATCACTTATTTACAAAGCGAAAAAGTAAGAGTGTTTTTGAAAGGAAAATACAGTTTTTTCTCTCCGCTTAATCAGGCTTACGTTTGGAACACACCAGCTTTAGATATTTCGTTAGGAGGAGTTTATGACTTAGCCGATAAGATATTGGTAAGAGCAGATATTTACTACATTGGAGCCAGAAAAGCAAAGTCTTTAGTGCCAGTTGCTGATGCTGAGTTAAATAATGATAATTCTTATTCTATTAATCAAAAGGCATTTTTGGATTTTAACTTAGGGTTTGAATATCGATATAACAAAAGTATTTCTGCTTTTCTTAATTTCAATAACGTAATTGGTCAAAGGTATCAAGTGTACAATCAATTCCCAGTACAAGGAATTAATATACTTGGTGGAGCTACTTTGAGGTTTTAATCAAACAGTTCATCCTCTAAGTCATCATGTGTTTCTTGTACATCATCAGAAACTTCTACAGTTACCTCTTCTTTGCTATCTACCCAATCAGGATTTGCGATAACCAAACCTAATGCAACAAGTAATATAACAACAACTGCTAGGATAAATTTTTTTGACTTTTTCATGAACTTAAATTAAAATTACTGATTAAAAATAAGAAATTATTTTGTAATTCTTACGTTAGAAGTTGTTACAGTATTACTTTTGTTTCCTGCTCTATCTTTTATGTAAATGCTGAAAGTAGCATTTTCAATAGTGTTACTTTGATTTAATAAAATCACTGTTTCTAAGTTTATTTTTAGTTTACCTTGAAGAGTAATGTCTTCATTTGAAGGGGCTAATGGTTGCAAATGAAATTCGTGAATTATCGTAGCATCTCTATTATCTTTTACAAAAATAGATTTTACATCTGCATCAGATTCGCCTAAATCACCATCACCATCTGTATATTTTATAGTAAATAACAAGTCATCAAATTGATTAATAGAAGTAGAGTTTATACTCACCAATTCAATTTCTGGCACATCAGAAATAGTTGGTAAAGGATCATTCCCTTCTTCTTTTTTACAAGAGAAAAAGACAAGAATTGCTAAAGTAAATAGGATTAACTTTTTCATAATTTATTGGACTATAAAAGCAAAATAAGTAAACAGATAAAAAGGACTTCCGTTTTCAGGTAGTTCAGTAAGCACTCCACTAACATCTTTCACATACTGTCTTATGTAATAGGTTTTTCCTGAAGTATAATTTGCAGTATTAATACTAATTTTATGGTAGAAAGGAGCTGTTCCTGTTGCTGCAAAAGGAATAGGAAGCCACTCTGGTGCAGTTGCCGAGAGTTTGGTTAAGTTTAATTCAGTAGATGCAGTAAAATCATAAGGATGGTCAGAAATTTTAATCTTATTATGAGTAAGAAGTGCTCCTGGAATAAATGAGCCAGTATTATCTGAATCATATAACAAAAACCATAGTTCTACATTCGTATTTTGAGGTAATTTAATAGGAGATATTTGGTTGTCCCTAATTGTATCAAGTCTAGCGCCTGAAGTGTTGTTAACATAAGCTAACACTCCTCCAGTACTTGGCTCATAATTGGGTAAACTAGGTGAGTTATTAAAAATATCTTTGGCTCCATTATTTATCCATGTTTCCACAGCTTTAATTTGCCATGGTGCTAACACGTCATACAAAGGCATTTTTCCAAGAATAGGATCCCCAGTAGTAATTCGTTCATACAACCAAGAGTCTGTAGTATTGTTTGGAATTACTCGATAAGTAAAATCGCCAGTAGGATTATTTTTTACCACAGTATGATAAACTAACTGATTATAGGACCCTTCAATAGTTCTGAAATCAGGTTCAAAAGCACCATCATGGCATGCTGGGACACCACACTTTTGCGAAAAAATTAATGTATGTAATCCTAAATAGCTTGAAGTATCTATTGGAATTAAATCAGGATTGTTTCCATAATCAACATTGTCATAAGGATTATTGGGAGCATCTGGTTCAACTCTTGTAACATCTTTTTTGCAAGAATGAGCAAAAAAGAATACAAGAACTATTACTGGTAATAGGAAGATTATTTTTTTCATGATACTAAGGTTAAATAAATGCTTCAGTTAATACTCTTCCTGGCAACAAACCAGATGGAATACTTCCATCAAACCCGAGGATACTTGCAATTGTTGGGACAATATCTACACTTTCGCCAACTGGATTTGCTGTAGTACCAAAGCTCACATTTTGTTTAACAACAGAAGGTGGGCCTACAATTAAAGAAAATATTTCTCTTGAGTTTTGATCACTACTATGGTCATAGGCTCTTAACCCATTAGCATCTACAAGGCTATTAGGTGTTGCATTTCTTCCGTGTTCAGGCATACAAATCATAATGGTATCATTTGCTAATACTGGGTCACTTTGGATTTTATCCCATAACCAACCAACTCCATAATCGGCTTTGTGTAAGTTTTGTAAATAACCTGAAAAGTTACTGTGACAAACATCCAGATTAAAAGTGTTGATAACTGTAAGTTCTGGTTTAAAAGTCTCTAGTACTTTCCATGAGGTAGCAATATTAAGCAAGTCACTAGTTAAATCATTCACGGATGCTCCCGAAGGAATAGGAAGATTAAGGCTACTTATGTTCTGCAAAGTACTTAATAACATGCTTTTAATTTTTTCTTTATCAGCTCTTGTATTGATTACTCCAGGTAAATCACCTGCAGTTTTATCAAAATTTGCATCAAAGAATGTTTTCATTGTTTCAATCCTAGTTACATCATCTGGTTGATACGAAGAGGCATTGTTTAGGTTATTGAATCCGGTATTTGTTATAAAGTGAGAGGGACACAAATAATTAGCGCCATACTTAGCACCATAATTTTCATGGCGACTATAATTCAAAGAAGGATAAGGTCCAAGTCCTTCGGATAACCACCAAGCTTTTAATGCTGTTTCTGATGGACTATTATGCTTTCGGTAATATTCAAAAATGGTTGGATTCTCTGGATTTACATTAAGATTAAGTCCTGTTGCTGTGTAATTTCCTGTCATTGCAACAGTGTGTCCATTGTAATGTCCGGTTGGTCCAGTTGTATATCTCATTTCCTTGAACAAAACGCCTTGTGATTGCAAAGAATTTGATAAAATTGGAGCCCAAGGATTGTAAACAACATTACTAGATGGGGCTGCTCCGGTTAACATATTATTCATAATGTTTCCTGCAGCTGGCCTGCCTTGGTCAAGTAAATATCTTTGGTGTACAGATTCTTGATTTCTAATTCCTCCTCCAAAAAGTACAAACACAACATGGTTTACTTTTCTTGCACCTGATGGGGCAAATAACCTACCACTTGGTAAAATATAAGGTGTAACAAATGCTCCTGCTGTGGTTAATGTTGCTTTTTTTATAAATTCTCTACGTTTCATAATCTTAAGTATAAAAAGTTCCTATTAGTAGAAGTAATATTCGTTTGATAAAACAAATGAAGAGTAGACATTCTCTACAGTTATCAAATTATTATTAGTGATTAAATTTTTTAAATAAATCTGTTCATACTCACTAGGTTTCCTTTGATAAAAACGGATATAGCTATCCAAAACAAAAGCATCTACATCAGCTCTCATTTGAGCATTTGTTGGCACACTCGCCATTGGGTCAGTTAAAAACTGGCTAAATATCATCTCTGTAAACATTGTTTTATCTCCATTGGAAGTAGATAATTCGGCAATTTCTAAGAGTGTTCTAGAAGGAATAGCTTGATTAAAAATATCCGAATAAATTATAGATAGCAGAAGCTCTGGTGATTTCTGTTTAGTTTTTTCTGCATTGGAAGAGTAAATAGAAACATCAGTTACTTCGTAAATAGTATTGCTGTAAACAATCGTTTCTTCAACTTGTTTTTTACAAGAAGAAAATCCAATTAGCCCAATCAAAAAGACTAACAAAGCTTGTTTTTTAAAATCCTGCATATTCGTCTTTTTTTAAGATTATTTTTTGCATTTCGGCCAAATCATTAGTTGTTTTAAAAGGAACTGTAGCTTGATGAGCCTCTAAACTAGTAGGGTCTCTTGCCAAGAATCCCCTGTAATTTTCCCGGACTAATCCTTCGTAAAATTCATCCGACTCAGTAACTATTCTAATAAAATCATCCTTGGAGTTTCCATTTTTTAATAGAATTATTTTCGAATTACCGTCAATCATATCTACTCCATTAGTTGTCTCGGAAGCAGTTGGCTGACGGAGAAAGTAGTTCTCAAAACAGGCAATAGTAAAGTTTAAACTTCCCATATTTATATCATCATAAAACTTATTGTCACAAAAAATTGCGTAAAACTCGTTTACAGTTATATGGTTATTTTTATATAACGAATCGGCATTTAATAGTGTTACCAATTTATCTCTGTTTATCTCAGTAATTTGAGCAAGGAAGGTATCTCCATTCGAATAGAGAAAAGCAATGATAAAGTTATTACTTGTTATCTCTTGGTTGAGTTGAAAATCATTTATTCCTTCGATAAATTTACCCTTAGCATTGGTGTAAAGTCTATCGTAATATTCATCTTTCTGTAATAGTTGTGAAATAAGTGTGTCTCTAGCTCCGATCCTTAAATCTCTTGATTTAAGATAAGTAACCCCATTTGTAATTTCTAATTGAGTAGCTTGAATACCAAGTAAATCGATATATAGTTTGCTAATGTAAACCTCTATTTGAGTTTGGCTAACGCCTTCGTAGGTTGGCGGTTTATTCCCATTAATCACAAGGTTTTCGTGAACAGTTACTTCTTGTTTTTTGCAATTTGCAAGAAGAAAAACAATGCATATTAAGCCAATTGCTAATTTGCAATTAAATATTTTACTCATAATTCATGTTTTGGACTCCATAATATACGTATTTATGCGAAATTTAGTTTAATGGCCTACGTATTTTTTGTCCATTATATTGGTTAACTTTGTAGTTCAAAACAGCTAAAATGAAACAACTGAAACAAAAATGGGCGGAGTTTAAGCCTTATTTTATTGATGTTTGGCAGTATCTTTTGATTATTGTAATTTTCATTATAGCGGCAATTTTTATATTATAAAAGTTATTTAAAATAGATGATATCAATTAAAAAATTCACTTTCAATCCATTTCAAGAAAACACCTATGTTTTGTTTGATAAAACTAAGGAATGTGTAATTATAGACCCAGGTTGTTACGAACCTCATGAAGAAGAAGAATTAGATAAGTTCATTACGGATA
The DNA here is from genome assembly GCA_938009745.1 of uncultured Flavobacteriales bacterium. GTDB lineage: Bacteria > Bacteroidota > Bacteroidia > Flavobacteriales_D > CAJJDF01 > CAJJDF01. The sequence continues at coordinate 16,545 of CALLII010000044.1, forward strand.
ACGCCTTAAAACCAGTTAAACTTATTTCTACTCACAGTCATATTGATCATGTGCTTGGGAATAAATTTGTAATGGAAAAGTATGGTGTAAATTTACATGTTCATGCTAAGGATTTAGATACTTTGATGGCAGTAGTAACTTATGCAGCTAGCTATGGATTTATGGAATATAAACCATGCGCAGAGCCTACTAATTTTATAAAAGAAGGAGAGCCTTTAACTTTTGGAGACTCTAAACTAGAAGTAAGATTTGTACCAGGTCATGCACCAGGACATGTTGTATTTATAGCAAAAGAGGAGAAGTTTGTAGTTAATGGCGATTGCCTTTTCCATGGAAGTATTGGACGTACAGATTTACCAGGAGGAGATCATGAGACTTTATTGGAGAGCATTAGGCAACAGCTTTTTACTTTGCCAGATGAAATGGTGGTATATTGTGGCCATGGACCAGAAACCCAGATAGGTTTCGAAAAACAAAATAATCCATTTTTAAATTCGTAGTAAGTAGGAATGATAGAGAAAAATAAAAAAGTACAATACCACGAGGAGCTGGCAGTTTTGGTTGGAGTAATTACGCAGCAACAAAGCGAAGCAGATGTAAAGGAATACTTGGATGAATTGGCATTTTTGGCTGAAACAGCTGGTGCAATTACCCATGGACGATTTACTCAAAAAGTAGACTATCCTAATCCTAAAACATTTGTAGGGAAAGGAAAATTGCACGAAATTCAAAAATATGTTAAATCTAACTCCATTGATTTAGTGATTTTTGATGACGAACTATCGCCTTCGCAAATGCGAAATATTGAACGCGAATTAGAGGTTAAAATCCTTGACAGAAGTGGATTGATTTTAGATATTTTTGCAAGCAGAGCACAAACTTCTCATGCTCGTACTCAAGTAGAGTTGGCTCAATATCAATACCTATTACCTCGATTAACAAAAATGTGGACTCACCTCGATAGACAAAAAGGGGGAATTGGTATGAGAGGTCCTGGGGAAACAGAAATTGAAACAGATAGAAGAATTATTGGTGATAAAATAGCCTTGCTTAAAAAGAGACTAGAAAAAATTGACAAGCAAAAAAATACTCAAAGACAGAACAGAGGAAAGATGGTTCGTGTGGCTTTGGTTGGATACACCAATGTAGGTAAATCTACAATTTTGAACCTTTTGGGTAAGGAAAAAGTATTTGCAGAGAACAAGCTTTTTGCTACTTTGGATACGACCGTACGAAAGATTGTATTTCAAAACATTCCTTTTTTGTTGGCTGATACTGTTGGGTTTATAAGAAAACTACCTCACCAATTGGTGGAGTCTTTTAAATCTACTTTGGATGAAGTTCGTGAAGCAGATTTATTGCTGCATGTAGTAGATATTGCTCACCCAGTATTTGAAGATCATTACAACACAGTAAACGAAACACTAAAAGAAATTGAAGCGTTTGATAAGCCTACAATTCTTATTTTTAATAAAATAGATGCATTTACTTACGTAAAAAAAGATGAAGATGATTTAACTCCAGTATTAAGAGAAAATATCTCTTTAGCTGAGCTTAAGAATAGTTGGATGAATAGAATGAACGAAGAAAACTGTATTTTCATTTCGGCTAAAGGTAAATTAAACATTGAGGAATTGAGAGAGAAAATGTATGCTCAGGTAAAGAAAATTCATATTACGAGATTCCCTTATAATGATTTCTTGTATCAGAATTATGAGGAGCAGTAAGGGTTAAGTCACCCTTCGATACATTTCGCCCCGAGAAATCGGGACGAAACACTCAGGGTTCATGATACTGCAAGATTGCGGGCTGAGTGTTTTTTCGAAGAAAAAATGTATCGAAGCCCAACTTAGAAAGATGAATAAACGAACTAAAATATCACTATTCCTACTAGGATTAATCCTACTCACATTCGCCTGCACAACACTTAAAACAGAACAGAAAGCTACAGAAAGCACTTCGTTTATCTCTCAAGATAAATTGGGAAATATTTATCAAATTTCCGACATGAAAATTATCAAGTATTCCAGTAAACTGGATACTATTCAAACGAATTCGATATTTAGCAAAGGAAGAATTTCTTCTTTGGACACAAGGAACCCAATGCAACTGGTTTTGTTTTACAAACAACAACAGCAGATCGTTTTATTAGATAATACGTTATCAGAAACGAATATCATTTCTCTTTCTAACTCTAATTTTGATTGGATAGATTTGGCCTGTTTGTCTAATCGGGACAATGCCTTTTGGTTGTATGCTATCTCTAATCAAGAGTTATTAAAAACAGATAAAAACGGAACTATCACTAACCGATTTAAGAATATTGGTCAATTGGTAAGAAGAGACATTAACCCAACTCAGCTTGTGGAGTATAACAACCAAGTGTATTTATTCGATCCAAGTCAAGGACTATTTATATTTGATTTATTTGGGAATTACATAAAACGAATCCAATTAGAAAATGCCGAAATAGTGAAATTTTACCAAGAAAAAGTCTTTTTTAGAGTAAAAAATGACATTTTTAGCTATAATTTGGTCAGTTTTGATAAAAGACTAGAAATGAAATCTGAAGAAGATTTTGATGATTTTGAGGTTGGCAAGAGTGGGGTTTTGGTTTTGAAAAGTAACAATATAAAAAAAACCATCACTCAATAGAGGATGGCTTTTTAAAAATTAGTTTAATCCTATTTAAAAGCAGGAATTCCTGTAATATCCATCCCTGTGATTAACAAGTGTATATCGTGAGTACCTTCATAAGTAACTACCGATTCTAAGTTTGCCATATGACGCATGATAGAATATTCATTAGTAATTCCCATTGCTCCGTGAATCTGACGAGCTTCTCTTGCTACACCTAATGCCATAGCTACATTATTACGTTTAGCCATAGATATTTGTGCTGTAGTAGCTTTTCCCTCGTTTTTCAATTGTCCCAAACGGAAAGTTAAAAGTTGAGCTTTTGTGATTTCTGTAATCATCTCAGCCAATTTCTTTTGCATCAATTGGAAACTTGCAATTGGTTTTCCAAATTGAATTCTTTCTTTAGAATATCTAAGTGCCGAATCGTAACAATCCATTGCTGCACCAATCGCTCCCCATGCAATTCCATATCTTGCAGAATCAAGGCAACCAAGTGGTGCTCCCAATCCAGATTTGTTCGGTAATAAATTTTCTTTTGGCACTTTTACATTATCAAAAATAAGTTCTCCAGTTGCAGAGGCTCTTAATGATAATTTTCCGTGAGTTTCTGGAGTTGTAAACCCTTCCATTCCTCTTTCTACTATCAATCCGTGTATTCTTCCTTCTTCGTTTTTTGCCCAAACTACGGCAATATCACAAAAAGGAGAGTTAGAAATCCACATTTTAGCTCCGTTCAATAAATAATGGTCGCCCATGTCTTTAAAGTTGGTAGTCATTCCGCCAGGGTTACTTCCGTGATCAGGTTCTGTTAAACCAAAACTTCCAATAAATTCACCTGTTGCCAATTTTGGTAAGTACTTCATTCTTTGCTCTTCGTTACCGTAAGCATAAATTGGGTACATCACTAATGAACTCTGTACAGATGAAGTAGAACGCAATCCACTATCACACCTTTCCAATTCTTGCATCAACAATCCGTACGATATTTGATCCAATCCTGGACCTCCGTATTGTTCTGGAATATAAGGTCCAAAACCACCAATTGCAGCCAATCCTGGAATAACTTGCTTAGGAAATTCGGCTCTTTCGTAGTAATCTTCAATTATTGGGCTTACTTCTTTTTTAATCCATTCACGGGCCGAATCACGAATCAACTTATGTTCGTCCGTTAATAAATCATCCATATTAAAGTAATCTGGGGCTTGAAATTGGTCTGTTCTCATTGGTTTGTTTTAACATTTAATTAATCAAAAGTATAAAATTAAACACTGAAATATTCAGATTAATTGGAAAGAATTTTTTACTTTACGACTTAATACAATACAAAAACAAAAAAATATGGATTTAAGTACTATACTTGGTCTTTTCGGAGACAATGAAGTAGAAAAAGTAGGTAATCAAGCAGGGTTAGATAAAAACCAAACTTTAAGCGCTTTATCAGCTGCTTTACCAACAATATTAACAGCATTAAAAGGGAATGCTCAAAGTAAGTTAGGACAAAAGCAATTAGCTGGAGCTTTGGAAAGAGACCATGACGGAAGTTTATTGGATAACTTATCTGGATTTTTTGATAATCCACAAGCAGGAAATGGAAAAGGAATATTGAAGCACGCTTTGGGTTCTAGAAGAACTGAAGTTGAAGGAATGTTGAGTCAAAAAACTGGAGTTAGTTCTGGTTCTATGAGTAAGATTCTTGAAATTGCAGCCCCACTTGTAATGGCTTATTTAGGAAAAGAAAAAAAGCAAAACAACACACAGTCTAACGGAATTGGAGATATGCTTTCTAATTTATTAGGAGGAAATGACTCTAATAATTCTGGAGGAATTGATATTGGTGATATCGCAAGTATGTTTATTAATAGTAAAAAAGGAGGAATCGCAGGATTTCTTGGTGGATTGTTAGGGAGATAATTTATAAAATAGTTGTCTCAGTTTCGACTTAAGTTTTAATATTAAAGCTAGAACAAACAATATAAGTTAAAAGCAAAAGTTGAGTAATCAGCTTTTGCTTTTTTTATGTAGTAAAGCATCATAATATTTAACTTAAATCATATCAAATTTTAAATTTTTTCAGAAAACATATTAATATTAAAACTCCATTAATCGCATTAATGTTAGTTAGTTGCGTTTCAGTTCTTTCTCAGAATTCAGTAGATTTCATTCTATGTAATGAGTTAAAAATGCCAGTTTCTTATGCAAATATATATTGTAAAGAATCTGGTAAAGGAGCTTATTCTGACATGAATGGAAGAGTTAAATTTTCTAATATTTTAGAGAAAGACACTTTGGTGATCAGTTGTATTGGTTATGAAAAACGATTGATTTTAGCCTCAGAATTAACGGATACGATTTATCTTAAAACCTATGTTAAGGAGCTGAAAGAGTTTAGGGTAAAAAGCGAATACGAACAAGAGGTAATTGGAATTAAAAGAAAGAGTTTTATAGTTTCCCATTCCGAAGGTAGGTTTGCAGGATCAGTTAACGGGATTACTTTCACTAATTCAAAAGAGTCATTCATTGAAAACATTAGTTTATTTATCGAAAAGCCAGAGGATTCATCTAGAACACGATTTTTACTGATGATTTATTCTGTAGATGATTCAACCTGTTTTCCTAAAGAATCAATTTTAACAAATCAGTTATTTTTTGACGTTACAAAAAGGGGTTGGAGCACTATAAACCTAGACTCCTTAGATATTAGAGTAAGTGGCAATTTTTTTATTGGAATTGAATCTGTACCGAATTTTAATTTTAATGATGCACCCGAATATTTTGATTGGGTGGATAAGCCTACAGCTAAATATAGGTGTGTAACTTATTTGTTTTCGGAGATGCCAATGACTTGGATATGGGGATATTCTGGCGATAAATATTATTATGGTATTGACGGAACGGAGGATGGAGCACATAATAATTTCCCACTCATAAAGGCAACAATAAAATATTGATTTTGAGCTTTTATCAATTATTTTATTCAGAAAGAAAATAGTTGTAATTTTAGCCTTCAATAAAAAAGTAAAAGATGGCTAATAAGATAATGGTTTTGGGTTCGGGCGAACTTGGTAAAGAATTTGTAATTGCTGCAAAGCGAATGGGGCAAACAGTAATTGCTGTAGATAGCTATGAAAATGCACCAGCAATGCAAGTTGCAGATTTACACGAAGTAATTGATATGCTAGATGGCGAAGAGCTTGATAGAATTGTAGCCAAACACTCACCAGATTTTATTGTTCCAGAAATTGAAGCTATTAGAACGGAGCGGTTTTATGAGTATGAGAAACAAGGAATTACAGTAGTTCCCAGTGCCAAAGCAGCAAATTATACTATGAACCGAAAGGAGATTAGGGACCTTGCGGCTATAAAATTAGGACTAAAAACAGCTTCTTATTTTTATGCAACATCTAGCGAAGAACTGAAAACTGCAGTTGACAAATTAGGAATGCCATGTGTGGTAAAACCATTGATGTCTTCTTCAGGAAAAGGACAATCAGTCATTAAAACAGAAGACGATATTGAAAAGGCATGGAAATATGCTGTACAAGGATCAAGGGGAGATTTGATTGAAGTAATTGTAGAAGAATTTGTTCCGTTTGATTCAGAAATCACTTTACTTACTGTAACTCAAAAAAACGGAAACACATTATTTTGCCCACCAATTGGACACGTTCAGGAAAGAGGAGATTACCAACAGAGTTGGCAGCCAGCTGTAGTAGACGATTCTTTATTAGAATCTGCACAAAGAATGGCAGCTGAAGTAACTCAAGAATTAGGTGGAGCAGGAATCTGGGGAGTAGAATTTTTCTTAACCAAAGACGAAGTTTATTTTTCTGAACTATCGCCAAGGCCGCACGACACAGGAATGGTGACATTGGCTAATACTCAAAATTTTAATGAATTTGAATTGCATTTTAGAGCAATTATGGGAATTCCAATTCCAGAGATTAAGCAATTACAAGCAGGAGTAAGTGCAGTAATTTTGGGAAGAGAACACGGAGAATATCCTGTTTATGAAGGAGTAGAAGAAGCACTTCAACAACCTTATACCGACATTAAGATTTTCGGAAAACAAGTGACTCGACCATACAGAAGAATGGCCGTAGCACTTGCATACGATAAAATAGATTGTGATATGGAAGCCTTAATTGAAAAGACTAAAGCTTTAGCTAAGATGGTGAAGGTGGATTAAACCCAAACAGGTAGATAACAAAAAAAAGACCGCTAATTAGCGGTCTTTTTAGTTTAAACTATTTAGATAATTAATTCTATAACTTAATTACTCTCTGAGTAAAGTTGGCCTTATCGCTTTTAACTGTTACAAAGTAAATTCCTTTTTTTAATTGAGATAAATCAACTCTGTCAACTGAAGAGATAGTAGTTTCAAAGACAATTTTACCCTCTACATTCATCACAGTTAGGTAATTAACGGCAGAATTGTTAGAGAAAATATTTAAATGATTTTCAATAGGATTAGGATAAAGTTTAGTGTTGTCAGCTGTGATTTCAGTTACACTAGTAATTGTAGATTCATTAACAGTTGTGTTAGACCTTAATGTTGCATCACCAGAGTTAGTTCCATTACTGTTAGCAACTAAAACGGCAGCAGAAAAAGTAATTGTACCACTTCCTGTAGCTGGCGCAACCCAATCAAGCTGCCATCCAAAGTTACCCATTGTGCCTATATTTCCAGAAGCTGTGTGTGTAGCTTGCCCGTTTGATCTAATTTGCTCTCTTGATCCTGTAGAAGCAGGAGATAAAGTTCCAGCAGTTGCATTAGAAGCATTTTCGGCAGCAAGTTCAAATCCAAATTTAGTCCCTGTACCAGAAGTACCAGCAACATTAATTCGGTAAGTCATTCCAGCAGTATAACCTGCTGCAGGAATATTAGTTGTTATCATTCCGGCTTGTAAAGTATGTCCACCTCCATGGCAACCTCCTTGCCCACAAGAGTTTCCATTGTCTCCTGCTGAGCTTGAAAATCCTCCTGAAGAACCTCCAGAATTTGCTATTACATCACTGTAACTAGTGAAAAATAGCGCTAATAAAATGGCAAATGTGCCTAAAGTAATTTTTGTTTTCATATTTATTTAAATTAATATTTGCGTTAAAGTATGATTTTATTTGATGATTATCAATCTATCTACCTAAATCTACTACCGATAGGCTAAAAAGTACAATTTAAATTCATTATAAAAGTTTTTACCTCTGCGGTTTATTTATCTAAAATTTTACACTTTTTTAATCAAAAATGAATTAATTTTGACCTTTCAAATTTAAGCTTTTAACATCTATATTAAATGAATAAAGAACTGTTCGAAACCAGACATATCGGAACACTAGGTAACGATAGGGAATTAATGCTCAAGGAAATTGGAATTGATTCTATTGATAAACTAGTTGATTTAACTATTCCTGAGGGAATTAGATTAAAAAATAAATTAAATATTCCAGATGCAATGTCTGAGTTCGAATATTTAAATGCCGTTAAAGAAATTGGAGCTAAAAATAAGGTATACAAAACGTATATCGGGATGGGATACTATAACACGATTGTACCTCCAGTAATCCAAAGAAATGTATTAGAAAATCCAGGATGGTATACGGCTTATACTCCTTACCAAGCTGAAATCGCACAAGGTAGATTAGAATCGTTATTGAATTTCCAAACTATGGTGAGTGATTTAACAGGAATGGAAATTGCAAACGCTTCTTTGTTAGATGAATCGACTGCTGCTGCTGAGGCAATGAGTATGTTGTTCAATACAAGAAAAAGAGACCAAGTAAAAGGTAATGTAGTTAAGTTCTTCGTTTCGGAAGAATGTTTTCCTCAAACTATTGATGTTGTTAAAACCAGAGCAAAAGGATTTGGAATAGAATTAGTAATTGGAAATCACAAAGAATTTACTCCAACTGCTGAGTTTTTTGGAGCACTAGTTCAGTATCCAGCTGCAAATGGAGAAATCCATGAGTATGGGAACTTAGCTAACCAATTACATGAATTAAAAGCAAAATTAGTTGTTGCTGCTGATATATTAAGTTTAGCATTATTAACTCCTCCAGGAGAATTTGGTGCTGATGTAGTAGTAGGAACGACACAAAGATTTGGGGTGCCAATGGGATTTGGTGGGCCACATGCAGCTTACTTTGCAACTAGCGAAGAATACAAAAGAAACTTACCAGGTAGAATTATAGGGGTTTCTAAAGATAGACATGGGAATAATGCAATGAGAATGGCATTACAAACTCGTGAGCAACACATTAGAAGAGAAAAAGCAACTTCAAACATTTGTACAGCACAAGCTTTATTGGCAAATATGGCTGCAATGTATGCAGTATATCATGGTCAAGCCGGAATAAAAAGAATTGCAACTAACGTTCATTCTATGACAACTTGGTTGACTGAAGGTCTTGAATTATTAGATGTAGAAGTACAAACAATCAACTTTTTTGATACGATTACAGTTAAAACAAATTCATTAGAAAGTGTAAAAGCTGAGGCTTTGAAAAATGAAATGAACTTCTTTTATAAAAACGAGAATACATTAAAAATTAGTTTAGATGAAACAACCAGGCTGGAAGATGTAAATGCAATTTTAGCTGTGTTTTCAAATGCTAATTCTGATTCGGAAGACATTATTTCTATAGATCCAGAAGGTGAAAAAGAAGCAATTTCTTTTGATGATAACTTCAGGAGAAATTCTGAGTTTTTAACTCACCCAGTATTTAATATGTATCATACCGAAACGGACATGATGCGTTACATTAAGAAACTAGAGAACAGAGATATGTCATTGACTCACTCAATGATTTCTCTTGGTTCTTGTACAATGAAATTGAACTCTGCCAGTGAGTTAATGCCAATAACTTGGAATGAATTTGCTAATATTCATCCATTTGTACCAAACGACCAAGCCGAAGGATATCACCAAATCATCAATGAATTGGATGAAATGTTATCTGAAATTACTGGATTCGACAAAGTATCTATGCAGCCAAACTCTGGAGCACAAGGAGAATTTGCAGGACTAATGGTAATTAGAGCTTATCACGAAAGTAGAGGAGATTTTAATAGAGATATTATGATTATTCCAGCATCTGCCCACGGAACAAACCCAGCAAGTGCTGTAATGGCAGGAATGAAAGTGGTGGTTACAAAGTGTGATGATAAAGGAAACATTGATGTAGAAGATTTAAGAGTAAACGTAGAAAAGCACAGTGAAAACTTGGCTGGAGTTATGATTACTTACCCATCTACTCATGGAGTATTTGAAGCTTCTATTATAGAAATTACCGATTTAATTCACGAGCACGGAGGTCAAGTTTATATGGATGGAGCCAACATGAATGCACAAGTTGGATTAACTTCTCCAGGAAATATTGGGGCAGATGTATGTCACCTTAATTTACACAAGACATTTGCAATTCCTCATGGAGGAGGAGGACCAGGTGTTGGACCAATTGGAGTTGCTAAGCAATTAACCCCTTTCTTACCAGGAAATCCATTGATTAAAACTGGAGGAGAGCAAGCAATTACATCAATCTCAGGAGCGCCATTTGGAAGTGCTTTAATCTTGTTAATTTCTTACGGATACATTAAAATGTTGGGTGAAGAAGGAATAAGAAAATCTACTGAGCACGCAATTTTAAATGCCAACTACATTCAAGCTAGACTAAAGAACGATTATGATATTCTTTACAAAGGAGAAAATGGAACAGTAGCTCACGAAATGATTTTAGATTGTAGAGATTTTAAAACAGACGTAGGAGTTGAGGTTGCAGATATCGCTAAGAGATTGATTGATTATGGTTTCCATGCACCAACAGTATCTTTCCCGGTGGCAAGTACTTTGATGGTAGAGCCAACAGAAAGTGAATCTAAAGCTGAGTTAGATAGATTTTGTGATGCTATGATTGCTATTCGTAATGAGATTAGAGAAATTGAAGAAGGAGTTTACGATAAGGAGAATAATTTATTGAAAAACGCCCCTCACATTTTGGCTGACGTTATGGAAGATAAATGGCAATTTGCTTACCCAAGAAAACAAGCGATTATGCCTTTGCCTTATTTAAATGAGTTTAAATTTTGGGCACATGTATCAAGAGTAGACCAAGGATTTGGAGATAGAAACTTAATTTGTTCTTGTCCAAGTATTGAGGAATACCAAATGGAAGAAGCGTAAATTAATTTGAAAACTTTATAATTTGATGATTTAAAAATGAATTATTAGATGAATAGTGAAAACCCTTTTAGCCAAATGCTTGAAGGGTTTTTTTGGTTATATTTGAAAATGAAGAAAGGGACGATTATAGCTTTTGTGATTTCATTAATTTATTGTGGTTTAGGAGTATTGGTTGCCTTTGATTTATTTAGCCATATTAAAATAGAAGATTACATTTCAATATATCCTGAATGGTTAATTGGATTAGTCAGCCCAGGATTTTTTCTTCCTTTTATCCTATCAATACCTTTAAAAATAATAGGTTTATTTCTTGGAGGAATTATTACCTTTTTAATTTTATTCTATATTTTAAAAACACTCTTAAATTGGTTGTTTTTTGAATTCCAAAAGAGAAAAAATTAATTTTTTTTATATTTGAACATGATAAACAATCGGGTCATTTTATTTTTTGCAATTAGTTTAACACTCTCTTGTTCCTTCAATACAGTATCGTCAAAAGAAGACTTGGATGATGAATGGCCTTCAGAATTGACATCTTTACCAATTGGTTTAAAAGTAGTTAACTCACCAGAAGTAATCTACCCTTCTCTTAATACCAAAAACCCTGAGCAATATAAATATCAACTTGCATTTGAAACAGAGGTTTTTGCACTACATGAAGATCTAGAGATAGTAGATTTTGGAGGATATATTTGGAGAAATAATGAGTGGGTTTTTCAAACAATGTACGACAGACCATTTAACAGAGAAGAGTTTATTAAGTGGTATGGTTCAATAAACGGAGAGATATTAATGGACTCAGTTTATGCTGATAGAGAGAATTGGCTGACCAAAACGAATGATTTAAACGGATTAGAAATTAGACTACTTAATTACTTCACTGCAAAAAACAAAGATGGAAAGAAGTTCTATGGTGCTTCAGAAGTAACAGGATATTTAAATAAAAAATAAACATGGCAACAAAACCAACAACAATTCAAGACTACTTAAAAGAAATCCCTGAAGAACGAAAAGCTCCTTTTGAGAAATTAAGAGCTATAATTTTAGAAAACATTCCTAAAGGATTTGAAGAAGGAATGGGTTATGGAATGCCTGCTTATTTTGTACCTCATTCTATTTTTCCTGCTGGATACCATTGCGATCCTAAGTTGCCTTTGCCTTTTATCAATTTGGCTAACCAAAAAGGATTTATTGCATTGTATCACATGGGAGTGTATGCGGATGAATCTATTTATAATTGGTTTGTTGAGGAATACGGAAAAAGGTGTAAATACAAATTGGACATGGGAAAGAGCTGTATCCGTTTCAAAAAAATGGAAGATATTCCTTACGACTTAGTTGCAGAATTAATTCGTAAATTTACTCCTGAACAATGGATTGAATTGTATCAAAAGAGTTTTACAAAGCAATAATCGATATTTAAATAAGTTTGGATAAGTATGAAATCAGTTAAAATAATAGTGTTCGCAATTTTCGCAATGAGTGTACTAATCGTTAGTTGCAAAAAAAACACAGATGAACGTGCTTTTTATCCACCAGTAGACACCTATATTAATGTTACTTTACCTCAGTATAGCGGATTGCAAGTTCCTGGAGGTTGGGCATATGCCACAGGGGGATTAAAGGGAATAATTATTTACAGAATTAATACTACAGATTTTATTGCTTACGATAGAAATTGCACTTTTGAAGAAGCAAACTCTTGCGGAAAGGCTGATGTAGAATCTGATAACATTACAATATCTTGTCCTTGTGACGGAAGTGAGTACAATATATTTGATGGTTCAGTAAATAAAAACCCAGCAACTTTACCTTTAAAAGGATATAATACCAATTTTAATTCTAGCAATAATACACTGAGAATTTTTAATTAATCTACACTTTTTAAATACCTATTTCGGGAACTAAATAAAAAGAAATTTGTCAAGAAAGCACAAAAGAATACTCCATCTTGTGTTTCTAAAGTATCTTCCGAAATGAAAGAAAGTATGGAAATACATAAACATATTAGGTAGAAATAATTTCTTTCTCTAAATGCAGTAGGAACTGGATATAGAATACAAAAAAGGAATAATAACAATCCCAGAAGTCCCAAAGATACTGCTACAGAAAAATACTGGTTATGTGATCTTAGCTGATACTTTTTATCTAATGAATTTGGAATTTCATTGTATTTCATTTCAAAAGCTCTTGGTACATCACCAGTTCCAACCCCAAACACTGGATTTTCTTTAATGATTTCTTTGCTAACTCTCCAGTACTCAAGTCTTTGTGCTAATGAGTTGCCACTTGCGTTCACACCTTCAATATATCCGTCAATCTCAAACATTAATCTGGGTATTCTAGATAGTAATGAGGATTCTGCATGTAGATAATTGGGATATCCATTTTCAATATTTTCTATGTCTTTGGAAGTAAGTTTTTCAAGCCCTTCCTTGTCTTTAGCATATCCTTTGGAGGTAATGTAACGTATTAAGATGAACTGAACACCTCCTTCTCCATAATAAGGTGTTTTAGACTTGTTACTCCAAGCTTCAGCAAGTTCTTTTTCGCACAATAAATCGTTTGAGTAATTTCCATTATCAAAAAAGGAACAAAGTGGATTTTCTTTGTATGCATTTCCACTAGCTGAATGAGTTGCTAGTTCGGTTCGGTCTATTTTAACCTCTTTGTAAGTACTGTATAAATGTTGCCCAAGAATAAGTGCCCCCAGAAAAAGAGGAGCTAACATGGCAAAGCCATAAAGGCTTTTTTTCTTGAAGAGGTAATAAAGTGAAATAAAGAATAATGTTATAAAACCAAGAATAAGACCAGTAGCTGATTCCATAAAAGATAAAAAATACAATAACCAAAGACTAGCAGATATCCCAAATACCATATTGGTAAGCTTGTTGTTAAATAGCTTAGGGATTAAAAATAAACTAAGAACAATCATTAATGAGAGTCTAATGTGAGATATGAACTGAGATACATCTCTTATTTGAGCTATCTCTTTCTTTGCAGGAACAAGATCTTGATATACCAAAAAGCCATAAATAGTACTAGCAAGGACTGATAAAACAAAAAGCCTAACCACTAAAAAATAGTGAGTTTTTTTTAACCTGTGGGTAGAAGAAAAAATTACAGGAAATGCTAGTAAAGGTAATTTTATCCTTAAATCATTAAGGCCATAATTTAAATCTTGAGTATAAAGTAAACCAATAACAAATAGTAGATAAACACCAGTTGAAAAAAGAGCAATTTTACTAGAAAAAAACTTTTTGAATTTAGCTTTAATACTCCCTTCTAAAAACCAATTTACAATTAGAGCAATAGTTCCTAAGCTCATTAAGAATTTAGAAAAAGGCATTCCTATAACTATCAAACTCAAGCAAAAAACATGAGTCCAATAACCAGTAATGAATGAAATGAGTTTTTTTCCTTTCTCTAACATACTGCTTAACTAAATCTTTTAAGGATTAAGAATTTTGTTATATTGGTCTTTATCAGATAATATTTCGATAGCTTTTTTAATAAAATCATCATTAGCAAGGCTATAAGAAACCTGACCTTTTTGGTAATAATAACGCCCCACTATTTCAGCTTCGATTAATGCTTTAATCTCAGCTTTAAATTTAGCTAAATCTCTTTCTTTATTTGGAGAAAGGTTGTCTATCAAAGTTTCAAATTCTTCTTTAGAAGATTCGTAGTATTGTTCCTCTTTTGCTAATTCTTGAAGTCTTTCTAATACTTTTTGGCTCCCAGTAGTGTATTCAAACTCTTTGGACAAAGCAAATTTCACGAATTCATCATACTCTGTGTCAGATAAAGAAAAATCCTTTGCTTCAGCAATTTTATCATGTGAGTAAAAATAATCTGTAGCGTAGTCAAAAATAATATTCTTACTAATTAAAGAATAACTTATTGGAGTGTAAGTTGTTTTATCTAGTTCAATATCAGGTGTTATTCCTCTTCCATCAGTAACAGGACGTCCATTTGCTGTAGTAAAACTTTTAACTAAAGTATCAGATATTGTCGCTCCTTTTCCAGTAGTATTTCTATCAGAATAATCTAATCTTTGGATACATCTTCCGCTAGGCGTGTAATACTTTGCGATAGTAAGTTTAACAATGGAATTGTATTCCATGTTACGGGTTTGCTGTACTAATCCTTTTCCAAAAGATTGGTTACCAATAACAACAGCTCTATCTAAATCTTGTAAAGTACCCGATACAATTTCCGAAGCTGATGCCGAACCACCATCAATTAAAACAACAATTGGCATGTCTAAATCAAGAGGTTTTTCACGAGCAAAATAGATAAAACTATGTTGTTTCAACCTACCTTTTGTTTCTACTACTTTAGAACCTTGTTTTACAAACATGTTTACAATACTCACAGCTTCATTAAGTAAACCACCTGGATTTCCTCTAAGGTCAAGAATTAAACTTGTGATTTTTTTCTCGCTTTTTAACTTTTTAAAAGAAGTAGTCAATTCCTGAGTTGAAGTATTCATGAATTGAGTTAGTTTTAAATAGCCAACACCATCACCAAAAACATCTTCATGTGGTACTGAAGGTATTTTTATTATCTCCCTTGTTACATTAAAAGTAAGAGGTTTATCTTCTTTCGGTCTTTCTACTTTAATTGATAAATCAGTTCCTTTTGCTCCTTTTAATAAGTCACTTACTTCACCAGAAGTTTTTCCTTTGATAGATTTCCCGTCTATTTCAATGATTAAATCTCCAGCTTTAAGTCCAGCTTTTTGTGCAGGAAAATTTTCATAAGGATTTGTAATTTGAACAAATTCACCACTTTTTCTTATTAAAGAACCAATTCCTCCATACTGCCCACTTTGTTGCATTCTATAATCCTCAATATTAGACTCTGGAATGTAGTTGGTGTAAGGATCTAGAGATTTTAACATGGCATCTATACCAGTTTTCATTAGCTCACCAGGATTTGTTTCATCAACAAAATATAGGTTTATGTTTTTGTATACTTCACTAAAAATGGTCAGGTTTTTAGAGATTTCAAAATAATCATCCGTAGTTTCTTCCTGAGAAAAATAAGGGACCGAAATTGAAAGTAAAATAAGGGATAAATAAATTTTTTTCATTTTTTTTTAATTGTGGTTATGGAACCGGATCGTGTCCGTGTCCTCCCCAAGGATTGCATGATACAATTCTTTTTGCTCCAAGCCATATCCCTTTTAAAGGGCCATGTTTTTTTATAGCATCAACCGTATAAACCGAACAACTTGGTGTATATCTGCAAGATGTTGGTAAAATAGGTGAAATAACGTATTGATAAATTCTAACGAAAAATATCAAAATGGAACTCAAAATTTTAATCACTTTTATCTGTTAAACGATTTAAAAGTACAATTATTTTCTCTTCTATCACTGCATAGGGAATAGGTTTATTTCCTAAGTAAATAAAACTAAAAATAAGAGTTCTGTTTTGAGCTTTAAGAGCTTCATAAAATCCACTTTTATTCAGGCGATACGCTTCTCTAATTCTTCTTTTAAGAAGATTACGGTTAACAGCAAGACGAATTTTTCTTTTGCTTACACTTATTAAAACTTGCGCGGGATAAGTTTGGTTGGGATTTGGAGATTCCTGTGCGATAAGAGTTAGAGGAAATTCAGTGAACTTGATTTTCTTTTTTTTATCGAATAATTGGTCAATAAGAATTTTGTTACAAAGTTTTTCTTCCTTGCAAAATGAGTTTTTCATGGAATTGTGAATGGGTTTATTTCCCGTCTATGTACATTTCAATTGCCTTCTTCATTGAAGGAATTTTAGGCATGGGAGCTTGTACATTAATAGTTAATCCCTTTTTTGTAACTGCATCAGCTGTAGATTGTCCCCACACAGCAATACTAGTTTTATTTTGTTTAAAATCAGGGAAGTTATGATACAATGATTCAATACCTGAAGGGCTAAAGAAAACTAACATATCATAGTTTACGTCTGCCAAATCAGATAAATCAGAAATTACAGTTTTGTACATGATTGCCTCAGAAAAATTGATGTCGTTATTTTTAAGAATAACTGAAATACTTCCATTGTGCTGAGCAGAAAGTGGCAACAAAAACTTTTCGCTTTTGTTTTTTTGAATTAATGGCAACAAATCATTGAATTGTGCTTTACCAAAACTTATTTTTCGTTTTCTGTAAACAATATATTTCTGAAGGTACTTAGCAATAGTTTCATTAGTACAAAAGAATTTCATTGAATCTGGAACATCAAATCTCATTTCTTCAGCTAACCTAAAATAATGGTCAATTGCACTTTTGCTAGTAATAATAACAGCAGTGTGTTCTTTTAGCTCAACTCTAGTTTGTCTAAATTCTTGTCCATCAATTCCTTCTACATGAATAAAATGTCTAAAATCAACCTTAATTTTTCTTTCGTCCGCAAGGTCAAAATAAGGGGATTTTGTCCCTGGCTCTGGCCTTGGTTGAGAAATCAAAATGCTTTTAACAGATCTTTTTGTTTTCGTGGAACTCATATTATTTCGTTAAGACCAGTTTTATAAAAAATAAAGCCGGCACTAATTCTAGGGTGCAAAGGTACAAAATATTATGAAATACAGAAATATAACGAGTTAAATAAATAGCACTCCTCACCAATGAGAATAACGAACATACGCCTATAAGTACTGCAATAAGATAGTTGCTCTCGTATGGAATAAAGGTTAATACTATAAATGAAGGAAGATAAATGAGTGTAAAAAACTCAAAATGCGTTATTCTATGTCGAAAAAAAGATTCATTTTCCTGAGTAATTATAGATGAAAAAAAATAGAATCCTATAAACTGAACTAGATAAATTCCAGATACGATAATCAGAATTGATAAAAAACTCATGAAATTATATTCAGTGTGTATAAGAATCCAAATACCTATTGTTTGAAGTAAAACATAGGAAATTTGCATCAGTAAAAAAGAGACACCCATATTCTGTAGTCCAGAAGTAAGATCAAATTTATTTTCTTCAATTCTCATTGTATTTACTATTTGTTTCAGCCTATTTGGTTGCGTTAATTTGATGTAAATTAACGCTAGGCAAACAAAAATGAAGACATATGAACTTGCTGTTGGCAATGATGGTCTAGCCAATTGAGCTATATAAATTGGTATATGGGTTGACATCTAGATATTAGAAATTTAGAATTGAATAACTTAGTTGTAAAGAAACAAATTCTAGTTCAATTAAAAAATAGGCGCTCGTATTAAAAAAAACATCCAAATAGTAACTTTATATTAATTCTTTTGCCTTTTTTTGTAATACAAACCAAAACCAAAATTAATGTCAGCATCTAAGTACCAAGCTCAGATTGATGAGTTCATGAATTATGTAAACGGAATTACTCCACAAGAGCCAGAATTTTTACAGGCTGTTTTGGAAGTAGCAGAAACTGTAATCCCTTACATTGAAGAAAACCCTAAATACAAGAAAGCAAAAATTCTTGAGAGAATGGTTAATCCAGAAAGGGTTATGATGTTTAGAGTTCCTTGGCTAGATGATAGCGGAGAAGTTCAAATAAACCGAGGATATAGAATTCAAATGAACAGTGCAATAGGACCTTACAAAGGTGGTTTGCGTTTTCACCCATCTGTAAACTTAAGTATTTTGAAATTTTTGGCTTTTGAGCAAGTTTTCAAAAATAGCTTAACAACACTTCCAATGGGAGGTGGAAAAGGTGGAGCTGATTTTAACCCTAAAGGAAAATCAGACAATGAAGTAATGAAGTTTTGCCAAAGTTTTATGACAGAACTAAGCAAACACATTGGAGCTGATACAGATGTACCTGCAGGAGATATTGGAGTAGGAGGAAGAGAAATCGGATTCATGTACGGACAATACAAGAGATTAAGAAATGAATTTACTGGTGTTTTAACTGGTAAAGGAAGAGAATGGGGTGGAAGTTTAATTCGTCCAGAGGCTACAGGATATGGTTGTGTGTATTTTGCACAAGAAATGCTGAAAGCAAATAACAATTCTTTTGATGGTAAAACGGTTGCAATTTCTGGTTCAGGAAACGTAGCACAGTATGCTTGTGAAAAAGCAACTGAGTTAGGAGCAAAAGTTGTTACATTATCAGATTCATCTGGATACATTTATGATGCAAACGGAATTGATGCTGAGAAATTAGCTTTCGTTATGGAATTGAAAAACGAAAGGAGAGGAAGAATTAAAGAATATGCAGATAAATTTGGAGCAGAATTCCACGAAGGGAAAAGACCTTGGGGAACTAAAGTAGATATTGCCTTGCCGTGTGCCACTCAAAATGAGTTAAATGGAGACGAAGCAAAAACACTAGTTGATAACGGAGTTATGTGTGTGGCTGAAGGAGCTAACATGCCAACTACACCAGAAGGAGTTACTGCATTTATGGATGCAAAAATCTTATTCGCGCCAGGAAAAGCATCTAATGCTGGAGGTGTTGCTACCTCGGGATTAGAAATGTCTCAAAACTCATTGAGATTAAGCTGGTCTAGAGAAGAAGTAGACGCTAAGTTACTTCAAATCATGAAAGACATTCACACATCATGTGTAGAGTATGGAACTGAAAACGGACATACTGATTACGTAAAAGGGGCAAATGTTGCTGGTTTCGTGAAAGTAGCAGATGCTATGATGGCACAAGGAATTGTTTAAAGTTCAATATTAATTTTATTAATCCCTCAAAGTTTTACTTTGAGGGATTTTTTTTGTTTTTCTATATTCTTAAAAACAAAAAACCCGATTCAACAAAGTCAAATCGGGTTCTGTAACAATTAAGTTTACGTGTTTTTAATACTCATCCTCGTTAAAGAAGAAATCATCTTTTGTAGGATAATCTGGCCAAATGTCTTCTATTGACTCATAAATTTCTCCTTCTTCTTCAATACTCTGTAAGTTTTCTACCACTTCTAGTGGTGCTGCTCTACGCATTGAGTAATCAATCAATTCCTCTTTAGTTGCAGGCCAAGGCGCATCTTCTAAATATGATGCTAGTTCTAACGTCCAATACATAATTTTCGGTTTTATTTATTTCTATTATTACGCAAAAGTAATTTTTTTGTAGTCAAATGCAACTAATTATAGATTTAATTTGATTTTAAATGATAATTTTGTAAAAAAATAACAAATGAATATACTTGTTTTAGGTTCAGGAGGTAGAGAACATGCAATTTCTTGGAAATTGGCACAAAGTCCAAAATTAACCAAACTATTTATTGCTCCAGGTAATGCTGGTACCCAAGAAGTAGGAGAAAATGTTGATTTATCAGTTTCTGATTTTGATGGAATAGCTAAATTTTCTCTTGAAAATGAAATTAACATGATTGTTGTGGGTCCTGAGGTTCCACTTGTAGAGGGAATTCATGATTTTTTTGAAGCTAAAGCAGAATTAAAGCACATTCATATTATTGGCCCTAAAAAATTAGGAGCACAATTGGAAGGGAGCAAAAAATTCTCGAAAGAGTTTATGCAAAGGCATAACATCCCAACAGCAAGATATAAGGCATTTACTGCCGAAACTCTTGAAGATGGATTTGCTTTTTTAGAAACACTTAATCCACCTTTTGTGTTAAAAGCTGATGGACTAGCAGCAGGAAAAGGAGTGGTAATTCCTGATAACTTGGCTGATGCAAAAAAGGAACTGACAGAAATGTTGGCTAACTCTAAATTTGGAGCGGCAAGCCAAGAAGTGGTTATTGAAGAATTTTTGGATGGAATAGAGCTTTCGGTATTTGTGTTGACAGATGGAGAAAACTATAAAGTGCTACCAACAGCAAAGGATTACAAACAAATAGGAGAAGGAGATACAGGATTGAATACAGGAGGAATGGGAGCAATTTCACCAGTGCCATTTGCAACCAAAGAGTTTTTGGGCAAAGTAGAGGAGCAAATAGTAAAGCCATCTGTAAACGGGCTTAAAAAAGACAATATTGATTTTGTAGGGTTTTTGTTTATTGGATTGATGAATGTGGGTGGAAATCCATTTGTGATTGAGTATAACGTAAGAATGGGAGATCCTGAAACAGAAGTTGTGATTCCAAGAATAGAATCGGATTTAGTAGAAGTATTTACTGCTGTAGGAAATAAAACTTTAAACGAAATAGAGTTTAAAGTAACCGACCAAACTGTATGTACAGTAATGGCCGTATCTGGTGGTTATCCAGAAAGTTATGAAAAGCTGAAAGTTATTACAGGAATAAAGAGTGTTAAAGACAGTGAGGTTTTTCATGCAGGAACAAAAGTTCTTGATGGAAAAATCGTGACTAACGGAGGAAGAGTTTTAGCTATTAGTTCGTTTGGGACAAATAAAAAAGAAGCATTAGATAAATCTTATGCTTCTTTAAATAAAATTGAATTCGAAAAAATGTATTACAGAACCGATATTGGATTCGATTTGCAGTAAGGCTAACTTATTTAAGTTGGTTTTCGTCAGCTTCGGCTTGTGCGTTATATTTCTTTTGGCACATTAACCAGTATAATAAACCACCAGCAATAGTTAATGAAATTACCATCCAAGGAATGTCTTCAAGTGGTTTTATAAGACCAAATGTTGCTTGAAATATTGACTCTAAAATAGAAACTAACCAACCCATAATTTTTTGTTTTATTCGTTAAACTTCACAAATATAAATAACTTTAGGATATTAGTTTGCTCTCAATTATATTTTTTAATCATTAATGATAACATCACTTTTCAAAAATAACGCAATTAGCTACTTAATAATATTAGTAGTTGCTTCTGCAATATGGTTTTGGAATTATATAGAGCTATCTGGGGTTGAGAATTTTTCAATGTTTTTTGGAGGGGAAAAATTAACTGTAAATAAAAAAAGCTGGGTAATTTTTTCCTTTTTTTTTACTCTTATTCCTGCATGGTTTCTTAATTATAGGCTTAAAAAACAACTTTTTAGTTACGAGCCAACAAATATATTTTTGTTTTTTTATGTATTGATTATAGGATTAGGAATAACCTCAAGTGGTTTGATAACCTATATTTCAGTTTCTATGTTGTTAATAGTTTTTGTTAGCTATTTACTTTCATTAAGAGATAAAGAGTCTAATGTAAATCCAATTTTTAATTCTGCTTTTATTGTGGGTGTGCTCATGTTCCATAATTTATTTTTTGGACTTCTTTTATTAGTATTAATTCAAAATTTAAATACGTTTAAACGAATTACTATTAAAGAGTTATTCATTGTTTTTACAGGATTTTTGCTTCCTTACCTATTAGTTTTGGCTTTTAGTGAGCTTACTGATAACTACCGATTTTTAACTTCTGTTTTTGAGTTAAATTTTCAAATTCCTAACTTTAATATTGCCGAAGGTATATTTGCTTTAATACTAATTATCATTGGAATACTAGGCTACAGAGTTGTAATACAAAAGAGAACAGGGATTGATGTGACGATAATTAGATTAACTAAAAATTTATTTTCATTTTATTTAGGCTCAATACTATTAGCTATAGTTAGTTTGTTTCTGGAATTGTTCGAGTTTTCCTATTTTATTTTAGCTATTCCTCTTTCGGTTTTTTTATCAGATTACTTTGCAAACTCTAAGTTTAAGTGGAAAGAACCACTTTTTATTCTAGTTGTTTTAGTATTTGGTTACCATCTATTTTAAATTGTGAGTTTCTTTTAAGAAATCATAAA
>CALLII010000045.1 GCA_938009745.1 uncultured Flavobacteriales bacterium
TCACCTTGAAATTTGTCTTCTGGATTTCTCACCCAGTGTCCATCCCATGGATATATTCTTCTGCTTGTTATTCTTTCATCTTCAGAATTTCCTATTAATCCATATGCAGCATATTCCCATTCTGCTTCGGTAGGCAATCTATATTTAGGTAAAAGAATTCCATCT
This sequence comes from uncultured Flavobacteriales bacterium, assembly GCA_938009745.1. Lineage (GTDB taxonomy): Bacteria > Bacteroidota > Bacteroidia > Flavobacteriales_D > CAJJDF01 > CAJJDF01. Next base: position 166 of record CALLII010000045.1, read on the forward strand.
TCCATTCTTACTATTCGTGTAGCTAAATCTTTTTTCTTAATTTTTTTAGCACCATTTGAACCAGCACCATTACTTGGATCTAAGTCAAGTAGCTGTCCTTTAGGATTGTCACTATTGCTGAACTTTCCTGCAAAATATGCGTCAGTATTAAATGGTTCGTTTTGCTGATCATTATTCCATAAAAGAATTCCTTCTCTTACTAAAATATACTCATTTACACGGTCACTTCTCCAAGAACAATAGTTATTCGCTTGTAACCAACTAACTCCTACTACAGGATAGTCTTGGTAAGCTGGGTGTCTTAAATAATATTCTACTTGAGGTTCATTGTATCCTAATTTACTTCTCCATACCAAAGTATCTGGTAATGCTTTCTTGTAAATTAGAGGAAAATCAGTGTAAGTTCTTCTTGTCCAGTGTAAATAATCTACCCAATGTTGGTTAGTTATTTCAGTTTCATCAAGGTAAAATGAACGAACTGTAACTCTTCTTGGTGTGTTGTCCCAGTCAAAAGTAACTTCTTGTTCAGTCCTTCCCATTGTAAATGTTCCACCTTCTACTAAAACAAGCCCTGGTCCAGTTTCTTGTTCTACATATTTGGTTTTTAAGTAACCTCCATTTTGAGGATCGTTATAATTCCAGCCTGTTGCTGATGACTGTTCCTTTTTCTTACAAGAAACTGTCATCATGCTAATAGCAACTGTTGCTAATAACATTGATTTTAATTTTCTACTCGTCTTCATATCTTTTTCTTTTTTTCTTCTCTACTGTGAAAATATCTTACTAATAACTAGAAAGAAGGACAACTTATTGTTCTGTACTTCTTCTTAGGTGGTTTACAACTAAAGTTTAACCCAAACGAAAGCTCATGTGAACCTCCACTTGCAGTGGTTAATTGACTTGTTGTTACATCATAGTTGTAACCTAGTCTGAATAAATCAGTTTGAATACCAACTAACACTATAAATGCATCTCCATTTCTATACCAAACACCTGTCCATAATGGACCTTTGTTTATATAAACTCCTAAATTTAATTGTTGAAAATTAGCCTGTCTTCTGTATAAAATGTTTGGAGAAATTTTTGCATCACTCTTTTTATATTTACTTTTTCTAAGTGGTATAACTGCACCAGCATGGCCAGTTATTTTCATTGGTAGGTTACCATCTTGCGGGTTATTTACAAGAGATTGGTCAGGCTCAGTTACGTGATGAACTGCTACACCAAAAAAGAAAGTTTTACTAAATCCTAAGATTCCTCCAGAGAAATCTACTCCAGATTTTGTTCCTGTATTATTGGGTCTGTCAGCCGTAGTATATACAAATCCCCTTCTTGAATCAATTTGATCTTCAAACGTTAATTTGTTCCAGTCTAAGCTTTTTTGAAAGTATGTTGCTTGAAATCCTACTCTAATGGCAAATTTTCTAGTTATCTCTAAATGATAAGAAAAAATACCACTTGCATTGAAAGTTGTTAGAGTTTGTGCTGCAACATCATTTGTAACTAATAAACCAATACCGGCTCCTTTGTTATAACCTAATCTTTGGTCATACGATACACTTTGTGTTATAAAACTTCCGCTTAGTGAAGGCCATTGATTTCTATAGTTCATAGTAATACGTGGGCAGTTGTTAGACCCCGCAAAGGCAGGATTTAAGTATAGTGGATTAGCATAGAATTGGCTAAACTCTGGGTCTTGGGCTAGGGCCGAAAAACTCAAAAGTAAACCGAAAATTGCTACAAAAGTTTTTAACAAAAATTTGTTCATAATGACGAATTAATTTCAATCAATACGGTAAAAATATAAATAAGTTTCATAATTAAGGCATAAAACATCAAGAATTTCCGAGATTGAGTTACATAAAATAGAATAAAAAGTTGAGTATGTCGTTTATCAGAACTAATTTAGGCTAATTATGTTTCTAAAAAACTAAATTTCGGGTTTTTTATTGTGATACACTAATAACTATCAAATTTTTAAGTTAAATTACTTTTTAAATGAAAAATATAAAAACGACACTTTTTTTCTTGTTAATTACCTGTTTGATGTACAGTCAATCTGTAATTGAGAAAGAACTTAATTGGAAAGCATATGAATTTGGTAACCAGAAAATCATAGGTATTGAAGGTTATGGATATTCATTTAATTCAATTCCAACCATAACGTCAAAGGTTTCTTTGGGTAGTAATCAGAGCTTAAAAGCTAAACTTACAATTTTAGAATCTGAGGCTATTTCTCAGGCTGATAAAAGCCTAATCCCAGTTTCTTGGCAATCACAATTATCAAATTCACCAACAATTAAAATTGAATACTCGATTGCCAGAAAACAAAAATTTGCGCTCATTAATGTAGAGTCTCTTTACAAGGAAAATGGAGTGATTAAAAAGATAAAATCGTATTCAATTTCATATACCTCATCAAGCCTTGCGTCAGAATCGGCTGTTTCTTCACGTTCGTTTAAAGGAACTTCTTCTCTAGTAGATGGAACAATTGCTCGATTTGGCGTAACAAAAAATGGAGTTCATAAAATAACGTACTCTGATTTAAAAGACAATGGAATTATTTCTGGGTCTTTAATCTCTAATTCTATTAATTTATATGGCAACCATAATGGAATGCTGCCTGAAGTTAATGGAGCGCCAAGAATAGATGATTTAGAGAAAAATGCCATTAAAATGGAAGATGGTGGTGACGGCCAGTTTGATGAAGGGGACTACTTTTTATTTTATGCTCAAGGTCCTCATAAATGGGAATTAAATTCTGCTGGATCTTTTTTTACTTATGAGCAACATCTATACTCTGATGAAGCATTTTATTTTGTAAAAGTAAATGATAATTCAGGTACAAAAAGAATTGGAACGATTACTGATGCTGGAACTTCTTTTACACAGGTAGTTTCTAGTTTCAATGATTTTGGAGCAAGAGAAGATGAAACAACCAATCTGATGAATGCAAAAAACAAAGGTGGTTCGGGAAAGCTTTGGGTAGGAACTATTTTTGATGCTGTGAGAACTAACTCTTTTGGTTTTTCTTTCCCTAACATTAGTACAACTTCTAATGTCAGAGTTTTTGGATCTTTTTACTCAAGTAGTTTTAGTACTTCAAACTTTAGTATGAATGTTGGGAGTTTAGCAAGTACGAATGTTTCTATGCCTGCAATTAGTTCTGGAACCCATAGTGATATAGCTGTTAACAGAAGTGGTAGTTTAAGTTTTCTTCCTAACCAAGATAATATAAATGTAAATTTATCATACACAACATCTCCAGGTGTTGGTGGTGAAGGATATTTAGATTTTATTGAAATTAATGTCCGTAGAAATTTAACTATGGTTGGTAATCAGATGGAATTTAGAGATTTATTGTCTGTTGGCACTCCTAATATTGGAAAATTTGTTATTTCTGCCGGTTCATTAATTGACGAAGTTTGGGATATAACCGACCCTCTTACCGTAAAAAATGTAGCTATTACAAGAACTGGAAATAATGTTGAGTTTATTCAAAAAACAGATTCTTTAAGAACATTTATTGCAATTAAAAATTCCGGTTACTTAACCCCTAGTTTTATTGAAAAAGTAGAGAATCAAAACCTTCATGGCGAGCTTATACCTGATATGTTGATTGTTTATCATCCACTTTTTGAAAACCAAGTTGAAGAATTAAAAGAATTTCATGAAGCAAATGGTTTAACAGTACTAAAGGCAACCGTTCAAGAAATTTACAATGAATTTTCTGGAGGAATGCAGGATGTAACAGCAATTAAAACATTTGCAAAGATGTTTTATGATAGAGGAGGGTCAAATCCACCAAGGTATCTATTACTTTTTGGAGATGGTACTTTTGATTATAAAAATAGAGTTACTCCAAACCATAACTTCGTTCCTGTTTGGGAATCTGAGGCATCTCTTGCCGATATTAAATCTTTTGCTTCAGATGATTTTTTTGCGATTTTGGATGATGGTGAAAGTTTAGGTAATAACCAATTAATGGATATTGCTGTAGGAAGATTAACCGTTACAAATGCTGGTCAAGCTCAAATTGTAGTTAATAAAATTATTAATTATCAAAAACAAGGAACACAAGCTAGTGAAATAAGTAATTGTAATGATGCTAACTCTGGAAGTCCATATGGAGATTGGAGAAATAAACTTATTTTTATTGCTGATGATGTAGATGCTTCATGGGAAACAGATTTCGTAAAACATATTGAAAAAATATGCGATACAATAGAAAAAAATCAGAGCTTTTTTAATATTGAAAAAATTTATATGGATGCTTATAACCAAACTTCAGCTTCTGGCGGAGAAAGATACTTGGAAGGAGCGGAAGTAATTAATAGAGCAGTACAAGAGGGAGCGCTTATAACAACTTACGAAGGACATGGAGGCGAAATTGGATGGGGAACTGAGAGATTTTTAGATCTAGGAGTTATAAATGGTTGGACAAACTCTAATAGATTAAGTGTTTTTCTTACCGCAACCTGCGAGTTTACTAAATTTGATGACCCTTCACGTGTTTCTGCTGGAGAACAGTGTTTTTTAAATCCAAATGGAGGAGGAGTTGCAATGTTTACTACTACTAGGCCTGTTTATCAATATTCTAACGAACAATTAATTAATGCCTTTTACGAAGAAGTTTTCATTAAAAAAACTGACGGTACTCCAAGAACACTTGGAGAAATATATATGGAAACAAAAAATAGTGCTAATGTTGTAAGAGACAATAATACTAGAAGGTTTAGTTTAATTGGAGACCCAGCATTAAAACTTGCTTTTCCAAAAAATAAAGTAGTAACAACTGAGGTAAACAATGTTTCAGTTTCTAGTACTACAGATACTCTTAAAGCCCTAAGTAAAATTACCATCAAAGGTTATGTTGCTGATAATAATGGGACAATACTAACAAACTACAATGGAGTCGTTTTTCCAACTGTATTTGACAAACCTGTTCAATTAGCAACCTTGGGTAATAGAGTTGCTTCTGATGTAATACCTTTTGAAATGCAAAACAGTGTATTGTATAAAGGTAAAGCGTCAGTTAAAAATGGATTATTCGAGTTTACTTTTTTGGTTCCTAAAGACATTAATTACCAGTATGGTAATGGGAAAATTAGTTATTACTGTTATGATGGGAAAGAAGATGGTGCAGGAGCTTATACCAATATTCTAGTTGGAGGAACCAATACTGGAGCTTCAACAGACACTGATGGGCCATTGGTTGGTTTATTTATGAACGACAATAATTTTGTTTCTGGAGGAATAACAGATGATAAACCTTCTATTTATGCAGAGTTGTTTGATTCCAATGGAATTAATACTACCGGTAACGGAATAGGTCATGATTTAACAGCCATTTTAGATGAAAAAACATCTAATCCAATTATCTTAAATGACTACTATGAAAGTGATTTAGATTCATACCAAAGTGGTAAAATTGTATATCCATTATCTAAACTAGAGGAAGGAAATCACACCTTAAGTTTAAAAACTTGGGATATTTACAACAACTCTACCGAGAAAACTATTGACTTTTTGGTGGTTCAAAGTCAGGAATTAGCAATTGATAGAGTGCTAAATTATCCTAACCCATTTACAACAAGAACTCAATTCTTTTTTGAACATAATCAAGCCTGCGAGTACTTACAGGTTCAAATTCAGGTGTTTACAGTGTCTGGGAAGCTTGTTAAAACAATAAGTCAACTAGTAAAAACAGAAGGTTTTAGGGTTGAAGCCATTGAGTGGGATGGGAAAGATGATTATGGTGATAGTATTGGAAGAGGAACCTATATATACAAGGTCAAGGTTACTGATGATAATGGGAATACTGTAGAGAAATATGAAAAACTAGTATTATTGAAATAAAATTTTCATAAGTTTATTCTATATTTGCGGTTAGATTAATCTCTAAAAACCATTATTTGACTATAATTTTACTTTAAAATTTTAATATCACATTCTCAATTAGCACGTCTAATGCTAAAAGGGGTATGTAAAATAGCTTGCAAATGAAACTTCACAATTCTATGAGATTACTCTCTTTTTTAATGGTAGGAATATTTATTTCTACAAATTCGTATACTCAAAACACTCAAAGTGGTGGTACTGACTTCAGTTTACAACTAAACACTATCACAACTGCAGTACCCTTTTTATTGATAGCTCCAGATTCCAGAGCAAGTGCAATGGGCGATTTGGGAGCAGCTACTAATGGAGACATTAATTCACAACACTGGAATGCATCTAAATACGTATTTGCAGAGGAAGAAGGTGGGGTTGCATTTTCTTACTCACCATGGTTAAGGAATCTAGGAATAAATGACATTAACTTGGTATATTTAGTTGGGTATAAAAAACTAGATAAAAACTCAGCCATTTCTGGTAGTATGCGTTATTTCTCTTTAGGCTCTATTACTTTTACAGATATAAATGGAGGAACTATTAAGGAAGCAAATCCTAAAGAATTTGCATTAGATGCTGCCTACTCTACAAGATTAGGAAAAAACCTATCTGGTGCATTTACAGCTCGATTTATAAACTCTAACCTTACTGAAGGGCTAACAGCTAACGGAGTTGATACTAAACCAGGAAGATCTATAGCTGTTGATTTATCTGCTTTTTATCAAGGGGACAAATTTAATTTAGGAGAGTATGATGCAAATCTTAATATTGGAATGAATATTTCCAATGTTGGGGCAAAAATATCTTACACCAATTCTTCAACAGAAGATTTTTTACCAGCTAATTTAAGATTAGGTACAGTATTAAATATTGATATTGATAAATACAATGATTTTGCAATAGGTGTTGATTTTAATAAATTATTAGTTCCTTCACCACCTCAAAGAGGTATTCTAACTAATGATATTGTTGCAGGACGAGATAATAATGTAGGAGTTGCTTCCGGTATTTTTGGTTCATTTAATGATGCGCCAGGGAACGTTCTTTTTAATGAAAACACGAATGAATTTGAATCAGTAGAAGATGGAAGTGTATTCATTGAAGAATTAAGAGAAATAAATATTTCTGTAGGAATGGAATATACTTATGCTGAAAAATTTGCTGTAAGAGCAGGATATTTTCATGAGCATTATACAAAAGGGAATAGAAGATTTGTTACAATGGGAATGGGTCTTGAGTACAGTAAATTAGAACTAGATATATCTTACTTAGTTTCGTTAACCAACAATAGTCCTTTAGCAAATACAATCCGTTTTTCTTTAGGATTCAATTTTGCAAGTAACGAAGAATAATTTCATAATGAATATACGTACAGGAATAGGTTATGATGTACACCAATTAGCCGAAGGCGAAGAGTTTTGGCTAGGAGGAATCTTGCTCGATTACCACAAAGGAGGAGTTGGTCATTCGGATGCTGATGTACTACTTCATGTTATTTGTGATGCACTCTTAGGTGCTGCAAATTTGGGTGATATTGGTAAGCATTTCCCTGATACTTCTAATGAATATAAAGGAATTGATAGTAAAATTTTATTAAAAAGAGTAGGTGAGTTAATTGCTGAAAACAACTATAAAATTTCTAATTTGGATTCTATCGTATGTCTTCAAAAACCAAAATTGGCTCCGCATTTAGATAAAATGAAAGCTGTAATTGCTAAGGTTTTATCTTTAGATATTGATCAAGTATCAATAAAAGCAACCACTACAGAAAAACTCGGATTTGTAGGAAGAGAAGAAGGAATTAGTGCTTATTGTACAGTATTAATTTATAAGTAATAGCGTCCCAAGCTTGTATTAGACCTTCCAAAACCTAGCTTTTAAAAAGAATCCTAATGGAATAGGGGAGTTAAGAATTTTTATTAAATTTGCATTCCTGATTTCGAACGAAAATCAAGTAAACTAAATAAAAATTTATGGCTTTAAACATCCAAGAATTATTAGGAGAACACAGTGATTCTCTCTTAAATCATACCTGTAAGACTTTCGATAAAAGTATGTTGACTTTGCCTAGTCCAACTTTTGTTGACGAAGCATTTGCAATGACAAACAGAAGTCCTCAGGTAATGAGGAACTTACAAGCAATATACAATCACGGAAGATTAGGTGGAACAGGTTATGTTTCTATACTTCCTGTAGATCAAGGGATAGAGCATGCGGCTGGAGCATCATTTGCACCAAATCCAATATATTTTGACCCAGAAAACATTGTGAAATTAGCAGTAGAAGGAGGTTGTAATGCAGTTGCATCAACTTTTGGAGTATTAGCTTCTTGTTCAAGAAAATATGCTCACAAAATTCCTTTCATTGTAAAGTTAAATCACAATGAAATGTTGACTTACCCAGAAACTTTTAGTCAAATATCTTTTGGTTCTGTTGACGAAGCATGGAATTTAGGTGCAGCAGCAGTTGGAGCAACTATTTATTTTGGATCGGATGATAGCAACAGACAAATAGTTGAGATAGCTCAAGCTTTTGAAAGAGCTCACGAACTAGGAATGGCTACTATTTTATGGTGTTATTTAAGAAATCCAGGTTTTAAGAAAGATGGAACAGATTACCATACTGCAACTGATATTACTGCACAAGCAAATCACTTGGGAGTAACAATACAAGCAGATATTATTAAGCAGAAACTACCAACAAACAATGGAGGTTACACTAACATTGGTTTTGGAAAAACTCACAATAAAGTTTACACAGAATTAACTACTGATAATCCTATTGATTTATGTAGATACCAAGCTGCTAACTGTTACATGGGTAAAATTGGATTAATTAACTCAGGAGGAGCTTCTACAGGGAGTAAAACTTCGGATATGAGTGAAGCAATTACAACTGCTGTAATTAATAAAAGAGCTGGAGGTCATGGACTAATTTCTGGAAGAAAAGCTTTCCAAAAAGACATGGCAGAAGGAGTTAAATTATTAAATTCCATACAAGATGTGTATCTTGATGGTTCTATTACTATTGCATAGAAGCAGTAGATTTTCGTAATCTAAAATAAGTAATTGAATTTCAATTAAAAAAGACTTGAACTATGGGATGGTTTACTAGAAAAAGTAAAAATATAAATACACCAACTGAGCAGAAAAAAGAAACTCCAGATGGTTTTTGGCATAAAACACCAAGCGGTAATATAGTTGATAAAGGAGCCCTAGAAGAAAACTCATGGGTGAGTGTAGAAGACGGTTATCACTTTAAAATCGGCTCAAAAGAGTATTTTACTGTCATTTTTGATGACAATAAATTTACCGAATTAGATAAGGACATGACTTCTAAAGATCCGCTAAAGTTTACGGATACAAAGAGTTATGAAAAAAGATTGGAGCAATCGATTAAAAAATCGAGCTTGAAAGATGCAGTTAGAACTGCTCACGGGAAAACTTCGGGACAGGAGATTGTAGTTGCTTGTATGGATTTTGCTTTTATTGGAGGTTCTATGGGATCTGTAGTAGGAGAAAAAATTGCTAGAGCAATTGATTATGCCATCAAGAAAAAATGTCCGTTTATGATGATTTCTAAATCAGGGGGAGCAAGAATGATGGAAGCAGGATTTTCGTTAATGCAAATGGCTAAAACATCTGCAAAATTAACTTTGTTAGCTAAAGCTAAACTTCCTTACATTTCATTATTAACTGATCCTACAACAGGAGGTGTTACAGCATCTTTTGCTATGTTAGGTGATATTAATATTGCTGAACCAGGAGCACTAATTGCTTTTGCAGGACCAAGAGTTGTAAAAGAGACAATAGGTAAAGATTTACCAGAAGGTTTCCAAAGATCTGAGTTCTTATTAGAGCATGGTTTCCTAGATTTTATTGTAGATAGAAGAGAGTTAAAAACAAAACTTGATATGCTTATCAAGATGTTTTAAAAAATAGTTTAGACCAAAAAAAAGCGACTGATTCAGTCGCTTTTTTTATGCAATATATGTTCGTTATCTCCTATTATGAATGTGCTTTTCAATCTGAGCAATTTGGTCTTTAATCTCTTTAGTTTGTGGTTTAAGAGCCTTTGCTTTTTTGAAATAATTTGTTGCTTGTGCAGTGTTTCTTTCTTGTAATTCTATTCCACATAATTGAATTAAAGCTGCTGCTTTACTTTCCTTGTCTGCCAATCCTTTGCTCATAGCAAGCCTAAGGTTTTTCTTTGCTTCACTTTTCTTTCCATTTTGTATAGCAATCATTCCTAATTGCAAGTAGGCACTTCCTTCATTTCCTGCTCCAAGTACTTTACTTTTATTCTTAATACTTTTATTAATAAGTGTTTCAGCTGCTTCAAAATCTTGGTCGGCCATTGCCATATTAGATTGTAACATGTAATATCCTTGACGAATAGGTTTAAAAAGTAATTGAGGAAAAAATACTGATTTCATGTGTTTCTTGGCAGTTTCCATATCTCCGGCTTGCACAGCTTCTTGGATGAAACGAATTGGGCCAAAAAACAATTGAGAAAATACTGCAATTATAGCTAGGATAAGGCTAAACCACCACCAACCGTCATATCTGGTAAAGCTTAATGCAATAGTTGTAATTATTAAAGCAATCGCGATATACAATCGAAATTCAAGAAGTTTTTTATAAATCATTGTTAGTACTAACATCATAGTTTGTGCGTGTTTCAAATTAGGATACAAATTTAGTGTAAAAAAAACTTTATCCGAAGCCTAATTATAGTGGATGTTGGCGATTTTTATTTAAATCCTAAAAAGAGCTGCTAGTTAACCTGATATGAGTAATAACCTCCTTTTTGCTTAATGGAGTCATAAATGATTTGAGCTTCTTTTAATTTACCGAGCTTTTGCAATGAGTTTGCTTTAAACCATTCGGCATCTTCCATAAAAAAATCAAATGCATTATTCATGGCTTTATTAAAATAAGGAATAGCATCTTCATATTTTCCTTGATAAAACTTAGCATAACCGATATAGAACTCTGCATTTACATCACCAGGGAAACTTTTAAGAATTACTATGAAGTTTGCAATAGATTTATCATATTCCTTATTTTTCATTAAGAATAATGACTGTTTCAAAAATGTTTTGTAGCTCACATTCGATTGAGTTGTACCGTCACTCATATCCATAGAAAGGTTATTTTTGTTAGCAAAGCTAGCGTCAGTTCCTGTATAAGTTGGTAAAACGGGAATGGAATTGTTATATATTTTAGAGTAATCAACAGCCAAAAAAGTATAAAAACCAATAGCTTTAGTTTTAGCTCTTTTTAGCGTGTAGGTTGCTTTTTCTTCTATTTCAATAGGGTTAAGTTCCATTCTTGGTATTTCGAATACCTCACGCTCTTTAATTACTTCTTTTGTGGTTTCAATACTCTTATTTTCTTTTACAGTTTTGGGAATAAGTGCTTTTGTGTCTTGAGGTTTAATCGATTTTTCACTTTCAACCTTTGCTATCACTTTTTCAAGTGGCTCAAGTTCCGAGTCCATTAATGGTTCTGAAACTGTAATAGAAAGCAATTCCGAATTGTCTTTTTTAGAAGTGTAATCCTGAATAAAATAAGCAGTGGTGATTAATAAAGCAATTCCTCCAATTGCCATAATCCATTTATATCCAATTTTATTCTTTGGTTTAAAAGCAGGTATTTGATTTACCGCTTCAGGGAATTCATCAAAACCTTCCATAGCTTCCTCAATAAATTCATTTTCATTAGAAAATTGTTCCAAGGTTTTGGCTTCTTCCGAAGCTAACGTTCCTTGGTAATAGGCTGTGAGGAGCTCGCCTATATTGGATTCGTTTATGAGTTTAGTTTCTTTCATTTTTTGTTTGTTAAGAGGCAGAAGCTGCATTATTTAGCTTTATCTCTAAATTTCTTTTACCATTCTGAATGTTACTTTTCACTTCTTTTAAGCTCAAGTGGGTCGCTTGAGATATTTCGATATAACTTTTATTGTGAAGAAAAAACAACTCAATGCACACCTTTTGGTTGTCTTTAAGTTGAGGAATAAATTCTTCTAGTTTAAGCAGTAAAGCTTCTTTTTCAAGATGTTGCTCCATTTCGTTATCTTCTGATTGAGAAATTGTAACATTCTCCATAGAAGTAACTCTTCCTTTTTTTTCTTTCCTTAATTTCATCAAGCACTCATTTTTTGTGAGTTGGTAAAGCCAAGGTCTAAATTTTTGTATCTCGTATTTTGGTAAGTCTTTAATTAATTTTTCAAAAACTTGCATTACGATATCTTGTGAATCGGTAACATTTTTTAAATACTTAAGACTAACTCCCATCACCAAAGCGCTATATCGAGAGTATAGTTCTCCCATACACTTTTGGTCTTTCGACTGCTGGTATAGAAGAACTAAATTCTCATCCGTTAAGGATTGCATATGATGTTGTTTTAATCTCAAGCTTAGTTTTTTATTAAATATAGGTTTTTTTGGTTGGAGGTGAGCTAGTCATTTAGCTCAGCCATCCTTTGATTATACAGGTCAAAGTAACTTTTTGTTTCAATTTCAATCACTCCACCCGAAGTATCTCCATATTTTGCAGGAAGTCCTCCAGTATAAACCGAGTATGAACTTATCGCTACTGCTGGGAAAGTTGGTACACTTCCGTAAATTTTCATTCCATCTAAGTACGTTACAATGCTTCCAGTTCTTGATCCTCTAAAATAAACTTCGTCATCTTCGCCACCAGCTCCTACAGAACTAATAGCCCCATCACTTAAGGTAGATAGCAAAGTAGCAGGGTTTCTAAGTATGGCCATCCCTTTCATTTGTTCTCCGTTCATGGTCGGTTTAGATACTTCGTATGGGTTTATCAATGGATCTATCCATTCTGTTATTTCCACAACACCAATCATTTCTCCTGCACTTAAGAAAATAGTATCTCTAAATGATATTTGCCCAGATTTAACTACAATCTCTTGTTTTTTAGTTTGGTATCCAACAAATTCTACTTCTAAAATGTAAGTTCCTGCTGCAAGTGGTTTTATACTAAATCTTCCGTCAAAATCTGCTGCATCACCCTTCGTGTTTCCTGCAGATGTAACTTTGGCGGTAGCACTAAATAAGGGTTGATTAGTCTCCATGTCGTAAATGAATCCTTGAATTTCTCCTGGCTCCTGAGCCATTGCGTTTAATCCAATTGCCACAAAGGCAGTTGCAAGTATTAGTTTAATTGTTTTCATGTTATTTGTTTTTAAGAATTAATTTCTGTTTTACCGGTCTTTGGTAATAAGATGTATTCTTAAAAGGATTCCATAAAACTTGTGTGACTTATTTTAAATTAAGTATTTAAAATAAAATAACTATATGATTATATGATAGTTATCTAATTAATAAAGTTTAAAATTAATTCTAATAATTCCTGAGGTTTCTCTGCATGAACCCAATGTCCAGCATTTTCTATCGTTTCAATTTCTGAATTTGGGAATAGTCTTTCAATCTGCTCAAAATCGGAATCATGAATATAACCTGAGTTACCACCTCGAATAAATAATGTAGGAATAGAGATAGGAAATGGAATTGGAGTTATATCAATAACGGAATTAATCTCTTTAGAAAGCATGTCTAAATTCATTTTCCATTCGTATCCGCCTTCTTTTTTTCTGTCAAGGTTTTTAAGCAAAAATAATCGAGTTCCATCAACCGATATTTTTTTCTGCATTTCTGTGTCTGCTTCTCTTCTTGATGTAATTTCATCTAAATTTAAAGAAAATAGGGCATCTAGAATTTCATCATGATGTGGTGGATATTTTTTTGGAGCAATATCAACTACTGTCAATGTTTTAAGTAAATGTGGAAATTCTGTGGAAAAAGTCATAGCAGTTTTTCCTCCCATTGAATGACCAATTAGATTTACATCAGTCAAGTTTTCGTCATCTATTAATTCGGCAACATCATTTGCCATTTCTAAATAAGAAAACGAATCACTGTGTGGGGATTTTCCATGATTTCGCAAATCAACTAAGTAAACTAGATAGTTTTCTGCTAGTTTTTTACCAAGTGTTTGCCAGTTATCTAAAGAACCAAATAATCCGTGAAGGATAATAATAGGTTCGCCTTCTCCAAATGTTTTAAAATTTAGTTTCATAGAATCGGTTTATGCAAAAGACTGCATTTCAATAAGTTTCGTGTAAGTTCCGTTCTCTTTTAGTAAAGAATCGTGAGTTCCTCTTTCGATAATTTCTCCATCTTGCATTACCAATATTTCATCAGCATGTTGGATAGTAGAAAGCCTGTGGGCAATGATTAACGAAGTTCTATTTTTCATTAAATTGTTCAATGCTTCTTGTACCAATTTTTCCGATTCGGTATCAAGTGCTGAAGTTGCTTCATCTAAAACCAAAATGTCTGGGTTTTTAAGAACAGCTCTTGCAATACTAATTCTTTGCTTTTGACCTCCAGATAACTTTCCTCCGCCATCACCAATATTAGTTTGGTAGCCTTTGGGCAGTTGCATTATAAAATCGTGGGCATTAGCAATTTTGGCTGCTTCAATCATTTTCTCTTCCGAGATGTCTTCTTTACCAAAAAGAATGTTACTTGCGATAGTATCATTAAAAAGAATAGCATCTTGAGTTACAATTCCCATTAAATCTCTCAAATTAGTAAGCGAAGTCTCTTTTATATTTACTCCATCAATTTTAATTTCTCCTTCGTTCAAATCATAAAAACGAGGAAGTAAATTGGCAATTGTACTTTTTCCTGATCCAGATTGACCAACTAATGCTACTGATTTTCCTTTAGAAATTTCGAAGCTTACATCTTTCAAAACATAATC
>CALLII010000046.1 GCA_938009745.1 uncultured Flavobacteriales bacterium
AAGCTGAAGCAGAGATTCCTGTAGCTCAGAAAATAGTTGCGAGATACGAAAACAGAGCTAAGCACAAAGATTTTGCTTTGGACTTTCCAAACTATATCAATCCGTTTGAATATACTTACAGAGAAACAGCTAAGGTTCAAAATATAGGAGGAGGAAATGTGCCTATAGTAATGGCAGATTTTGCACTAAAAAAAGAAATAAAACCAGCCAATTTATTTGCCTTAGGATATAATTATTCTGTACAATTGGATAAATGGAACTTAACCGATCAAGCGTGTGATTATATCTTTTTAAATAAGAATTCGATTGATTTTGAAATTCCAGGAACATTAGGGTTGGTGTACGAATACGAAACTTGGAAAACAAAGAAAAACAAACCTCGTTCGTATCCTTTTATGGATGCAAAACTATATTTGACCGATACAGAAAAGCACGATAAAATCAATTTTATTTACACCACACTTCCAGATTTAACTGAGGAGTTTGCAAATAGAATTGAACAAGATCCTACAGCAGTTTTGGTGATTGATACATATAACGAACATGGAATGGCTGAGCAGAGACAGTTATTCAATGGACTATTCCACTACGGATGTAAAACGCCAGTTGTTATTGGAAGAGCATACGGAGATTTAGAACCAGAACAATTACAGATAGATGCTTCAGTAGATATGGGAAGTTTGTTGGTTGATGGATTAGGTGATGGTGTTTTTATTGCAGCAGAAAACTGTGGAGGAGATAAATTTATTAACGAAGTTGGTTTTGGAATCCTTCAAGCAACACGAACACGTATATCTAAAACAGAATATATTTCTTGCCCATCTTGTGGAAGAACACTCTTCGATTTACAAGAAACAACAGCAAAAATTCGAGCTAAAACAAGTCACTTAAAAGGCCTTAAAATTGGAATTATGGGTTGTATTGTAAATGGTCCAGGAGAAATGGCTGATGCTGATTACGGATATGTTGGAACGGGAAAAGGAAAGATCACCCTGTACAAAGAGAAAACTGTAGTACAGAAAAACATACCCGAAGAAAAAGCTTTGGACGAGTTGATAGGACTTATCAAAGAACATGGCGATTGGGTGGAGATGAAGGTCGAGTAATACTTTAACAATCATTATTATTTGGTTTTCACTATATTTACATTAAATAGAATTTAATGAAACTGTTCGTATCTTTTTTATTTCTTGTTTTAACCACAGTTTCTTTTTCCCAAGAAATTTGCGACAATGGTATAGATGATGATTTGGATGGTTTAATTGATTTACAAGACACTACTGATTGCTTTTGCGAATTATCGCAGCCAGACTCTTCTATTTCATCTTTAATTCCAAACCCTTCTTTTGATCAGAGATCATGCTGCCCTTCTGCTGCAAGTCAATTAAATTGTGCAAACAACTGGATTCAAGCATCTGGAGCAACTTCAGATTATTTTAATAGCTGTGGCCTCTTAGCGGTTGGAACATTTCCCCCACCACCCACCCCCTTGCCAAATGGAACTGGATATGTGGGGTTTTTTGATGATTTTTTTGCATCTGCTAGTAGTATCATCTACAAGGAATATGTAGGAACTTGCCTTACGGATACAATGAAAACAGGAGTTAACTATCAAGTAGAATTTTTTTTAGCAAATTCTTTTGGTAATTTAACTACCGAAATTGCTATTTACGGAACCACCAACTGCACTAATTTGCCATTTGGAAATCTTTTACCTACCGCAACTAGTTTATGCCCTACCACTGTCACACCTGCAAATTGGACGGTATTAGCTTTTGATACAGCTACTTGCTCGTTAAGCTCATGGGTTAGAGTTACATTAAATTTCACTGCTACCCAAAATTATACTGCTATAGTGTTGGGACCAAGCTGTACTAATAATTCGGGTTCAAATTACTATTATATAGACAATTTAACCCTGAACGAAACTTCACTTTTTACCCCAACTGTTAGTATTTCTGATTCTGGACATTATTGCCAAGGAAACCTAAAGTTAAAAGCTAATTTTGATTCAGTTCCCAATTCTTTTCAATGGTATAAAGATAGCATAGCAATTGTTGGGCAAAGAGACTCTAATTTTTTAGTTCCAAATGGAGGCTTGGGAAACTATCAAGTTCGATTAATCTACGATTCTGGATGTGTAATAACAGATGTTTTTTTGGTAGATTCTACAACAATAAATTTTAATTTAGATTCTCTAGGTTCTTGTCCAATTGGCACATTTACAGGCGAAATAAACGCAAAAAATTTTAGTGGAGGAACCAAACCTTACGAGTTTAGGCTTAACACATCTTCATTTGTAAACGACAGTTCATTCAACCAACTTTCTCCTGGTTTATATACTATTACGCTAAGAGATAGCAATCTCTGCGAATCTTCTAAACAAGGAAGGGTTGAATCATTTCCAATGCCAAAAGCAAGTTTTACAGCAGACTCTGTATGTTTAGGCGAACCTACTTTTTTCAATGATAATTCTACTATTACAAACGGAACAATTTTACAGTGGGGATGGGACACTCCGGGCAATCCAACAACACAAAACACAACATTTATATACGGCTCAGAAGGAGTGTTTGCAGTTACACATTCAGCCGTTTCTGACTCTGGTTGTATAGATGATACGACAATAAATGTTGTTGTAAATCCATTGCCAAAAGCAGACTTTAGCTTTAGTCCAATAGAACTATATACATTTAATCCAGACGTATGTTTTACAAACTTATCCTTAAATGCAGTATCTTATCTTTGGGATTTTGATTTTCCCGGAATAAATGGCGTATCTACAAGTACAAATCCATGCAAAGTTTCGTTTCCATCAGATATCGAGAAAGGATATAAAGTAAAACTTATTGCTATATCGAATGAAGGCTGTATAGACTCAACAGAGATTACGGTCTCCATTTTAAACGAGTTTTTAATTTATGCTCCCAATTCATTTACTCCTAATAATGACAACCTAAATGATGAATTTCTTGTTGTGGCAGAAGGAATTATAAATTATGAAATTTTAATTTTCAATAGATGGGGAGAGTTACTATTTACAAGTGATGATCCAGCAATTTCTTGGAATGGAAAACATCAAGGAGAACTAGTTCCTTTTGGAAATTATGTATATAAAATTACAGTAAAAGGAAAAAACAGAGAAGTAAAAGAAATCATTGGTCATATAAATATTCTGCGTTAGATACGGCTAATTCCTTTTCATTTTAATCCTAACTTCAACAATTTAACAGTCTATTTACAGCAATTCTAAACAAATACACTACCTTTGCACAAAATTTAATTGATTTTATGTCACAAGAAATAAAGAATATTGCAATCATTGCCCATGTAGATCACGGGAAAACTACCTTAGTAGATAAAATGATTTTGGCTGGAAAATTGTTTTCAGACCACGAAACTCCAGGAGAGTTAATCATGGATAGTAATGATTTGGAGAAAGAAAGAGGAATTACGATTTTAGCAAAAAACGTATCGGTAAATTACAAAGGTGTTAAGATTAACATCATTGATACGCCAGGCCATAGTGATTTTGGTGGAGAAGTTGAGCGTGTAATGAACATGGCTGATGGAGTTTTACTATTAGTTGATGCATTTGAAGGGCCAATGCCACAAACAAGATTTGTGATGCAAAAAGCAATTGAAGCTGGACTTAAACCAATTGTAGTAGTAAACAAAGTAGATAAAGAAAACTGTACACCAGATATCGCTTACGAAAACGTATTTGATTTGATGTTTAGTGTTGGAGCGAGTGAAGAACAATTAGATTTTCCAGTAATATACGGTTCTGCAAAGAACGGATGGATGAGTACTGATTGGAAAGAGCCAACAGAAGACATTACTCCATTATTGGACTGTGTATTAGAACATATTCCAACTCCAGTATTTGATGAAGGAAACACACAATTATTGATTACTTCTCTTGATTATTC
>CALLII010000047.1 GCA_938009745.1 uncultured Flavobacteriales bacterium
CATTGTATACCACTTTTCACCACAGTTTAGAGCTGGTTATGCTTACGATTACACATTGTCTGATTTAGGAGATTACAATACAGGATCTCATGAAATCATGATTAATTATGATTTAGATTTCTTAGGAAAGGGATTTAGAACACCAAGATTATTTTAAGCCGAACAAAAAAAACTATTTACACAGATATTTAATTAGAAGATTATGATTAAGAATTTTACCAAGAACCTATTACTAATTTTGTTTGTAGGGACATTAAGCTTTCAGTCTCAAGCCCAAGGGATGAAAGAAAGAACTGCTGACCAGCAATTCGATATGTTAGCATACGAAAGAGCTGCAGAGCTTTACACAGATTTAGCAAAGAAAAGTGATGCGACTGATCATCAAATAAGAAGAGCAGCCGAATCATACAGAAGAATTGGTGATTCTGAGAATGCTGAAAAATGGTATAGAAAATTATCAACTCACTCTGGAGTACAAGCTGATGATTTTTATTATTTCGCTCAAATGCTTAAGTTGAATGAGAAATACGAAGAAGCAAATAAAGTAATGGCTACTTATAAGTCTAAGGCACCTAACAATTCAATTGCTGCATCCCACGGAGAAAATGCTGATTATGTTTCGAAATTAAAATCAATGCCTAATAAGTATAACATTGCTATTTTTGATGTTAACTCTCCAACTTCTGATTTTGCTCCTAATTATTACACTAAAGATGGACAAACTTCAGTTGTTTTTGCATCAGCAAGGACTCAAAATACAGGAGCATTTAGCCCTCAGTTTCAATGGGATGGATCAAACTTTTTAGATGTTTATTCTGCTGATATCGGTGGAGATGGTGAAAACGTTAAAGTTAAGAAATTTGACAAAGGAATTAAGTCTAAATATCATGAAGGACCAATATCTTTTAGTAATAATGGTGACGTAATGTATTTGTCAAGAAGTAACTACATTGATAAGAAAAAAGGATTAGATACTGCAAGACATAATAACATTAAATTATTTATTGCAAAAAGAGACTCAAATGGTAAGTGGGGTGAATTAATGAATTTCCCATACAATAGCGATATGTATTCTGTAGGACAAGCTAGTGTTACTGAAGATGGTAAAACTATGTACTTTACTTCAGACATGCCTGGATCTTTAGGAGAAACAGATATTTGGATGTCTAAATTAGAAGGTTCTAACTGGTCTAAGCCAATGAACTTGAAAGATGTTAATACGGAGGGAAGAGAAATGTTTCCATACATAGGTAAAGACGGAACATTGTATTTCTCAACTGATGGATATGCTGGTTTAGGAGGATTAGATGTTTATAGAGCAACTGCAAAAAGTGCTTCATCTTTTGATAAACCTGAAAACATGATGTACCCATTAAATACAAACCATGATGATTTTGGTTTAATTATTAATCAAGCACAAACTGAAGGTTATTTTTCTTCTAACAGAGATGGAGAAGGTTCTATGCTTTCAAATGATGACATCTACAGATTTGAAATGTTAATTCCTTTCAAACCTAAATTTTACACAATTAGAGGTTGTGCTAAAACACAAGGTGAGGAAGTTATACCTGCTACAACAGTTAAATTAGTAAATACTGAAACTGGTGAAACTTTTAAGAAAACATTATCTCAGTCAGGTTGTTATGAATTCGAAAATGTACCTTCTGGTAAATATAGAATTGAAGGAATGAAGCCAGAATGGACTAAGATTTCTGATTATGATTTGAATACAGATGATGCTAAAGGAGTTAATATTGAAGATGCTGATGTATACTTAAAAGCACCAGAGTGTAGCTTATTAGGTTCTGTAGTTAATGGAAACAATAACGAGCCTTTAGCTGGAGTTAAAGTGATTATTAAAGATAAGAGAACAGGAAGAGTAATGTCTTACCTTACGGATGCTAAAGGTCAATTTACTGACCCTTTAAATAATATCCCTTGTCCAGGTGGATACTTGGATTATGAAATTTCTCTTGAAAAAGATGGATTCTTTCCAAAGACTGTTGATTTTACTCACGCTATCATGAAGCCAGGTGTTGTTGATTTAAGTGCTTACTTAGGTGGACCAATACCAATGTTTGATGCAGGTGCTTTCTGTCAGATTAACCCAATCTTATATGATTTCGATAAGTCTTACATAAGACCAGATGCTGCAGTTGAATTAGATAAGTTAGTTCAGTGTATGAAAGATAATCCAGATATTGTTGTTGAGATTGGATCTCACACAGATTGTAGAGCTAGTATTGCATATAACGAAGCCCTTTCTGATAGAAGAGCTAAAGCTGCAAGAGCTTATGTTATCTCAAAAGGAATCTCTGCAAGTAGAATTAACGGAAGAGGTTATGGAGAATCAAGATTATTGAAAGATTGTCCTTGTGAGCCTACTAACGAATCTGATTGTTCAGAAGATTTACACCAGTTGAACAGACGTACTGAATTCAGAATTATTTCTGGAGGTGCTAACGTTAAAAACAACAGTACAAACAGTTTCTAAAACAAACATAATTTAAAAATAAAGCCCTGATAACAATAGTTGTCAGGGCTTTTTTGTGACGTTTTTTCTATGAAAAATCTATTCATATTTATTGTATTAATTTCACTGTCATTTACTTCATTAAGCTCAATTTATGAAAGTGTTTTTACATCAAAAAAGTACTTGATAATTTATGGTACTATAGAGTTTGATTCAATAAATGAAAAGAAGCCATGGGTTACTCTTGAGCTAAAGGACTTAGACACTAAAATTAAGTATTTAGCTTATACTGATTCTGCTGGTGATTTTTCATTTAATTTACCAACCAAAATTGGCGAAAGAAAATTTATGCTTAAAGTTGAGGCACCTTTTTTCTTTCCCATAAACATTGAAGTTGTTCTACCCGTAGGATTATTTGAAATTAATTTAAATGAATTAGTTGATTTAGAAATGAAAACTTTTATTATTTGTGTTAATGAAGTAACTATAAATCCTATTTATTATGAGTCTGGTAGTTTTCTATTAGATTCTTCTGCATTATTTGAATTGAATAAATTAGTTTCTGTACTAAAAGAGAATCCAACTTTATTTATTGACATTGGATCGCATACTGACTGCATTGGTTCTGTTTCTTCGAATTTATTTCTTTCAAAAAAAAGATCTGAAGTAGTAGTTAAGTATTTAACTTCAATGGAGATTAGTATTAACAGATTAACAATTTTTAATTTTGGTGAATCTGAGCCAATAAATAGTTGCAAATGTGATGAGTATTATGCTTGTTCTGAAGAAGATAAAAAAGAGAATAGAAGAACTGAATTTAGAATAAATGATAAAACAAAAACTGATATCTCTAATGGATTTTAAACCATCAATTAAAACAACTAAAGACGGTTCTCACACTTTATTTTTAGAGGGTATGAATGAAACGTATCATTCTACCAATGGAGCAATTCAGGAAGCTAATCATGTTTTTATAAAAAATGGGATTAAATTGATTCATAAAACGGAAATTAGCGTTTTAGAAGTTGGTTTTGGAACTGGCTTAAATGCTATTCTTACTTGTAATTATGCTAACGAAAACTCTATTCTTACTAATTACGTGGGGTTAGAAACAGTACCTCTTAAAATCGATTTAATAAATAAGCTTAATTACTTGTCTGAAAATAAAGAACTTTCAAAGACTGATTTTGTGAGTATTCATAATTGTGAATGGGAAGAACCTAATCTAATTAATGATACGTTCATACTTACCAAAATGAATATTGAAGTTCAGAATTTTAAAAGTCAACTCAAGTTTGATGTTGTTTATTATGATGCGTTTGGACCTAGAGCACAGAGTGAGATGTGGGATAAGTTAATTTTTAAAAGCTTATTTAATCTAATTAATAGTGGAGGCAAACTTGTTACTTATTGCGCTATGGGTCAATTTAAAAGAGACTTAAAAGAAGTTGGTTTTAGTGTTGAATGCGTTCCTGGCCCTCCAGGTAAAAGAGAAATGACTATTGCTCATAAAGAGTGATTAAGTGAGCCGAATTATATAATCAAACCAAAATTTCTTGTTACTTTTACTTATGTTGAAAAAGGGAAGTAAATTATATAGTATTTTTAAAAGAAAATGTCCAGCTTGTCAAGAAGGTGATTTTTTTATTTCTAAACCTTACGATTTAAAAAACACAGGGAAAATACACGATACTTGTTCTAATTGCAATGAATCATTTTCCAAAGAACCAGGGTTTTATTATGGTGCAATGTATGTTTCATATGGTTTAGGGGTAGCTATGTTTGTTACGGTTTTTATACTTACATACTTGTTATACCCTAATCCAACTACATTTATTTATATTCTTATGATAGGAATAGCTATGGTGTTGTTAGGTCCTTTTATCTATGAGCTATCAAAAATAATTTGGGCAAATATGTTTATTAAATTTAAAAATCAAAATAATGAAAATAGTTAAGCAATCAATAATAGGTATACTTTTGGCAAGTGTTTCAATTTCTTGTCAATTTAATGAAGGAATTCAACCTAAAGATGATAATAGTTCTTTACAAACTGAAACTGCAAAAGACATTAGTCCTCAAGAATTTCAAAAATTAATTGGTGAAAATTCTATAGTTTTAGATGTAAGAACAGCAGATGAATATAATGCAGGGCACCTTGAAGGTGCTGTTAATATTGATTTTTTCTCCACTAATTTTATGGATGAAGTTTTGAAATTAGATAAGTCTAAAATTTTATTAATTCATTGTGCATCTGGAGGTCGTTCTTCAAAAGCAATGTCACAATTATCAGGAAAAGGTTTTAATTACTTGTATAATATGCTAGGTGGTTTTGGAGCTTGGAAACAAAGTAATCTGCCGATTGTAAAATAATGAAAAAGGAAAGTAAATATTTATTCATTATTGCCGGATTCTTTTATGGTTTTTCGCCTATTAATGAGCCTCATATATTTGGTAAAATTAATTGGGTTGCTGGTGGTGCGGTTCAAATGAATACTATGGATTGGCTCGATCTCGCAATGCATGGTTCAGCCATATTAATAGCAATAGGAGTTACATTTAGTTTGATTTTTTCAAAAAATAAAAATCAAAAAAATCAGAAATGATTTCTTGTTAAAAATTAGCCAAAACACCCTAAGTTTAAGCTAAATCATGTTGAATTAATTAAGTATATTTGTCTCTTATAATTTTGCCTGTATGGAAAATATTCAAATGGTTGATCTTTTAGGTCAATACGAAAAAATAAAAGAACAAATAGATAATTCTATTTTAGATGTAGTTCGCTCGTCTAAATATATCAATGGCCCAGAAGTAGCTTCTTTTAAACAAGAATTGGAGCAATATTTAAATGTGAAGCATGTAATTCCGTGTGCAAATGGAACAGATGCATTACAAATTGCAATGATGGCATTAGGTTTAGAACCTGGTGACGAAGTGATAACAGCCAATTTTACCTATGTAGCTACAGTTGAAGTAATAGGATTACTTAATTTAAAACCAATTTTGGTTGAAGCTGACCCTAATACATTCAATATAAACCCTGATGCAATAAGAAGTGCAATTACACCTAGGACTAAAGCAATAGTCCCTGTCCATTTATATGGGCAATCCGCTAATATGGAGGAGGTTATGAAAATTGCTAAGGAGCATAATTTGTTTGTGATTGAAGATACAGCACAAGCAATAGGTGCTAAGTATACTTTTTCTGATGGAACAACTGAAACTGTTGGAGCTATTGGAGATTTTGGTACTACTTCTTTTTTTCCTTCTAAGAACTTAGGTTGTTATGGGGATGGTGGAGCATTATTTACAAATAATGATGAGCTTGCTATTGCTGCAAAAATGATTGCCAATCATGGTCAGAGCAAACAATATTATCATGATAAAGTTGGTGTGAATTCCAGGCTAGATAGTATACAAGCCACTGTTTTAAGAGCTAAACTTCCTCATCTTGACACTTATATTGAGAGTAGAAATAAAGCCGCAGATTTTTATGACAATGCTTTTTCTGATGTGGAATGGTTAGAAACTCCTTTCAGAGATCCTAAATCAACTCATGTTTTTCATCAGTATACTTTGAAAACAAGTGGAATTGACAGAGATGAATTAAGAAGTTATTTATCAAGCAAGGGAGTTCCCGCAATGATATATTATCCAGTTCCTTTACATCATCAAAAAGCTTATTCTGATGCTAATTTATATAAGGATAGTGATTTTGAAAATACGATTGAATTATGCAAATCGGTAATATCATTACCAATGCATACTGAGTTAACTCAAGAAGAATTGGTTTATATAACCAATTCAGTAAAAGAATTTAAATAATTACGATATGAAGAATATAGCAGTAATAGGTACTGGTTATGTAGGTTTAGTAACAGGAACATGTTTTGCCGAAACAGGTAATAATGTGGTTTGTATTGATATTGATGAGAATAAAGTTGAAAGGATGAAAAATGGAGAGGTTCCAATTTACGAGCCCCAACTTGATGTTTTATTCGAAAGAAACCAAAAGCAAGGAAGGTTAAAATTTTCAACTGATATGGATACAGCAGTAAAAAATGCTGAAATTATATTTTTAGCCTTACCTACACCACCAGGAGAAGATGGTTCGGCTGACTTATCCTACATACTTGGTGTAGCCGATCATTTAGGTAAAACCATTAAAGATTACAAAGTAATAATTGATAAGAGCACAGTGCCAGTTGGAACGGCTCAGTTGGTTAAAGAAACAATTGCTAAAAATACACAAGTAAGTTTTGATGTTGTTTCAAATCCTGAATTTTTAAGAGAAGGATTTGCAGTAAGTGATTTTTTGAAACCAGACAGGGTAGTAATAGGAACAGAATCGGCTAAAGCAAGAAAAATATTAGAAGAACTTTATAAACCTTTTGTTCGTCAAGGAAATCCAATCTATTTTATGGATGAAAAATCTGCCGAGCTTACAAAGTATGCAGCTAATTCATTCTTGGCAACTAAGATTACATTTATGAACGAGATTGCAAATTTTTGTGAAATCGTAGGCGCAGATGTAGATATGGTTAGGAAAGGTATTGGATCTGATGCAAGAATTGGAAACAGATTTTTATTTCCAGGAATTGGATATGGAGGAAGTTGTTTTCCAAAAGATGTACAAGCGTTAATAAAGTCAGGTAATGATCACGGGTATGATTTTAAGATAATTAACTCTGTAATTGAGGTAAATGAACGTCAGAAATTAATCTTGATGGATAAGATTAAGGCTTATTATGGAAACGATTTATCAGGAAAAACTATCGCCCTTTGGGGATTAGCTTTTAAACCAGATACTGATGACATAAGAGAAGCACCAGCTTTGTATATAATAGAAGCTTTATTGAAAGAAGGATGCAAAATTCAAGCTTTTGATCCCGAAGCTATGGAAAATGTAGAGCGTATTTATGGAAAGCAAATTACCTTCTCAAGTAACCAAAATGAGGCATTGGAAGGAGCAGATTTTTTAATAATTGCTACAGAATGGCAAGTGTTTAGAAACCCAGATTTCACTAAGATAAAAACCTTATTGACTGATAAAGCTATTTTTGATGGAAGGAATCTTTATGATTTAAAAGACATGAAGAAGCTTGGAATAAGATATGAAAGCATAGGTAGAGAAGTAATTAAATAAATTGCCAAAGATGAAAAGAGTTTTAATAACAGGTGCTGCAGGATTTTTGGGTTCTCATTTATGTGATAGATTCATAAAAGATGGTTATCATGTAATTGCTATGGATAATCTTATTACTGGAAGATTAAAGAATATTGAACATCTTTTTCCTTTAGAGAATTTTGAATTTCATAATCATGATATCTCAAATTTTGTTCATGTTGCTGGTGAGTTGGATTACATCCTTCACTTTGCCTCACCCGCTAGTCCTATTGATTATCTTAAAATTCCTATTCAGACTTTGAAAGTAGGTTCATTGGGAACTCATAATTTATTAGGATTGGCAAAAGTCAAAAATGCTAAAATGTTAATCGCCAGTACATCAGAGGTTTACGGAGATCCAGAAGTACATCCTCAAACAGAAGAATATTGGGGAAATGTTAATCCAATTGGTCCAAGAGGGGTATATGATGAGGCAAAAAGATTTCAGGAAGCAATTACAATGGCTTACCACAGATTTCATAAGGTAGAAACCAGAATCATTAGAATTTTTAATACTTACGGGCCTAGGATGAGACTGAATGACGGTAGAGTTTTACCAGCATTTATAGGTCAAGCCCTTAGAGGAGAAGATTTAACTGTATTCGGAGACGGTACACAAACTAGGTCTTTTTGTTATGTAGATGACTTAGTTGAAGGTATTTGCAGACTCTTACATTCTGATTATGCAGAACCAGTAAATGTTGGTAATCCTGATGAAATCACCATAGGCGAATTTGCTGAAGAAATTATTAAGCTAACAGGAACATCTCAAAAAGTGATTTATAAAGAATTACCAAGTGATGATCCAAAGAAAAGAAGGCCAGACATTACCAAAGCCAAAGAAATTTTGGGATGGGAGCCAAAAGTAGATAGGGAAGAAGGGCTTCAGCTTACTTATGACTTCTTTAAATCATTGTCTAAAAACGAACTTTCCGAGGTAGATCATTATAACTTCGATAAATACATTAAATAATTAAAATATGAATTTTACTAAATTTTTAACTCTAGTTACTTTTATTTTTATTATTTCTTTAAGTGCTTCAGCACAAAAGAAATACAAGGAAATGATGCAAGATCCCACTGTCAACTTTTATGAAGTGTGTAAAGAAGCAGATGCATATTTCGAAACACATAGCAAAGGAAAAGGTTCAGGATACAAAGGATATCAAAGATGGAAAAATGAAGAAGAAAGTAAATACGCTCCTTCAGGAAGAAGAGATAATGTTGATCCTTATCTGGTAGCAAAAGCTTACCGAAGAATATATGCAGAACAAGAAAATAACATGAATCGTTCTAAACTATATTCTGGTGAGTGGAAAGATTTAGGCCCTTATACTCTCGATAGTATTACAGGACATTATTCTGCAGGATTAGGAAGAATAGAAACTTTTTATGTAAATCCAACTAATACACAAATTATGTATGTTGGATCTAGAAGTGGTGGTTTTTGGAAATCTACAAATGGAGGAGTCTTGTGGACTGGAGGATATACAGATACTTTACCAGCAAGTGGAGTAGAGTCAATAGCTGTTTCGCCTACAAACTCAGATTCAGTGTTAATTGCAGTTCAAAACGGAGCAAATAATTATTCTCATGGAATTTATCGTTCTGTAGATGGAGGAGATACTTGGTTTTTATCAAATTTTAGTCCAGCAAATTTGGGTACAGGAGGACTAGGAACATCATTTAAAATTTACGAAATATTGTATCATCCAAGGATTCCAAATTTAATATATGTAGCAACTAATTCAGGATTATTCAGGTCTACTGATAATCTTGCTACTTGGACCAAGCCAATTACTTCTGGTGATGTAAGAGATATAGATTTTCATCCTACTGATAATTCAGTGATGTATGCTTTAAGAACAAATAATTCATCAAATAGAAACTTGGTTTATACTTCATTAAATAATGGAGTTGCTTTTTCGGCCTCTAATATAATTCCAGGAAACAATGGTTCTACAGGAAAATTATCTGTAAGTAAAGGTTGTGATGATTGTGTATACTTCGCTTCTACTAGTGGGATTTGGACATCAAAAGACAAAGCAGTCAATTTTACTTTTATGAGTAACCCACCAGAATCATGTGATGGTTTTGCAGTTCACGATTTAGATACTTCAATAATGATTTATGGATATTTAGATATTATAAATTCTTTAGATGGAGGAAGAACTTCTAATCAAATTACTTGGTGGAGTTTAGGAAGTTCTGCTCACGGTCAGGGAAATTTTACTGATAATTTAAAAATCGGAGGAAAATATATTCATGCCGATTTAAGATATGCTCAATGTATTGATGGTATTTTTTATGTAGGGACAGATGGTTTATTTGCTAAAAGTATAGATGATGGTGCAACTTGGATAGTGTTGAGTGATGGACTTGGAATAAGAGAGAACTACAGTTTAGGAGCTAGTCAATCTAATCATTACAGAACCATGAGTGGCTCTCAAGATAATGGAACTAGTATTAAGCATAAAGATGCTTGGATAGAATTTTATGGAGCAGATGGAATGGAAGCAATCATTCACCCATTAAATGATGACTGGATGATGGGTAGCGTTCAGTATGGAACAAGAAGAAGAACAACTGACGGAGGATTAACACAAGGGGGAGCATCACCTTCAGGACAAAATGGCTCAGGGAATGGAGCATGGGAAGCACCATTGGCTTATAATCCTAATGATCAAATGCAAGTATTTAATTTCGCGAAAAACATTTATGTTAGTAATGAGTTTGGAGGAAACTGGAGCTATGTAGGAAATCCTTTAGCGGGAAACACTATTTCAGAAGCCGCCATAGCTGAAAATAATTCGGATATAATGGTGATAGCAAGAAGTTCGGCTCTAAGAAAATCTACTGATGGTGGAGTTTCTTGGTTTAATATTTACTCAGCACCTTTACCTAATTCTACTGTTACAGATATTGCTTTTAATCCAAAAGATGACGATAACTTTTTTGTGACTTACAATAGATATCAAAATGACGGGAACAAAGTGTTTATGACTATAGATGGAGGAACTACTTGGACTAACATTACTTATAACTTGGGTGATATGCCAATAAGAAACATAGTTGTAGATCATACTAATGAGTCTAATTTATATTTAGGAGCTGAAATAGGCGTTTTTACAAAAAAAATGACTGATACAGTTTGGAGTTTATACAATCCAGGATTACCAAACTCTACTATTAAAGAATTAGAAGTTGTAAATGGTTCTAATACATTGCGAGCTGCAATTTGGGGAAGAGGTTTATGGGAATATACTTTGGTTGGAAGAGAAAATTATCCTGCTATTGTAAAAACTTGGATTACAGATCAACCAACATTAGATGCGCCAAAAGAAAGTATTGATCAACACGTAAATTCAATTATTTCAAGTAGAACAGCCTTAACAGCAGTGTTTATTAAATGGTCAGCAAACGATTTATCTTTTTCTAATAGAATAGGAATGGTAAATACAATGGATAGCACTTATATATCAAGTACTCCAATTCCTGATTATCCTGTTGGAACTAAAATGTACTTTAAGGTTTATGCTGTTAATGCTAATAATGATACTACAGAAACCTACAAGTTTCAATATACCATTAGATTCAATCCTACTGCAAGTTTAAAAGTATTGGAAGAAGATAAATTAGAAGTTTTAGTATATCCTAACCCAACAGAAGGTCAAGTGAAATTGAAATTTGAAGAGCCAATTGCAAAAGGATCATTAACTTTGTATGACGAACTAGGAAAACAGATACTTAGCCAAAACATAGATGGACTAAGTGCAGTAGAATTAGATATTACTGAATGTTCTTCTGGATTGTATTACATGATGATACAAGCAGGTGATAAAAGATCTGTTTCTAAACTAATTAAAAAATAATGAGCGACTATTTTTCTCATGAAACTGCTGTGATTGATAAAGGTTCTGTAATAGGAGCTGGAACCAAAATATGGCATTTTTCTCATATTATGCCAAATTGTAAAATAGGCGAGAAGTGTAACATTGGTCAAAATGTAGTTATTTCTCCAGATGTTGTTTTAGGTAATAATGTAAAGGTGCAAAACAATGTTTCTATTTATACAGGGGTAATCTGTGAAGATGATGTTTTCTTGGGGCCTTCCATGGTTTTTACTAATGTTATAAACCCTAGAAGTGCAATTATTAGAAAAGAAGAATATCTAAAAACGAGAGTAAAAAAAGGAGCATC
The DNA here is from genome assembly GCA_938009745.1 of uncultured Flavobacteriales bacterium. Lineage (GTDB taxonomy): Bacteria > Bacteroidota > Bacteroidia > Flavobacteriales_D > CAJJDF01 > CAJJDF01. The sequence continues at coordinate 11,841 of CALLII010000047.1, forward strand.
TATTGGAGCAAATGCCACTATAGTTTGTGGAAATGACATTGGCGAATATGCTTTTATTGGAGCAGGAGCAGTGGTAACCAAAGAGATTCCGGCATACAGTTTATGGGTAGGAAACCCTGCAAAACAAATTGGTTGGGTGAGTGAGTATGGCCACCGTTTAAATTTTAATGAAAACGGAATAGCAGTTTGCCCAGAATCTAATCAAGAATATAAATTAGAAAATAATCAAGTTAATCAACTATGAGTAAAATAAAATTTGCAGTAGTAGGAAATGGACATATCGGGAAACGACATGCCGAAATGATTTCACGTAACGAAGGAGCAGAACTTGCTGCCTTATGTGATATTAGACCAAAGGAAGATTTAGCAATAGATCATTTTGAAGTGCCTTTTTTCAATTCTATTGAGGAATTATTGTCAAGTGATGTGGAGTTTGATGTGCTTACAGTTAGCACGCCAAACGGAATTCATGCATCACATAGTTTGTTAGCTCTAGAGGCAAATAAACACATTGTGTGCGAAAAGCCAATGGGACTTTCTAAGGCAGATTGTGAGGACATTATGCACTTGGCACTTAAAAAGAACAAACAAGTATTTTGTGTAATGCAAAATAGGTATTCACCACCATCTGCTTGGTTAAAAGAAATTGTAGAGAACAAACTATTAGGAGACATCCACATGGTGCAATTGAATTGTTATTGGAATCGTGATGATAGGTATTACAAAAAAGGAGGGTGGAAAGGAACACCAGATTTAGATGGAGGGACTTTATTTACTCAATTTTCTCACTTTATCGATATTATGTATTGGTTGTGCGGAGATATTGATAATATTAAAGGAAACTTCAAGGATTTTACGCACAAAGAAACTACAGCTTTTGAAGATTCAGGAATTGTGTCTTTTGATTTTATAAAAGGAGGAATGGGAGTATTGAATTATTCTACCTCAGTTTGGGATAAAAACCTAGAAAGTAGCCTTACCATTATTGGAAGCAAAGGAAGTGTGAAAGTAGGAGGGCAGTACATGAACGAAGTGGAATATTGTCATATTGATGGGTATGAAATGCCGGTATTACCGCCAAGTAATCCTGCAAATGACTACGGACCTTACAAAGGTTCTGCGGCAAACCACAATTACATTATCGAAAATGTTGTAGATACTTTAAACGGAGATGCTACAACAACTACTAATGCTTTGGAAGGAATGAAAGTAGTAGATATTATTGAAAGAATTTATAAAGTAAGAGACGAGCAAGGATACTAAATTCGTTTAGTTTGAAAATGTGTAAATTTGATAATTGAAATTTGAGGGCTGAGGGTTTTGATTGAAACTGAGTGGAAATCAAAATGTCTCGAAGTCCGACTAAGGATTAAAGACTATAATAAATGAGTAAAATATACGACAAACTAGTAAACAAAGAAGCTACACTTGCTGTAATAGGATTGGGATACGTAGGATTACCAATTGCACTTGAGTTTGCTAAAAAAATAAAAGTAATAGGATTTGATATCAATGCCGAAAGGGTGGAGTTGATGAAAAATAATATTGATCCAAGTAAAGAATTAGAAGCTTCTGATTTTGATGGAGCTGACATTACTTTTACAGCCAATTTAGATGATTTAAAATCTGCATCATTTTATGTAATTGCCGTACCTACACCAATTGACGAAAGTAATTTACCTGATTTAAGACCATTACTTGGAGCAAGTAAAACTGTTGCTCAAGTCATGTCTAAAGGCGATTATATTGTATATGAATCTACTGTTTACCCAGGGTGTACAGAAGACGATTGTATTCCAGTTTTAGAAGAAGTTTCTGGACTTAAGTGGAAAGAAGATTTTAGTGTAGGTTATTCTCCAGAAAGAATTAATCCGGGAGATAAAGTTCACACTTTAAGTACGATTGTGAAAGTTGCTTCAGCTTGTACTCCAGAAGCTTTGGAAGAAGTTGCTAAAACTTATGAGTTAGTTGTTGATGCTGGAGTTCATAGAGCAGCATCAATCAAAGTAGCAGAAGCAGCAAAAATTATCGAAAACACACAAAGAGATGTAAATATCGCTTTGATAAATGAGCTTTCAATCATATTTAATAGAGTAGGAATTAATACCTATGATGTGTTAGAAGCAGCTGGAACAAAATGGAATTTTTTAAATTTTAAGCCAGGACTTGTAGGAGGACATTGTATAGGAGTAGATCCTTATTACCTAACTCACAAAGCAAAGAAAACAGGATATCACGCCAAAGTAATTAACTCTGGAAGATACGTGAATGATTCTATGGGATTCTATATTGGGAAACAAACCGTAAAGAAAATATTGAATCAAGGAACGAACATTATGGATGCGAGAGTACTTGTAATGGGAGCAACCTTTAAAGAAGATGTGTCTGATATCAGAAACTCGAAAGTAGTGGACGTTATAAGAGAGTTAGAGTCGTTTTCATGTAATGTTGAGGTAGTTGATCCACACGCAAGCTCAGAAGAGCTTATGCACGAATATGCATTTGGATTGGTAGCTGAACCAACAGGAAAATATGATGCTATTATTTTAGCAGTAAACCATGCCGATTATATCAATTTAGATGAAGCCTATTTCAAAGGATTTTTACACCCAGGGAAAGGAGTTTTTGTGGATGTAAAAGGAATTATGAAAGATAAGGTGAAAGATATTGAGTACTGGAGTTTGTAGAACTATTTTAGTGTGATATGTATTTTATACAGGCCTTTGCGTTTTAATTAAAATGCTTCACCAATAAACAAATATATACCATATCCATCAGGATTAAAACCAACATCAAGTCTGGTGTATACATCTCTTTTTGGGAACAACAATACCCTTAGCCCACCACCAACTGTCCATAATAGTTTGTCAAAGTGTAAGTTAGGAGATACAGTTCCAATTCCTGAAAACACTGCTCCTCCTATTCTTTTGCTGAACTTAAAAGGTAGCCATCTGTGTTCTGCTTGAAAAGCTATCATGTTTTTATCTCGGTATTTTCCTAGATAATAGCCTCTCATCATGGTTTCACCACCAATCATACTTAGCTGGTTAAAAGGAACATCACCCTGAGAAAATTGGCCAATCATTTGAAAAGCCAATACATTTCTTTTTCTCAGTTTAAAATATGCTCGATTATCCAAAAATAAAGTATTTAATTGATTGGTTGATCCCCAAATAGGTTGGTAGAATAAATAGCCTACTTCTGATAAAAATCCATGGCGAACATTTAGCACATTGTGTCTACTGTCATAAACTAATCCCAAACCTAGTCCAAGATTACTATATCCATCTTTTCCTATAATATTATTGTTTGGTGGGTTGTTGTTCACCCAATCAAAACTCACTTTAGTTAGCCGTTCATAGTCCAATTCCATTCCAAGATACCAGTTACCTTTAATTTTTCTTAATAATCTTTCCCTAATAAGCAAGCTATTTGCATTGGTTATTGCTAACTCTTCTCCCGAAATATTGGGTCCAATCCCGTAATAAGCAAGGGGATAGCTTTGAATTTTAATTTTTCCCAGCCCAAACCATTTGTCTTTATCGGAATACAAAGCATGTTCAAAAAATGCTCCATATTGCTTTTCCAAAGTAAAAAATGAAAAACCACTAACCTCACTCAATCTATTAGCGGTATCTCTCTTAGCATAGTATAATAAAACTGCAGATGCTCCAATCTCCCAGCTAGTTTCTGGAGAATATGCTAGAGTAGGGTAAGCTATCCATTTTGGATCCGCACCAGATGAAGTATCATTGAACATGGTGTTAAATAACCTAGTCAGTTTGTTTTGAGTATAAACTTCGTTTGTAAGGAAGAAAAAAAAGAAAAGACTTAAAATAAATTCTTTTCTGAAAAATGGAAGGTAATTTAGCATTGTTAGTTATTATTCTGGACTCATTTTGTGGACATCATCATTATCCAATTGAATTTGATCTTTTCTCTCTTTCATTTTTAATGCTAAGTGAGCAAAATCTCTCTGGTTAATTTGTAACCAACCAAGTGATTCTTGGTCGCCATCTCCTGCTTTAGCAATATGCCAAAGGGTTTCAAATCCATTCATTTTTAACCAAATTAGTGCATTTGGATTTCCTTCCACACCTTGTATTAAAGCTAATAAATGAGGAAATTTATTTTTGGTTAGCCATTCACGAGCATCATCTTTTAGGTTAAGTGCAAACACAAAAGTGTATAATTCTGGATAGCCATTTTTAGCTAGCCAATCACGAATTTTACGATTTCCTATAATTGCTTCGCCCCAAGCCAAAATTATTTTGGCAGGATAAACTAGTGGTTTGTATTGAATAGGTTTAGGCATTATTTAAAAATCTACACGGTAATAAAATATAGGTAAGAACCCAAGTTGGTTTGATGTTGTTAACCCAGATGGATTTTCAATTGTTGGTGGAGTGTAAGTTACTGCGAGTATATTTTCTATACCAAATACATTTACTAAATCTAATCCAATTTCATGGGTAAGTTTCTTTGTGTTTAATCTGAAATTCACTTTTAAATCGGCTCTAAAATAATCTTGGAATCTTCTTTCATTATACCCTTCATCCAAGAAAATAACTTCACGAGCAATTGCTGAAGCTGAGGTGTCAACAAATCCATACCTTCTTCCACCTGCCCAAGTTACGTTTGTTCCAATTAATAAAGTTGCTTTTGGCGAAAGTTTAAACTCCTTCCCAATTAATAAATTAGCAGAGTAGTTTCCATTGTAATCAGTGTTTCTTTCAATACCATCACTTCCTCTGTATTTACTGTCGTAAACTGCTCCTGTAAGCATCACAAAAAATGTTTTGTCAAACGCATGTTTTACAGTTAATTCTATTCCGTAGTTTGAACCAGTCCCAGTATTTTGAAGCGAATCAGGGAAAAATCTTGAGAATCCAGAACCTTGGTTCACCATAGAAAAAGAAGAAGGCATAACCTCCACAGGAATATCATACAAGTATTGGTAATAGATTTCTGATTTAATAGAAGTCTTTTGCGAAATAGCATTAGAATATCCAATTACTGAATGAAAACTTTTAGTAAAATCCATTTCTTGGTTGTGTAAAATTTCTTCGTTTCCATTTCCTGAAGGAACTTGATAAAAGTAGGTGTAAGAAGGTTGTGTTTGGCTATGAAGTCCAACTCCTGCATTTAATAATTGTTTTTCATCAATATTAAACCTTGCGCTAATCCTTGGTTCAATAAGCGAAATACTTTTAGATTGAGTAAACGCTTGTGCGTGAAGACCAGCATTCATAACAAATCGTTCGGTAAATTTATGTTTTAACTGGATGTATGGTTGCACTAAAAGTGCCGTTCCATTATAATCCCATCTAACATCCCATTCTCTTGGAGTGTTCTGGTCTAAATACACACTATCATGAAAATCGTACACAAATAAATCAGCATTTATTCCATATTTAAGAACAGTTTGATTGCTTAGTTTTTTATTTATAAAAGTAGAAAGTGAATATTTATACTCTCTAAATTTATAATCCAAAATAGTGTAAATGTCAGTTAAATCATACAATCCCTCCGTATCAATGGTTCTTGTAAAATAATTGTGAGTAGCGGTTTGTTGTTGAACCGAACCTGCAATAGTAGTTTTGCTAAATGCATTGTTTTTCATTGGTTTTAAATACGTTAAACCAACAACACCCATTGCCGTGTTAAAGTATTGGTCTCGGTCATTTTCTCCATAGATATTTATGTCTTCACTAGGTTTTTCTTCATCACTAAATACAATGTCAATATCACTCATTCCTGATATGGCAAAGAGCGAAAGCGAACTTCCATTTTTTTGAGGAAAGTTAAGTTTGAAAGATAAATCTTGGTAAGAAGGAATTGCATCCGTACCCACATTAATTCCTAAGCCACCAAATATCGCTAAAGTCGAATATCTATAAGCTATTAAATAAGACGAGCCAGTCTTTTTATTCAAAGGACCTTCAGCCATAATCTCTGTTCCAAGAAAACCAAATTGCCCAGTAAATTCATGTTTTTCATTGTTCCCGTTTCTGAATTTTAAATCAAAAATACCTGCGGTACTGTTACCGTATTCAGCAGGAAAAGCTGCAGTAAAAAAATCGGAATTAGCCATCATCTTATTATTCAAGATAGAAACAGGTCCTCCCGAAGTTCCTGCAATAGCAAAGTGATTAGGATTTGGAATATCAATTCCTTCTACTCTCCAAAGAACTCCCAAAGGTGAGTTTCCTCTTACTATAATGTCATTTCGCGAATCATCTGCTCCTTGAACTCCAGCAAAGTTCGAAGCCATACGAGCAGGATCACCTCTACTACCAGCATATTTATCTGTTTCCTCTACCGAGAAACTAGTTACACTTGCAAGAGCCATGTCATTTTTCACTCCTCCATTTTCATCAGCTGTTACTTCTACTACATCAATAGAAGTGAAGGCCTCCTCAATTTTTACATCCAGAATTATTTCTTTACCAATATTTACTATTACCGGAATAATCTGTTCGTAATAACCTATGTAGGATATTTTTACTTCATGCCTTCCTAAGCTTACTCCTTCAATTCGGTAATTTCCATCTAAATCGGTAGAAGCACCAAGCATTTTCTCAGTTTCGGTTATTACAACAACTGAAGCTCCAATAATTGGGGAATATGTGTCTTTGTCTAATACTTTACCTCGTATGGTTTGAGTTTGCTGAGCACTTAAATAACTATGAGAAAGCGTAATAAGTAAAAGCAGAATTCCTTTTTTCATAATAACTTGATTAGGATTTATTAGGGAAATAAAAATCCATTTATAAGTTAAATATAAGGAATAATATGAGATATGAAATTCGGCTTACTTTCTTAGTTAAAAGTAGGGCAACCATATTTTGGGTCTTCATTAAATCCACAAGGGTTTATGCTTAGTGAAACCTCATGGGTGTTGGAGCTTCCGAATCTGACTTTAGATAGCGTAAAATCAAAAGCGTATCCCAGTTTAAAATAATCGAATACATTAAAGCTAACTAAAGCCATTGCTGCATCAGTATTTCTATATCCAATTCCTGCTGAAAATTTGTTTTTGTAATCGAACATTGCATTAACATCTATTGCCCAAGGTGTTCCTCTAGTAAACTTAAACATAGTAGAAGGAATGAATGACCAATCATCAGTTAAGTTAAGGTTTAATCCTCCAAGCAAAGTTGCATGTCTCGAGAATCTTGTTTCATCTGTTCCTATTACTTTTTTTGGTCCACCAATGGTTTGTTGCAGAGTTGCTCCTGCAAACCATTTTTTAGATTGGAGCATAACTCCTGGAGTAAATTCAGGAAAAATTGTAGCTCTTTGTGAGTTGTTTATCGCATCATCATTAAAGTTTATAGCCTCAAGTTCACTCGCATCAAAACTTATTTGCTCTATCCCAACAAACATTCCCATTGATAGGAGTGTTTTTTTACTCACAGGTAAATGATAGGCATAAGCTGCTTTTAATTTTGCTCTGCTAAAAGGACCGTACGAATCTATTAATACTACTACACCAACTGCATGTTTGTAACCTAATCCAAATTTATCTTGAGAAAGAGTAGTATTAAAACTGCCAAAAGTAGTTACAGGTGCTCCTTCAAAACCACTCCATTGAGTTCGGTGGCCTAGCGTTACATCAAAACAATCTTTACTTCCGGCAACTGCAGGATTAAATGCAAATTGATTTAATAAATAATGCGAAAACTGAGGGACTTGTTGTGAAAAAGAACAAAAACCAATAGTAATAAAAATAAGTAAAATAATTTTTTTCATTGCTTAATAAATAATGGTCACATAACCAGTTCTAATTCTTTCTGCTTCTGAGTCGATACTTAAACTTACAGTATAATAATAAGTAGAAGCTGGTAATTGTTTTCCATTAAATGTTCCATCCCATCTTGCTGATGTTGGATAGCCAATAGTTTTGAAAACAATTTGCCCCCATCTATCAAAAACAGTTATTTCTGCTTTAGGGAATTGGTCAATAAGTTTAATTTCCCATGTGTCATTAACTCCATCAGAATTTGGCGTAAATACATTGGGTATGAAAACAGAATCTAATACATTAACAATTACTTCAGAATAAAAATTACATCCTTCTGGAGATGTAGCTGTCATGAAATAAGTTGTAGCTGAAAGAGGTGTTGCTATTGGATTTCTGATATTAGGATTGCTTAAAGTTTCAATTGGCGACCATGAATAAGTCACTCCGCCACTTCCGTTTAATGTAGTAGAAGCTCCGAAAGGAATATTGGTATAGGCGCCTGCATCTACATTGATAAAAGGATGAACATTTAATGTTAAAACATTAGAAGAACCTGTTGGGCCACAATCACAATTTACAAGGGCATTTACTGTTGAACCATTAGCAAAGTAATCTCTAGAAAAAGCATCTCCATTTCTTGTTGTGGCTGTATAGGCACCATCTACAAACCAGTCTACAATTGGGTTGGTACAGTTAGATGTGTTTGAAAAAAAATTAACTATATCTTCTGGACAAATTGTTGTTGTGCCAACATTATTTGAAATAACAAGAGTAGGAGGTGCAACTGTTACTGCAGGCCCTGTTACCTCTATGTCAAATCCACATTCGCTAACTGCATCAGAACCAATTAGTACATAATAAGTTCTTCCTGCAACTAGTCCTGCTGCATTTAAATTAAAGTTAACTGTAGAATTTGCAACACAGTTAGAAACAGCAGTGTATGTTGCTGAATTACAAGGGGTAGTTGCGTTATAAACAATTCCGCTTACTCCGTTAAATCCTGTTGAACAATTAATTCCTGATACTGCTATATTAGCTGCTCCTGCAGCAGTGGTAGTAAATTGAAACCAAACTGTTTTGTGCATGTCAAAACAAGCTGAACCTACAACTGTTGCTCCATCAGAACAAGTGGCACAAACACTAGCAGTTGCTCCTCTAGTTGTTCCTGTTTTAGGCCTGCTGTCACATATTTCGGTTGCAGAACCACAAGCATTATTAGCCGCTTGAGAAAACCCCAAGGAGCTAATGAAAATGAAAGAAAGTAAAATAAACTGTTTCATATAATATATTATAAATCGAGTATATCCATTAAATGGTCATACCTATTTTGCAAGTCATCAAAATCATCTTTCCTTTGAAATGTATTAATAACGGTATAATCGTATCGGTTAAAAGTTTGGAGAATAGCTCCTAATTCAATCTTGTTAATTTTTATTGTTACTTCAATTTCAGTAGTATCATCAGATGAAGTTACGTATGAGCTTAATATTCTGGCATTGTTGCTCTCTACTATTTGAGCAATTTGCGACAAAGAGTAATCTTTTGAGTTTACCCTTAATACTATTACTCCTCCTGGTTCTTTAATAGAAGTAGTGTTTGCAGTTAACGTCATTAAATGTGACAAAGTAGTAGCGCCAATGTAATTATCTTGAGTGTCTAAAACTGGTATTACGGTCAGATTGTTTTCAGACATTATACGCATAACCTCAAAAATATGCTGATATTCGTAAACAAAGATGTCGGCTAAATGTATTTTGCTTTCAGCAATAGAAATTTCTTGAGAGTTGTTATCTAATAAGTCTTCTTCGGAAAGTATCCCAAGATATTTGTTAACCGAAACAACTGGTAAATGGGCAACTTTAAACTCACTCATCCATAGCATTGCCTTTTGGCATGACTCTGATGGTTTAATAGGTGGCAATAAATCCACTATGAGTTGTGAAGCGATCATTTAAATTATATTATTTATTAATGTAATTCTTAAAAATTACAATTAGTTGGCGTAAATCTATAAATTTGAACCTTAATACATACAAAAATATGACAAAATTAAGTGTAAACGTAAATAAAATTGCAACATTAAGGAACGCCCGTGGTACTAACGTTCCTAATTTATTGAATGTTGCTTTAGATATTGAAAAGTTTGGTGCAGAGGGAATCACTGTTCATCCTCGTCCTGACTCTAGACATATTACTTATGAGGATGTTTATGACTTGTCAAAATCTATTAAAACAGAGTTTAACATTGAAGGATATCCTAACGAGAGTTTTATGAAATTGGTGTTAGATGTAAAGCCAGCCCAAGTAACATTAGTACCAGATCCACCGCATGTGCTTACATCAAATGCAGGATGGAATATTTTGGAAAATAAGGATTTGCTAAACGAAGTGTTAGGAGAGTTTAAAAAAGCAGGAATAAGAACTTCTGTTTTTATGAATCCAAGCGCGAAGGAAGTTGAAGAAATTCAGTATATTGATGTAGATAGAATCGAGCTTTATACTGAGGCTTATGCTTCGGAGTTTACTAATAAAGAAAAAGCAATATTGCCATTTATAGAAGCTGCAAAAGTGGCTACTGAAATGGGAGTTGGTATAAATGCTGGTCATGATTTAAATTTAGATAATTTGGCTTATTTTAAACAAAATATAGAAGGTTTATTAGAGGTTTCTATTGGTCACGCATTAATTTCTGATTCGCTATATTATGGTTTAGAGAAAACTGTAGGGATGTATAAAAACTGTTTGAAATAATTTACTAATCAGATGAAAAAAGTTTTAGGAATAATTCCATCAAGATATGAATCAACTCGTTTTCCGGGAAAACCGTTAGTTGATATTGCTGGGAAATCTATGATACAAAGAGTGTACGAGCAATGCGCTAAAGCAAATAGATTAACCAAAGTTGTTGTAGCAACTGATGATAAACGAATTTACGATCATGTTCTCGATTTTGGAGGAAATGCCATGATGACTAAAGATACCCACCAATCTGGTACAGAAAGATGTGGCGAAGTGGTTGAAAAATTTGAAGAAAAGGAAGAGTATTTTGACATAGTAGTAAATATACAAGGAGATGAACCGTTTATTTCTCCTGATCATATTAATAAAGTTGTTGAGATACTTTGGAAAGATGACCAAGCTGAAATAGGGACTTTAGCCAAAAAAATAACGACCAAAGAGGAGCTTTTTAATGAGAATGTAGTTAAACTAGTGATGACAGAAGATGAAGGAGATGGTGAACCCAGAGATGCACTTTATTTTAGTCGTCATCCAATTCCATTTGTAAGAGGAGTAGAGGAAGAAAAATGGTTGGATGAAGCTGACTTTTACAAGCATATTGGGATTTATGCTTTTAATATGGATGATTTTCATGAGATTATTCAAATTGAATACGCCATGTTGGAGAAAGCTGAGAGCTTAGAAAATTTAAGATGGCTATCGCATCATTTTACCATACAAGTTACAGAAATTGAAGAAGATATAACAGGAATTGATACTCCAGAAGATTTGGAAAAAGTAATGAAAGATTTAAATTAACATAGGATTGGCTTTTCATTTCTTTATTAATAATTAACTTTGTTTTGATGAGTAAGATTGATAAACATATTGAAGAATTACTACACAGTCACGATTGTGTAATTGTTCCCGATTTTGGTGGTTTTATAACCAGCAAACAATCAGCTTATTACAATAATTTTACTTCAGTTTTTCACCCAGCAACCAAAAAAACGCTTTTTAATAAGCACTTGGTTTTTAATGATGGATTGTTGGCTGCAAAGATTGCAGAAAGACAGCAATTAAGTGTTGAAGATGCTAATCAATTATTGATTCAATTTAAAGATGATTGTTATTTAAAATTGAATGAAGAGGGTAGAGTAGAGGTTGAAAAAGTTGGAGTGTTATTTTTTGATAAAGAGAAAAATATTCAGTTTCAGCAAGCAGCAACTAATTTTTTAAATGAATCTTTTGGTCTAAGTTCTATCAAAATAGAAAAGACTCCAGAAAGAGCTATTATTAAGACTCCCATTAAGTTGGAAGAAGTTGAACGAGTTGTTAAACCTAAGTTAGATAGGAAGTCAGCAGTAGTTACTCAAGCAAAATCAAGTAAGACACCAAGAAAAAAAAGACGAGTTGTTAACTTTGTACCTTTATTGATGGTTCCTATGCTGTTAGGGTCACTTTTTGTTTTAAATAAACATGAGGCTTTTGATCAAAAAAACCTAAGTTTAGCTACCTTAAATCCTTTTTCTCAAAACAGGGTTATCTATTATCAACCTAGAGAAAACAAAATAGATTTATCTGTTTTAAAAGCTAAAACAATAACGAAAAGCGAGACAATAAAAAGTATAAACCAAATTGACTCAGAAATTCAAGTTTCTGCTAAGGAAATAAAAGAATCAATTGATTCAACTTATGTTGCTCCAAAAAAACTGACTAATAATGGAAGATATCATTTAATAGTTGGTTGTTTTAGCATAAAAGAAAATGCCGAAAAGCTAGTTGAGAAATGGGCTGAAAAGGGTTATGAGTCTAAAATTGTAGATAAAAAAGGGCGTCTATACCGTGTTTCTGTTCAGAGCTTTAACTCTAAGAAAGAAGCTAAGGAAACTATTTCTGAAATTAAGAGAACTTATTCTAAATCTATCTGGGTTTTAAAGAAGTAAACAAGTTGTTGTTAAAAACCTGTTACTTTATGAAACTTTCATAGTGTTGGTAGCGTAAACCGCACCACACCCAAGAAAGAACTTTTGAATAAAAAACTATTAATCTTATTCCTTTTTGTATCCAGTCTTGTTTCTTCGCAGTCCAACAAAGTTTTTATTGAAAACAAAGGGCAGTGGGATTCAAGGATAGAATACAACCAAATATTACCAGATGGTAATCTTTTCTTGGAAAAGGATGGTTTTACTTATTCTCTGTTCGAAAAATTTTATATTAGGCTCCTTCATGATGATAAGAATGCTAAAGTACCCTCTGTCATCAAATCTCATACTGTTAAAACTAAATTTTTGAATGCAAACAAAAATGTTGTAATTCAAAAATTAGATACCTCTTCTTTTTATTACAATTATTTTATTGGAGATGACAAAAGTACTTGGCAATCCGAAGTAAGGTCAACATCTAAAGTAGCCTATCAAGAGTTGTATCCTAATATTAATCTAGAAATCTACAACAACTACAGTTCAACCAAATATGATTTTATTGTAAAGCCAAATGGAAATCCCGAAGATATTCAAATAGAATATCATGGAGCAGACAAAGTATATTTGGAAGATGGGAAGCTTATTGTGGAAAACACAATCAATACTTTTGAAGAAGCAAAACCATATTCATATCAAATCATAGATGGAGAGAGAATTGAAGTACCTTGTAGTTATAAACTTAAGGGAACTGTTCTCTCTTTTTCATTTCCTGAAGGTTATGATAAAACTAAGGAATTGGTTATTGATCCAGTAATAGTTTTTGCTACTTATTCTGGTTCAACTGCAGATAATTTTGGGTTTACTGCCACTTACGACAATGATGAAAACACTTATGCTGGGGGTATTGTATACGGAGTTGGTGTTTACCCTGTTACTATTGGAGCGCATCAAACTGCTTGGAACAACACCAGATGGTTTCATGTAGATATTGCAATTAGTAAATTTAACATTAACGGAACAAACTTGTTGTACTCAACATATTTGGGAGGTTCGCAAGGAGATGCTCCTCATAGTTTAGTAGTTAATGACCAAAATGAGTTATACGTTTTTGGTACAACAGGTTCAAGAGATTACCCAACAACAGTGGGTGCTTATGATGGCACTTTTGGAGGTGGGCCCTATGTTTCTCCTAGAGGTTCTGGTATTTATTATACTAATGGCTGTGACATTATAGTAACAAAGTTTAATACAACTGGAACAAATTTATTAGGTTCGACCTATGTAGGAGGAACAGGTAATGATGGAGTGAATGCAGATGCTTTATTGGCATATAATTATGGTGATGGATTTAGAGGTGAAATAGCTTTAGATTCTTTAGGTAATCCATTTATTTCCTCTACTACAAGTTCTGCAGATTTTCCTGTGACAGTTGGTAGTCCTCAAACTACCTACGGAGGAGGGTTTTCTGATGGGTGTGTGTTTTCATTAAACCAGAATTTAACGAATGTAACTTGGTCGACTTTTAATGGAGGTTCTAATTCGGATGCAGCCTATGGAATTCAATTTGATTCTAAAGGAGATTTGTTTGTTACGGGTGGAACCATAAGTAATGATTTAGTAACAACAGCTGGAGCTTTCGATCAAACTTATAATGGTCAGGAAGATGGGTTTATCTCAAAATACAATTTAGGGGCAAATTCTTTAACTGCAAGTACTTATCTTGGAACTGGGAGTTATGATCAATGTTACTTTGTTCAGTTAGATATTAATGATAATGTATATGTTACAGGTCAATCATTAGGTAATTATCCAGTTACACCAGGAACTTATTCGAATCCAAATTCTAAACAATTCTTTCATAAATTTTCTAATGATTTAAGTACATCTATTTGGAGCACAGTTGTAGGCTCAGGAAGAGGAGTAGTAGATTTTTCACCTTCAGCTTTTTTAGTAAATGATTGTGGGTTAATTTATTTATCTGGATGGGGTGGTGCAACAAACAGATATTTTAGAGCTACAGGAAGTAATACTTTTGGATTGCCTTTAACTGCTGATGCTTACCAATCTACTACTGACAGTAGTGATTTTTATTTAATGGTTTTAGATAGAGATGCTACCGCACTAAGATATGGAACGTATTTTGGAGGTGCAGTTAGTGATGAACATGTAGATGGAGGGACTAGTAGGTTTGATAAAAAAGGAAATGTTTATCAAGCAATTTGTGCAGGTTGTGGAGCTCACAGTGATTTGCCTACAACTCCAGGAGCTTGGTCAGCAACAAATAATAGTACAAATTGTAACTTGGGTGTAATTAAAATGAATATTTCTTACATTCAAACTATTGCAGCTTTACCGGTACCTTATTTGTGTTTACCCGATTCAGTAAACTTCGTTAATAATAGTAGTGGGGGAAATACTTATAAATGGTATTTTGGAGATGGAGATTCTTCTACTTTATTTCAACCAACTCATGTTTATGCAGATACTGGATTATATATTGTAACATTAATCGTTTCTGATTCTACAGGATGTGTTGAGCCAGATACAAGTAGAGTTTCTTTTAATGCTTATCAACCTGCTGCTTTAGCTTTAGATACAGTTGCTCCAATTTGTGTTGGTGATTCTGTTCAGCTTAATTCCTATAATGGACAAACTTATTCATGGACACCTGCTAATTCTCTTTCAAGTGATACAATTGCAAACCCAATTGCATTTCCATCAACAACAACAACATACCGTTTAATTTCAGATTTTTATTGTAACTCAGATACAGTTTATGTGACAGTAGTTGTTGATTCATTAATTGGAACAATTACTCCAGATACTACAATTTGTGCGGGAACGACTATTTCTCTTTTGGCTACAGGAGCTACAAGTTATAGTTGGTATCCGACTACTGGAATGACAGGAGCTAATACACCTAATCCTAGTGTAACAGTTAATTCACCAACATGGTATTACGTAGATATGATTTCAAGTATTGGGTGTACCTATACCGATTCAGTATATGTAGATTTCTATAATGACACAATGGCGATTTCATCAGATACAATAATTTGTTTAGGTGAAAGTGCAACATTAATTGGAACTGGAGGAGGAAGTTATTCGTGGTCAACTGGAGCAACAACAGCATCAACAACTGTAAGTCCAACTCAAAACACTACTTATGTCTTGGATGTAGTAAGTCCAAACGGATGTTTATTGGAAGATTCAGTGAGAATATCGGTAAATAATGACCCACACACAATCAGTCCAGATACAGCAATCTGTTTGGGAGAAAGTGCAACATTAATTGCAAGTGGAGGAGGAAGTTATAACTGGTCGAACAGAGCAATAACTTCAAGCACAACAGTGACTCCTCAAATAACAACAACATATACGTTACAGACTACAAGTCCAAATGGATGTGATTTATTTGATACAGTAACTGTATCAGTAAATATTGATACTATTAACGTAATGCCAGATACTACTATTTGTGTAGGAACGGTAATTACTTTATCAGCAAGTGGAGGTTCAATTTATAGTTGGTCACCAAGTGTAGGAATGAACAATGCTAATAGTGCAAACCCAACAGTAACTGTAAATACACCAACAACTTACACAGTAAATATCACATCAGCATTTGGATG
>CALLII010000048.1 GCA_938009745.1 uncultured Flavobacteriales bacterium
CCTCTTACCAAAACTCAATTACAGGAATGGCTACTTTAACTGATATTGTTTCTGAACTAAAAAAGCCAAGCCAAGACCCAAGAGAAAAAGCTAAAATGCTTGAGTTTGATGCAAGTTTAAGAACCATTTCAGATGTAAAGCCTGGAATGGAATTAAATGGAATTGTTACTAACGTAACCAATTTTGGATGCTTTGTAGATATAGGAATTAAGGAAAATGGATTAGTTCACATATCTAATATTTGTGACGAATACATTTCTAATCCTGCAGATAAAGTGAAATTACACCAACACGTAAAAGTGAAAGTAATGGAAGTGGATGCGGATAGAAAACGAATTGGTTTGACTATGAATTTTTAAATCATTGATTAAACTTATGCTAAATTCAAGTCAAGTTTAAATTTGTATTTATTTAAAGAACTAAATATAATTCTGTTATCACACTCATTTTAATCCTTTATCCTAGGAACTTATTAAGTTACTTTTCGTATTCAAAAATATTACAATCTTACTATCTAAATGAAACACTTTTACCTACTATTTTTCACGGTATTATTTACAACTAGTTATTCTCAACAAGCCCAAAAAGGAGGATTTACAGATCAATGGAGTTCTTATTCCAATGATGATTTAATAGGATTGGGAAATCGAATTGTAAATTGGGATTCAACCGGTTTAGTGGATATTGTTCATGCGCCAGCAGTAGGTGTTCATCCAAGAGTGTATTTTGGCCCATCTGAAATACCAGATATAGTAAGAAGATTGGATTCTACAACAAGTGGAAATGCAATTAAAAAAGTGATAGAAGCTCATTGTAGATTATTGCATTTGAAATATATTTCGGGAGGGTATAATCAAAATGCTTCATATGCAAAGGATAATGACAATAACAGATTGATTGATAATGCTGGAGCATGGAATTTTGGTCCTTTTTATGATAAATTAAAAGTTCAAGATGCTTCAGTTTGGACAGGAATCCCAATTAAATCTAGACACAGAACGGCTAGTTTAATGGCAATGGAAGCTTTTGTTTGCTTGCTTTATCCAAGTTACACTGATCCAGTTATTGGAAAAACCACTTCTGTAAGAGCCACAGAATTAGCAACAGCTATGAACTTCTGGGCACGTTTAGTTTTGAATGACGCTACATTAGATCCAAATGGCATGGATTTCAATATGTTAGGAGGAACGCATATGGCTTTGTGTTATGATTTTAATTACAATAACATGACTGTAAGTCAAAGAGATACAGTTCGTTTAGCATTGAGTAAAGTAATTCCTGAGCATCCAAGACATGGAGGAGATTTAACAAGTTATGCCAATACAAGTAATTGGTGTACATTAAATTCATTCGAAATTGTAATGAATTTATCAATAGAAGGAGAACCAGGTTATGACAGTACATTAACCCGAGAATGGATGCGTGCTTATCATACATTTATTAATTACGGTTGGTATCCTTCGGGAGCTGGATATGAAGGTTTAGGGAAAAATTACCAATATGTAACGACTATGATTGTAGCTGCAAAAAGAGGGTACAGTTTATTAGGTCATCCGCATGTACGAGCATATGGAGAAAAATTTCTTCCTGCAATTATGCAGCCTTTTGGTCATGGATTTACCAGTTATGATGTGTGGGGAGGATCTGGATATGATGCCGAAAAAGGGCAATACAAATTTAGTTCTGCAGATGTTGTAGGTCTAAAATGGATTTATCCCAATTCTCAGAAAATTGATTTTGTTTGGAGAAATTACATCAGTTCATTTCATCAAAACACCTCTAAAGGATATGTTTATCAGCAAGTTTTGGCAGATGATAGTTACAACAGTTATTTAATTCCAGCAGCTATTTTCGCCAAAGATTATTCAAGTTCAACCTGGCAAGCTCAGGCAAATCAAGTTGCTACAACTGATTTTGTTGCAATGGATAGGGGATTGGCAGTTTTTAAAACAGGTTCGGATTCCAATGCTTTGGCCACACAATTTCATGTCCGTCAGGATATGGGAGGTCATACTCATGGGGATAGGTTAGATTTTACTTTAAGTGGATTAGGAAGAATTTGGATAAGAAAATCTTATGGTGGAAGTCCTTTTCAACCTTCCGATTTTCATTCTATGATACTAATTGATGGGAAAGGAATGGGAGTGGGAGATCCTGACGGAGACAAATGTCGTCAGCCAGCAACAATGTTGGATTATTCTGTTTCTGATCAGATTTCTACCGCTTCGGCAGATGCAACTTATGCGTATTCTTGGGAATGGCATTGGTCTCCGCAAGATTCTGCAAACGACCATCCTTGGCTAGGAACTGGAGGATGGACTAAAGTAACAGAGACTTGGAACGATTTTTTAGTTACTCAACATCCAGAAGCTCAATATAATATTCCTTTCTATGATTTTCCTCATTGGCACCAGCCAACAAAAATTGAGAAAATGATAAAAAGACCTTATAATCCAATGGGAAATATGGTGCGAAATACAGCTTTAGTAAAAGGAAAACATCCTTATCTTTTGGTTGTAGATGATGTAAAAAAAGACAGTATAACTCATAACTATAAGTGGATTGCTCAAATTGCAAGAGATTTATCTTTGGATACAGTAATTATTAATCTTAAAGATTCTAATTATAGGTATGATATGATTTTTAAAGAACCGACTACAACAGGAAATAGAAGGTTGTTGGTGAGAGTATTAAACAAAGCAAATATGGATAGTGTTTCTGCTCCAGGTTATATGGATACTTTGAGTTATGTTAATTTTTTTAATGGAAGTTCTTATTCACCAAACCCAAACTGGGTAAGGCCTAGATTAATTGTTGAAAGTAATTCTGTGGAGCCAAATTTTAAAGTAATGTTGTTTCCTTTTGAATCGGGTGACGAATTACCAACTACTATTTGGAATAAGACAAGAGATACTTTGACGAATCAGTTTAGTGACGATACAATTCAAATAAAGCTAGAGGCAAAAATGAATTATACGGATATATCGATTATTCAAAAGCAATATGCTTCTTTGGATGAATTAGAAGAGAATAAAATATCTATTTATCCAAATCCAGCTAACAATATTGTTTCTATTAATGGATCAAAAATTATTGACAGAATTATTGTTTACTCAACAGATGGGAAATTAGTCTCGGATGTAAATAGAGTTAACAATACCTCTTATTCTTTAAATGTAGAAAGTTTTATTTCTGGAATATACTGGGTGAGAGTTTACTCAGGAGAAACTATAATTACTAAAAAATTGGTGGTTACAAAATAATGGTTTTAGTCAAGGTTTATTTTGAAGTTATCCCTATCATTTAGAGCAGGAAATTTAGCCTTAAAATTGATTAAATTTTGCTTGTTCAAAGTGTGAATGTGAATCTCATTTTTATGAGGTTCAAAGTTTGAAATTTCCTCTCCTTTAAAGTCAATTATTGCTGAATTCCCAGAGTATTTTTTGTTTGTTCCATCAACTCCAACTCTATTAACACCAACAACATAACTTACATTTTCAATCGCACGAGCTACCAATAAATTACTCCAAGGTTTTTGGCGAACTTCAGGCCAGTTAGCTACATAAATATAGAGATCAGTTTCGTTAGTGTTTCTACTCCAAACAGGAAAGCGCAGGTCGTAACAAATTAAAGGGCAAATTTTCCAGCCTTTCCATTCAAACTGAATTTGTTTTTTTCCTGAAGAAAAATGATTTTGTTCGCCTGCAAAAGTAAATAAATGACGTTTATCGTAAGTTAATAAACTACCATCTGGTTTGGCAATCAGCATTCGGTTGTAGTAATTTCCTTTTTCTTCAATTATAGCCGAACCCAAAATACAAGTACTCGTATTTTTAGACTTTTCAATGATCCAGTTAACTGTTTTGCCATCCATTTTCTCGGACAAACTCGTATTCATGGTAAAACCAGTTGTAAACATTTCGGGTAAAACTATTAAGTCTACTTGAGTTTTAATACTATCAATTTTATCTCCAAAAAGAGTCAAATTAGCCTCAATATCTTCCCAAATAATTTCGGATTGTATGGCTGCAACAGTTAAATCGTGCATAATAGTTTTCCAGCTTTAATTAGTAAATCATCTTCCTTAGCAAAACAAAACCTAAGCACTTTATTATCTTCTAAATCTGGATAAAATACCGAGATTGGAATAGAGGCTATTCCGTGTTCAATAGTTAGCTTTTCTGCAAATTCTACATCATTCATATCTGTAATTTCAGAATAGTTAAGCAACTGAAAATAAGTTCCTTTACAAGGAATTATTTTGAATCGAGAATCCTTAATTGAAGCTAAAAACAAATCTCTTTTTCTTTCATAAAATTCCGAAGTATTGGCAAATGGATTATGATTTAAAATATACTCGTTAATAGCATATTGCATTGGAGAATTACAGGAGAAAACAGTGAATTGGTGAATTTTTCTAAACTCATTCATTAGCCAATCTGGTCCTACACAGAATCCAAGTTTCCATCCGGTTACATGCAAACTCTTTCCAAAAGAATAAACCACCATTGATCGTTTTTTCAATTCGGGGTAGGAGAGAACGCTTTCATGTTTTTCTCCATCAAAAGTAATGTGCTCGTATACTTCGTCACTAATGATTAGGATATCTGTTCCTTTTGTGACTTCTTTCAGTTGCTCTAAATCTTCTTTTGATAATAAACTCCCCGTAGGATTATGGGGAGAATTAATCATAATCATTTTAGTTTTTGAGTTAATCTGTTCTTTCACAGATTTCCAATTAATAGAATAATCGGGATGTTTAAGAGGTATAAAAACTGGAATCCCTCCATGAACTTCAATAGCTGGAGCGTAACAATCGTAAGCAGGAGAAAATAAAATTACTTCGTCTCCTTCGTTTATTACTGCCGAAATTGTATTGTAAATTGCTTGAGTTGCTCCTGCTGTTACAGTTATTTCTGATTCTGGATTTAACTCACAATGGTATGTTTTTCCAAGATAATTACTTAATGTAACTCTCAACTCCAATATTCCGGGCATTGGGGCATATTGATTTTTTCCTTCTTCAAGATATTTAGAAACTAATGAAATAAGAGTTTCTTCAACTTTAAATCCAGGAAAACCTTGAGACAAGTTTATGGCCTTGTGTTGATTCGCAAGAGCAGACATTTTTGAAAAAATGGTTGTTCCAACTTCAGGTAGCTTGGATTTAATTTGATTCATTATTTTTTTCTTTATTAAAATCTATTTCTTTTTCAAACTGACCATTTTCTCTGTAAAAAAACCATACTCCCTTTTTTACGTCATTTTCATATACCCCATGAACTTTTAATATTCCATTGGGATAAAATAGCTTGTAAATCCCGTTTTTCTTTCCAAAAAGATAATTTGATTCACTCCAATTGTTTCCATTTTCATAGAACGAAACCCAAGTATTTTGTCGAATTCCTTTCACTAAATCACCTTGTAACTTTACTTTACCATTTGGATGATATTCAATATGTTTTTCTGTTTTTGCAACCAATTCAGTGTTTGAATCGTTAATGTTTTGAGGCTCGGTACAGTTTGCTAAAAATATGGCTAGTAAAAGTAAATATGATTTATACATAACTTATTAAAAATTAAAGGTTAATAAATATTCGTTAACGGTAAGTTAACAGGGCGTTTTAAGTTAATAAATGGCTATATTTGAAGTTGAAAAGATTTTCAGTAAACTGTCAGTCTCAAAACAATTTATTTTATCAAATTTATGAAAAAATATTATTCAATCGCATCTAATTTTTCGTTAAAATTAGCATTAACATTTATTCTTTTTGTTGGTGTTAATTCGTTATTCGGTCAAAATGTAGGTATAGGAACAACTACGCCAACTAATAGTTTTCATGTTGTTCGTGCACCTGGGAATCCAAATCCCGATCCTGTTAGAATAGAGGATTTAAGAAGAACAAATACAGATACTGCCTTTTTGGTTATAGACAATTCAGGAGTAGTTAAATATCTTACTTTAACTGATTTAACAGCTACCATTTTCACTAACTTAGATTCGTTAATTATTATTTCAATGATTAATAATGCTGATACACTTTTTAGTAGTCAAAGCTTTTCAGATAGTTTAAGAGGATTTATTTTCAACAATGCTGACACCTTATTTTCTAATCAACCTTGGTTAGATTCTCTCGCAATTTTATTAAAAGATTCTATTGATTCAGATGTAGATAGTTTGGTTATTTCGTCTTTAGACAGTTTATATCTTTATGAAAATGGAAAACGTATTTCTGTCTATTTGCCTGATTTAGATAGTACTAATGAATTGATTGACACTATTTTTCTTCAGGGTGATAGTATAGTTATAAGAGAAGGGAATATGGTTCATTACATAAATATGAGAGCCATTGTAACTTCTTTTCAGACTGTTACCACATTAACGAGTACTGATTCAACTCTTACATACACTGATGAAAATGGTATATCTAGTGTTATAAACATAAAAGCAATGATTGACTCATCTGAGACAGTCACTTCTATATCATTTACAGATTCTACAATAACCTATTTAGATGAAAATGGTTCACCAACTATCATAAATGTTGGAGCAATGATAGATTCCATGGAAACTGTAACTACTATAGTTGATAACGGAGATGGCACTTTCACTTACATAAATGAAAATGGTACAATTATAACTTATGATTCTAAGGATACTAATACCACAAGTTTTGGTCAGATAGGAGATAGTATATATTACGTAGATGGATTTGGTGATACTACAAAAATCTATAATAATACTGATACCACTGCTATCACGACATTAGTAGACAATGGAGATGGTACCTTCACTTACACCAGTGAAGACGGAACAATCACTATTTACGATTCAAAAGACACCAACACAACAGACTTCGGACAAATAGGAGACTCAGTATTTTATGTAGATGGATTTGGAGATACGACTAAAGTATTCGTGAATAACGATACTGTAATTTCTACTTTGGTGAACAACAACAATGGAACATTCACTTACACAGATGAAACAGGATTGGCAACAATCATTGATTACAGAGATACCAATACGACTGACTTCGGTCAGATAGGAGACAGTGTTTATTACGTAGATGGATTTGGTGACACAACCAAAGTATTCGTGAATAACGATACGGTAATCTCAACA
>CALLII010000049.1 GCA_938009745.1 uncultured Flavobacteriales bacterium
AACCAAAGTAGATAAGAGTCCTGTTAAATCGGTAGATGATTTAAAAAAGCAATTAAAAAAAGCGGAGAAAGATGGTGTGCTAATAGAAGGAGTGTATCCAAACGGAATGAAAGCATATTATGGTTTGGGAATGTGATAAAACATTAAAAAGTAAATAGTTAAGGCTAATATTTTTAGTTTTATTTAATGTATTTATCAATGGGTCATTTTCAAATAAAAGTCCTCCATTTTCTAATGGAGGACTTTTTTAAATTGTATGTTTTTGATTTAAGAGAAAATTTTAAATTGATTAGGAATAAGAAAATTTGTTTTGGCGAACTGAATCAAATCTTTGTTGTTAGTAACATCAAATCTTTTGAAAAGATTACTAATTCTTACCATTATACTATCAACAGGAACAGAAAGTAATGTAGCAATATCTTCAACTGACTTACCTTTTTCTAAAAGCTCAATTAATTCTATGTTTTTTTCTGAGATACAAAGTTTATGGTCTAAATTAAAGTTTATTTCATTATTAAATTCTTCTTGAAAGCTACCATTTAAAGAATATTGAACAACTTTAGTAGTTTTTAATTTCTCACTTTTTATAGCTTTAGAAATTACTGAAAGTAGGTTTCCATTATCGTCAGTTTCAAACACTTTAATATTTAGTAAAACTGGTGTGTCAAAAGTGTTATAGTTCAAAATTATGTTAGTAGAGAAATTCTCTATATTCTTATTGTTATAAATATGCAATAGCAATCTGTCATGATACTCATTAGAAAAATTTAAAAAATGTTCTGCAATTAAGTTTCTAATAAAAAATATATTTATTTCTTCTGATTTAATGTTGTGTAAAGACTCTAAGCCTTTAGAGAAAACTAGTTTGTTTTCTTTAAAGCTATATATGTAGGTAGCCTCATTTTCTTTTATATCGATAGTTTTATCATAGTGAAGTTGTTCTGCAGAATCTGCTGAAGATACTTTTTTAGATAAAAAAGCTTTTGTATAGTTCCCAGAAAATTTGCTTTTACTCATAAATATATGTTAGTTTAGTTCTTAGTCTAATATAAGGTTTTTTTATTTAAAAAAGAAAAATTATTTGTGTTTTATTAATTATAAAATACTGATAACTATTTACTTATATTAATTAGTTGAAATTAAATGCTTCAAACTGAGAAGGTATGATAAAATTATTTTTAGCGAATTTTATTAGCTCTTCATTAGAATTAACTTCAAATCTATTAAGTAATTGAGAAATTCTTTTTGTGAGTTCCTCTTCATTAATAGTAAGTGATTCTGAAATTTCTTTTTGTGATTTACCAGCATCCATTAATTCTAATAAATCTATATTAATTTCCGAAATACAAAGTTTATGATCTAAATCAAAATTAATTTTATCAGTAAAATTAGTGTCGCTTATTCCTTTTAAAGAATATTGAACCACATTGGTAGTTCTAACCTCATCCACCTTTTTAATCTTTCCTATTATGGAGACTAAATTTCCGTTAGCATCTGTTTTTAATATTCTAATATTAACCAAAATGGAAGATTCAAGGCCTTTGGCTTTCACTATTAAATTACTCGAAAAATCTTTTATATTTTCGTTATTGTTGTATAGGTATAGTAATAGTCTATCATAGTATTCATTTACAAACTTTGTAAAATCTTCTTGGTAAACACTATTTAAGAAAACTATATTTATCTCCTCAGGACTTACATTAAAAAATGTATCCATCCCTTTTGAAAAAATCAATTTATTTTCCTTAAAACTATAAATATAACAACCTTCACCTTCGCCAACTTCAATTGATTCTGAGTAAAATGTCTGTTCAATAGAATCTGAAGGAGAAACCCTTTTAGATAAAAATGCTCTGGTATAATTACCACTGTATATAGATTTACTCATTCCTTTTTTCGCCTCTTTTTTTAAAGATAACTCATATTTTTTAACACTTAGTTAACAAATGTAATTCCCTGTTTTTAAAGGTCGATTAAGCCCATTAAAATACATTATTAATTTTGCAAATTTTATCACCTTTTTATTGAATAAAAAAGCGTGATTTATTAAGCATTTCACTAAATTCGTGAAAAATTATCTTAATCTAATGAGTAATAAATATCCTACTTATAAATCACTTAATTTACCTGATGTAGCCTCTCAAGTATTAAAAAACTGGAAACTAAATTCAGTGTTCGAGGAGAGTATTTCTTCACGTGATGAAAACAATCCGTTTATTTTCTTTGAAGGGCCACCCTCTGCCAATGGTTTACCAGGTATTCATCATGTAATGGGAAGAACGATAAAGGATATTTTTTGTAGGTACAAAACTCTTCAGGGTTTTCGTGTAAACAGAAAAGCAGGATGGGATACTCATGGATTACCAGTAGAATTAGGTGTTGAAAAAGCACTTAACATTACTAAAGAAGATATTGGAAAAAAGATATCTGTTGTTGAGTATAACAAAGCATGTAAAGAATCTGTAATGAAATACACAGATATCTGGAATGATTTAACTGAGAAAATGGGATATTGGGTAGATATGGAAGATCCATATGTTACTTACGATAATAAATATATAGAGTCTGTTTGGTGGATATTGAATAATATTTACAAAAAGGACCTAATGTACAAGGGTTACACAATTCAGCCTTATTCACCAGCTGCAGGAACAGGATTAAGTTCGCACGAAATTAACATGCCCGGAAGTTACCGTGATGTAAAGGATACCACTGTTGTTGCCCAGTTTAAAGTAAAGAGTTGTTGTGTTGAAAAAGTAACCAAATTTGTAGATTCAGATAAACAAGCTCACGGAGAATTATTCTTCTTGGCTTGGACAACTACTCCTTGGACATTACCATCTAACACTGCTTTAGCTGTGGGTAAAAACATTGATTACTTAATAGTTAAGTCATTTAACCAGTACACTTTTGAGCCAATTACAATAGTTCTTGCAGAGAATTTATTAGGAAAACACTTCAGTGCTAAAAACTCTGAATTATTAATCTCTGAGTATAAAGCTGGAGATAAAACAATTCCTTATGAAGTAATAGGAAAACTAAAAGGTAGTGACCTTGAAGGAAGAAAATACGAGCAATTAATGCCTTTGGCTCTTCCTCATGAAGATGCTGACAAAGCATTTAAAGTGATACTGGGAGATTTTGTAACTACCTCTGATGGAACTGGAATTGTTCACATTGCACCAACATTTGGACAAGATGATGCAAAAGTTGCTAAGGATGCTGGAATACCACCAATGTTAGTATTGAATGAAGATGGAAAAGCAATTCCGTTAGTTGATTTACAAGGAAGATTTTTGCCAGAACTAGGAGAGAAGTTTGGAGGGAAATATGTAAAAAACGAATATTATGACGAAGGAGAAGCTCCAGAAAAATCAATTGATGTAGAGATTGCAATTGAACTTAAAGAGCAAAATAGAGCTTTTAAAGTAGAGAAATACGAGCACTCTTACCCTCATTGCTGGAGAACAGATAAGCCAGTATTGTATTATCCTTTAGATTCTTGGTTTATAAAATCTACTCATGCTAAAAAGCGCATGCAGGAGCTTAACGAAACTATTAACTGGAAACCAGAATCTACTGGAACTGGTAGGTTTGGAGAATGGCTTAAGAACCTAAACGACTGGAATTTATCTCGCTCAAGATATTGGGGAATTCCAATTCCTATTTGGACATCTGAAGATAAAACGGAACAAATTTGTATTTCTTCGGTTGAAGAATTAAAAGCTGAATGTGATAAATCAGTGAAAGCAGGATTAATGGA
Organism: uncultured Flavobacteriales bacterium; assembly: GCA_938009745.1. Classification (GTDB taxonomy): domain Bacteria; phylum Bacteroidota; class Bacteroidia; order Flavobacteriales_D; family CAJJDF01; genus CAJJDF01. The sequence goes on from CALLII010000049.1 coordinate 3,764, forward strand.
GAAAAATCCATTCGATAGTTATGCAGTGGGTGATATGAGTAAAGAGAATTACGATTCTTTTGATTTGCACAAGAACTTTGTAGATGAAGTTATTTTAGTTTCTCCATCAGGAAAACCAATGACCAGAGAAGCTGATTTAATTGATGTTTGGTTCGATTCTGGTTCAATGCCTTATGCACAATGGCATTACCCTTTTGAGAATAAAGAAGAAGTGGAAAACGGTTTGCGTAAAGCAGATTTTATTGCTGAAGGAGTTGACCAAACAAGAGGTTGGTTCTTTACACTTCATGCAATTGCTACTATGGTTTTTGATGATGTAGCTTACAAGAATGTTATTTCTAACGGGTTAGTTCTTGATAAGAACGGACAAAAGATGTCTAAGAGACTTGGGAATGGAGTAGATCCGTTTGAAACTCTTGGGAAATTTGGACCAGATGCTACTAGGTGGTATATGATTACAAATGCTCAACCTTGGGACAATCTTAAGTTTGATACAGAAGGAATAATAGAAACTCAAAGAAAGTTCTTTGGTACTCTTTACAACACATATTCGTTTTTTGCATTGTATGCCAATATCGATAATTTTAATTATTCAGAAGAGGAAGTAAGCGACCGACCAGAAATTGATCAATGGATATTATCTAAGCTAAATACTTTGGTGAAAGAAGTTAATGAAGCTTACGAATCGTATGAGCCAACAAAAGCAGGGAGATTAATCCAAAGCTTTACAATAGACCAGTTAAGTAATTGGTATGTAAGACTATGTAGAAGACGTTTTTGGAAAGGAGAGTATGCTGAAGATAAAATTTCGGCTTATCAAACTCTTTACACTTGCTTAGAAACTATTTCGGTTTTGATGTCGCCAATTGCACCATTTTTCTCCGATAGATTGTTCTTAGATTTGAATAAAGCAAGTGGAAAGAATGAATTAAATTCAGTTCATTTAGCTCAGTTTCCTGTAGCTAACAATTCTCTTATCCAATCAGAATTAGAAGAGAAAATGGAGATTGCTCAGCAAGTATCGTCTATGGTATTGAGTTTGAGGCAAACAAATAAGCTTAAGGTAAGGCAGCCATTACAAAGAATAATGGTACCAATATTAGACTCGAAATTCGAATTACAAATAACTGCTGTTAAGGATATAATCCTAAGTGAAGTAAATGTGAAAGAACTTGAGCTACTGAAAGATACAACTGGCGTTTTGACTAAAAAAGTAAAGCCTAACTTTAAGGTAATTGGTCAATCAGAGTATAAAAAATATATGAAAAATATTTCCGCTTTATGTGGAAAAATGACCGAAGACGATATTAACCTTCTTGAAAAAAATAAAGAAGTAGAAATAGACGTTAATGGTGATGTTATTAAACTATCTATTGATAATTTTGAAATAGTAACGGATGACATACCAGGTTGGTTAATAGCAAATAACGGTTCAATTACTGTTGCTTTAGATACTTCTTTAAATCAAGAATTAATTAATGAAGGAATAGCTAGAGAACTAGTAAATAGAATCCAGAATTTAAGAAAGGAAAGTGACTTTGAAGTGACAGATAGAATAGCACTAGAATTAACTGGAAATGAAACTGTTGAAATTGCGATTAAATCGTATGAAAAATATGTTTCTACGGAGACTTTAACGGATACAATTGTGTATTCAAATAAATTAAATGAAAATAACGCTACCAAATTAGATTTTGAAGAAGATATTTCTATATTTGTTAGCATTGAAAAAAACTAAATATTATGGCAGACAAAAAAGAAAAAACAAGTTTCAGTGATGCCGAGCTGGAAGAATTTAAAGTATTAATTGAAGAGAAGATTAAAGAAGCAAAAATTGATTTAGAATTACTAAATAATGAGCTTTCTCTTAAAGATGATCACGGAACTAATGATACGGGTAGGACTTTTAATATGATGGAAGATGGAGCATCAACTTTCTCAAGAGAAATGAATGCACAAAAGGCTGCAAGACAAGATAAATTTGTTCAAAGTCTTGAGAATGCGCTATTAAGAATTAGAAATAAAACCTATGGAGTTTGTCGTGTAACAGGAAAGCTTATTAATAAAAAGAGATTAATGTTGGTACCTCATGCAACATTAAGCATTGAAGCTAAGAATCAACAACAATCTTAATTAATTGAAGAAAGTAGCACTCATTACTTTAATAATTTTAATACTTGATCAAGTAGTAAAGCTCTATGTCAAATCCACAATGACTATTGGTCAAGATGGTTTTGATATTTGGTTTTTTAAAGCTCATTTTGTTGAGAATAACGGAATGGCTTTTGGTCAAGAATTCAATTTTGCTTACGGAAAATTAATACTTGGTGTATTAAGAATTATAGCAATTACAGCCATTTTTATTGGAATAAGAAAATTGATTTCTAACAAAGCACCAACTGGCTTATTAATATCAGTTGGATGCGTATTTGCTGGAGCAATAGGTAATGTGATTGATGGTGCATTTTATGGAATGATATTTAGTGAAAGCACCTATTTTGAAGTGGCTCAATTTATGCCACCAGAAGGAGGTTATAGCAGTTTCATGCACGGTCAAGTAGTTGATATGCTTCAATTTGATGTTTCTCTACCTGAATGGTCTCCATTTTGGGCTGGTAAACAAATATTTCCATTTATCTTTAATATTGCTGATGCTGCCATTTCAATAGGTATTTTTTCTATATTGGTTTGGCACAGAGATTATTTTAGAAAAGAAAAAACTCTAGTTTTAGTCCCTGAGCCAGAAGCTGATTCTTCGGAAGAAGAGTAAAACTAATTGATTGTCTATTGAGTTATAAACTCAATAACTTATTTCTACTCAATAAACTATTATGACACTACTAAGCATTTTACCTATTAAGCCCGAATACCTTTTAATTATAGGAGGATCACTTATTATTATTATCAGTTTTGTTTTTAATTTTCTATCAAAGAAAACTAATATTCCTAGTGTATTAATGTTGATGGTTTTGGGTGTGGCAATTCAGTATTTAGTCCCTGATATTAAAGATAATCCACTGATTCAAAAATCATTGATTATTGTAGGGAAAGTAGGGTTAATACTCATAGTATTAGAAGCTGCACTTGATTTAAAATTAAGTAAGGATAAAATTGGTTTAATTGTTCGTTCATTTTTTGTAGCTCTTTTTGCTCTTGGTTTTAGTTCAGTTTTAATTGCTTTTTGTATTCAAGGATTTTTAGGTGCAGATTTTTATAGGTCTCTTATTTATGCAGTACCATTATCTATTATGAGTAGTGCAATCATAATCCCGAGTGTAACCTCATTGGCCGAAGAGAAAAAAGAGTTCATGATTTACGAGAGTACATTTTCGGATATTCTAGGAATTATTTTCTTTCAATTCCTCACAGCTCCTAATGATTTTGAAACAACACAAGATGTAATTATTGGTGTAAGTACAAACATTGGAATTACTATTTTAGTAGCTGTAATATTCAGTTATATAGCAGTTTGGATATTTAATAAGCTGACAAGTCATGTTAAATTATTCCTAGTGATATCAATACTTACATTAATGTATGGAATTGGTTCAGTCTATCATTTATCCTCATTAATTATTATTTTATTTTTTGGTATCATACTTAATAATGTTGAAATATTTTTCAGAGGACCTCTCAAGAATCTAATGGATAAGGATAAGTTAAAACCTGTATTTCATGAGTTTCATATTATCACATTAGAGTCAGCTTTCTTTTTAAGAACCTTCTTTTTTGTGATGTTTGGTATTTCAATATCTCTCTTAAGTCTAGTCGATTTACAAGTTGCAATACAAAGTGTTGTTTTTGTTGCAATTTTATATGTTGTTAGGTTCCTAGTGCTAAAGATAATATTGTGGAATAGAGAAATTACTCCTCAGTTATGGATTGCTCCAAGAGGGTTAATTACCGTTTTATTATTTTATACTATTCCTAATGGGATTAAGGACTTATCTCAATCAGAAATAGACACTTGTATCAATAACGGTCGAGAATTCGATTACCTTAATACAGCTACAAATGAGGTAACAACTATAGTGTCTGAGTGTGTAAATTCATCAAATGGGACTTTTCATGTGAGAATGATAGATGAAAGCTTTGAAATATTAAATTTTGAGCCTGGTGTTTTGCTTTATACTATTCTTATTACAAGTTTAGTAATGACATTTTCTCTTATTAAAGCCAAAGGGAAAAAGATTTCTGATGTAATGATTAAAGATTTAAACTTCAATTACATAGAGGATGGAATGGAAGAGCAGATGGAAGGCGAAATAAGAGAGTATCACGAATCTGAATTGGGAATTGACTCAACTGAGGGTGAAATTTTTGATGAAGATATTAAATCTTCTGAGCCTGAAGATATAATTAGTGATATGGAGGATGAGCAAGAGCTTCAATAAATTATGATAATTATAAAATGGAAGAGTATAAAGTAAGAATCATTGAAACGCTCATATTAATGGGACTTGGTTTTATTTTGCTTAAAATAATCCAAAGAATAATTGATAGAATAGGTTTGAAATATTCCTATCACAAAACTAGAATTAAGATAGTTAGGAAAATATTTTTATTTCTATTGTCACTTGTTTTTATAGGGATAATACTATTTATTTGGGGAATTCATCCCTCACAGCTAGCAACTTACATTGCTTCATTACTAACTGTGCTTGGAGTTGCTTTTTTTGCTCAATGGTCAATTTTATCTAACATTACTTCAACTCTAATTATTTTCTTTAATCATGAAGTTCATATTGGAGATACCATTCAAATTCTAGATAAAGAATTTCAAATTGAAGGAAAGGTGCATGATGTTGGAATGTTTTTTTCTATTATAAAAACAGCAGATAATGAGTTTATATCTATTCCAAATAACGTATTTATTCTTAAAATGGTAAAGAAAATTAAATCAGTAGATTAATCTAATTCTTTCGAAACTCTTTTCTGTTCTTCTTTTTTTACAATAATAACTCCTACAATAATTAGAGAGGCAAAGCAAATTCCCCAGGTAATTGGTTCTTTAAAATATACACCCCAAATTATAGCTACAATTGGTATTAAGTACGTTACCGAAGATGCAAAAATTGAAGTCGTCATTTTAATTAATTGATTAAATATAACCAAAGCAAATGTGGTACCTACTACTGCAAGTATTGTAGTTAGTATGAAAGCTTGAGAATAAACAGGGTTCCCAATTTTAACCATCACATCAGAATATCCAAATAAATAAATGGCACACATAGGAAGCATAAATGCTAATGAGATCCCAGTTATTGAAATTGAAGAAATATGATTTAGTTTATTTTTAATGATGTTAAGACTAAATGCATAACAAACAGTTGCTATTATAACTAGAAACGAAGGATAGATTTGAATAGACTCCAAATCTTGAGAATTGAAAACTATAAGTAATATAGTTCCAACTAGTCCAATTAAAACACCTCCGATAGCTTTTACCGATATTTTGTGACCAAATACATAGGATGCAACTAAAACAGAAAATATTGGAACAAGTGAGTTAAGAATACCAGTAGATGAGCTCGAAAGAGTTTTTTCGGCATTGGTAAATAAAAATGCAGGAATAAGATTTCCTAAAAGACCTACTAAAATTAATGAAACCCAATCTTTACTAAAAGCTATTTTTATTTCTTTAAAAAACACAAAAATCAATACAATTCCTGAAATAAAGATTCTTAAAGCTGCAACTTCATTGGCTGTTAACAGTTTATTGCCATTGGCATCAAACATTGATTTTTTCATCAAGATGAAAGAACTTCCCCAAATAAGGGCAAGCAATAGAAGCAAAATCCAACTCTTAGTTTTGGAATTCATACGAATGATTTAAGTGTTGGAGTTAAATTGATTATCGGATTCTATCCATTGATTTTATTAGCTTTTCGTCACTTTTTATAGCTCTGTTAGCCATGAACAAACATACCAATGAGATTAGTGGAAGAAACATTCCTAAACCATAATGTATATTTTCTTCTTCTAATTTGAGTCCATCCTCAATGTTATTAAAGTTTAGAAAAACAAAAACTATTAAAACTATGATGGAAAAATAGTTAATCATATTAAGTTTTAGCTGAGTCTTTCTGTTTTTGAACGACATAATAGCTACAAAAGCCAATATGACTGAGATAAACACATTGTAAATAACTGGGAAGAACATGAATTTACCCGTGAAGTTGATTCCTGTTGCATTAAATATTCCAGTTACTCCCGAAATATCATAAGTACAAAACGATAAGAAAAATGTTAAAGCTATACATATAGCTGAAATTACAAGGTATACGGTTTGAATTCTCTGTATCATTTATTAGTTTTTTTGCTAAATTAGAAAAAATAGTCGTATAATTGTACGGAAGAAAAATATAGATTCTATTTTTTCTTATTTCTAATAAAAAATTCTTTTTATTAATTAATCAAAACTAAATCTTGGCAAACGCCATGTTATTATTTTCAAAAATCTTAAATAATACTATTATACCATTAACAACATATGTACGACATTAATGAATTATCAGGAAAGTTACTTCCTGAGCTGAAAGAGATTGCTCAAAAGTTAAACATCAAAAAATTAAATTTGAAGAAACAAGATTTAATTTATAAAATATTGGACGAACAGGCCGTAAAGCCTAACACAATACTTAAAGAAGAAAAACCTAAAGCAGAAAAGCCAGCTACCGAAGCTAAAGAGAATGCTCCTAAGCCAGCAAGAAAACCAAGAGCTCCAAAAGCTGAAAAAAAAGAACCTAGTGTTGAAGAAACTAAAGAGGTTTCTGAAGAAAAATCGGAAGAGAGAACTAAAGCTAAACCAGCAGCTAGAAAAGCAAAGCAAAAGACTTATCCAGATGATTACGTGCCAACTAAGGCAGATTTGAACAATCCTAATAATCCTTATTACCAAGGTAATAAAGACAAGGCCAAATCTAATAATGATGGAAACAAAAATACTAAAAGAGAAAGCTCTAACAATGAAAGAGCTTCTAGAGATAACTCGAGTAGTGATAACAAAAGAGAAAACAACAGAGATAATAACAGAGGAAACGGAAATCCAAGAAAAAATACTAAGCCAGGAGAAGAACACGGATATAATTTTGATGGATTAATCAAAATGGAAGGTGTACTTGAATTAGCAAATGATGGATTTGGTTTCTTGAGATCATCTGATTACAATTACTTAAGTTCACCAGATGATGTTTATGTTTCTAATTCGCAAGTAAAATTATTTGGACTTAAAACTGGAGATACAGTATTTGGTACAATTCGCCCACCAAGAACTGGAGAAAAATATTTTCCATTATTAAGTATTGATAAAGTGAATGGGAGGGATCCTGCTTACATTAGAGATAGAATTCCTTTTGAGCATTTGACTCCATTATTCCCGGATGAAAAATTAAATATTACAGGGCATTCTAAGGAAACTATGTCTACAAGAGTGATGGATTTGTTTTCTCCAATAGGAAAAGGACAAAGAGGAATGATTGTGGCACAGCCAAAAACTGGTAAAACAGTATTACTAAAAGACATTGCAAATGCAATTGCAGAAAACCACCCAGAGGTTTACTTGATTATTTTATTGATTGACGAAAGACCAGAGGAGGTAACAGACATGGCAAGAAACGTGAATGCAGAAGTTGTTTCTTCTACATTTGATGAGCCAGCAGAAAGACACGTGAAGGTGGCTAACATTGTGCTTGAAAAAGCAAAAAGAATGGTAGAATGTGGACATGATGTGTGTATTCTTTTAGATTCAATCACTAGATTGGCAAGAGCTTACAACACGGTATCACCATCATCAGGTAAAGTACTTTCTGGAGGTGTAGATGCTAATGCACTTCATAAACCAAAAAGATTTTTTGGAGCTGCACGTAAGATTGAAAATGGAGGTTCATTATCAATTATTGCAACAGCACTTACTGATACAGGTTCTAAAATGGATGAAGTTATCTTTGAGGAATTCAAAGGAACTGGAAACATGGAACTACAACTAGACAGAAAAATTGCTAACAGAAGAATTTATCCAGCAATTGATATTACAGCTTCAGGAACAAGAAGAGAAGATTTACTAATGAGCAAAGAAGCATTACAAAGAATGTGGATTATGCGTAAGTATCTTGCAGATATGAATCCTATTGAAGCAATGGAATTCATGAAAGATAGAATGAAAAATACTAAAACCAATGATGAGTTTTTGGCATCAATGAATGGATAATACAATGAAGAAAAAAGTATCATTACCTATTTCAATTGCAGCAGTTTGGATGTTAATCCAACTGCTGCTTTTTACTTTAAAAGTACCGCATCATTTTAAAATTGGGATTTATTTTAATCTCTTTTTTATACTTGCTGTAGTAGTGTTAACCTTATTTATTCAAGTAAAAAAAGAAAAGGAATTTCATCCTTTTGCAACTAACTTTAAAAATTGCTTAAAGAGTTCTGGGAAGTATATTTTGCTAGTTCTTGTCTTTTTATTCGTTTACTTTAAGTTTATTAATCCTCAGTTTTTGAATGGATTAAGAGAACAAAGAATTGAAATGATTGAATCCCAAGAAAAAGATTGGCCAAGTATACAGGCCAACAATGATTTTTACGAAAACACTTCTTTTGAGGAGTATTATGAAAAAGCAAAATCAAGTGCAGAGATACTTAGTTCAGTTTCGCTTAACATGAGTTTTTACTTTTTAGGATTGTTTTTTATGTCCGTATTTTATTCAGTTGCAGTTCCTTTATTTTACAAAAAAATTGTGTTGAGGATTTAACCAATTTATACTTTAACAAACTTAAATAGCCATTGAATTAATTTTCAATGGCTTTTTTATTGAATTACTTTTCTTATAATTCTAGTCTTGTTTTATTAATAATAACAAACTGTTGTAGTGATTTACCATTTTTTGCTAAATCTAATTTTTGTATAATATTACTTCTATGTTTTTCTACGGTTCTTTTAGATATAAATAAGTCTTCAGCAATATCTTGAGAAGTTTTATTTCTGGCTAATTGTTTCAATATTTTAATTTCAGAAGAAGTTAGGAGATTCATAAAATCATCAGAATTAAGATGATTTAGAGAAGATTTTTGAATGTTGGAACTAATATAGATTTTGTTGTCATTCACAGAATCAATACATTCTTTTAGTTTGTCTAATGCATCCTCTTTTAATAAATAAGCATCAATAGTTTTACCAACTTCTTTAAGTATTAATTCATTTTTCTGGAGTGTTAGTAGAATTATTTTGACCTTTATTCCTTCCTTGTTGCATAGTTTGGCTAGTTCTAATCCATCTAGTTTAGGCATGTTATAATCAAGAATAAGTACCTCTGGTTTTTCTTTTAAAACTAATTTATAAGCTTCAAGCCCATCCTCGGAGGTTATAACATTTTCAAAGCCAATTTCATTTAAAAATTCTTTGGTTCCCTTAAGAATAAGTGGATGGTCGTCAGCTAATAAAATTTTCAAACTCATAATTTATTCATTGTTTAATTTTACATTTAACCTTATTCTAGTTCCTTCATTTTTGTTGGATAGGAAAGTAAGGTTAGCGTTTAAGTAGTCAGCTTTTTCTTTCATAGTCTTTAAGCCTAAGGAAAAATTAGTCGACTTTTTATTGATGTCAAACCCTTTACCATTGTCTTTTATTTGAATTCGTAAATTCTTTCCTTTTTCAGAAATCAATACCTGACAGGCTTCTGCTCTAGAGTGTTTTTCGACATTATTAAGTGATTCTTGAATAACACCAAATAGGATAATTTCCTTCTCTAAAGATAGAATAGAATCTTTACAGTTGATATCATGAGAGAAAAATATGGAAGAATTTCTCTGAAAATCTTCAACTAAATTTTCTACAGATGTTTTAAAACCAAGTGTTTCAAACTGTAAAGGATGAAGATCATGCGAGATGTTTCTCACCTCTGATATTATTTCATCTATATTAGATAATTCTTCAATAGACATTTTTTTATTGAGAATAAGATCATTTTTTGCAAGTAGTAATTTTTGTCCTACACTGTCATGAAGTTTTTGCGAAAGAGAAGCTTGTTCTTCAATATGAGCATTAATAATCTTATCCGAGAAATGTTGTTTTAATTTCTGATTTCTATAGAACTGGTAAGCAATCCAAGAAATAATTACTAAAACTATAAATCCAATAATCACCCAAAACCAACCTGTTTTATAAAAAAACTGTTGCGCAATGATTGTCATTTTTATTGGCGTTCCAATTTCAGTTTCAATTTGGTTTATGGCTATAATTTCTAGTTCATATTTATCTGGAGCTAGGTTTCCAAGGAACAATTCGCCAAACTCAGATTCAATTCTCCATTCGCCTTTATTTAATCTGTATTTAAATTTAAGCTCTTCTTGCAGCCCAAGTATATCCTTAAAGCCAAAAGAGATAGTAATATTTCTATTTTGTGGTTGTAAAGTAATTGATTGAATTTCAACTAATTCTTTTCGGCTAATAACGTTTTTCTGTCTCTTATCCGAGTCAACATATTTTATTGCCGTCACTCTTAATGTTGCATCAATTTCCGTTTCAGACAGTTCAGTAGGATTAAAATAGTTTAAGCCTTTAACTGTTCCAATAAGTAGATTTCCATTTTTTAATTTTAAAGCTGCCAATCTATTAGCCTCATTATTGGTAAAGCCATCCTGAACACCATATTTTAAAGTTGACTTGTCTTTAAAATTATATTGGATAAATCCTTTAAAAGTGTTTATCCAAATGTTATCATTGTCATCCACTAATATTGTTGCTACACTAGATTTAAGCTCATCTGAATAGAGTTCTTTAAATTCTCTTTTACTTGCATTGTAAACTAATACTTTTCCATCAATAGTTCCTAGCAATATTCCAAGCTTAGGGTGAAGTGTAAGGCATAAAAATTGTTCAGAACCTTGAGTAGGCTTTATCAATTCTTGTTTTCCATTACAATAAACAAATAAGCCAGATAGTGTTGCAGAATAAATTGTATCTCCATTAATTAAAAGATCTTGCATATTTATCCCCTCTGTATTGGCAACAGGAATATTGGTTCTTGATTTTTTGTCAAACCTCATCAGTTTATACCCATTCGTTCCATAGTAAAGATTATCTCCTTTATTTTTAAAAACAGAAATAGGGAAATAACGGTAATTAGTTACTTTTTTTGATTTATTATCAATAAAACAAAATCCACTTCCATAGTTTGTAAATATTCCATTGGAATCTTGAAAAATTCCTCTTGCAGGTTCTGGAGAAAACAAATCACCAAATAAATAACCATAATAATCTTTTTCACTCCCAGTCTCAAGATCAATCTCCTTCATTCCATTATGCTCTGTTCCAACTAATACTATGTTGTCTGGTAATTCGTGCATAGCCCTTATGCTATTTTTTTTTAAAAAAGTTTTAACCTTTAGTCTACTATAAGTTATTTGAGTTATTTTATCCCTACTAAAAATAAAGAGTTCTTTTTGATTATCTCTTGAGTTTACTTTAGGATTACTCATGTATTCACCCAAAGGAATGGTAGTTAATAGTTCTTCTTTTTCTTTTGAATATATTTCAATCAAATAAGTTCTATCAACTTTTTTAGAGCTGAATATCAGTGATTTACTTTGGGTACTAAATAATTGCTTATCTTCTTTATTATTGAAAGGGAATCTATTTGAGTTAGTTATTTCCCAATTTCTTGTTGTTTCATTGTAGTAGTAATAATTTCTTGAAATATTAAACTTCAAGAAAATAGAGTCTCTATATTCAAAATGATCTATAATCAGTATTTTACGATTTTTATCAAGATTTAATCCTAAGTTCTCTGCAGTTAATTTAGTAAAGTCCTCATTTAATGTGTAAATACCTGAGTTTATATCGTTCAATAAAACAGAATTCTTAAATGGTATTACTGTTTCAAAATAAGCAATGTCTTTACTCTTAATTACAACTTCATTTATTAATTCAAACTTATCATTTTCATTATATTTATATATAACTGATTTTTTTTCAAAGGTATATACAAGATGTAATTGATTGTTGATTACATAGTGTTTTATAGATTGTAGTCCCTCATTAGAGAATTTAGGTTGTTCAATTTCTCTGCTTGAAAGATCAAAAGGATTAATTGAAAGTAGAATTGGACCGATTTCATTTTTTAATAAAACAATAAAATCCTTATTAATTCCGGGTAATAATTTAATGCTATGTCCTCTTAAGGAATCGTGTAAAGGAAATTCTTGAAATTTAGTTCCATTAAAGAAGTAAAGCCCTACATATTCTTTGTTGAATTGAATTACTTCAGGATTATCAATATCTCCTGCAACCCAAAGTGTACCATAATCATCTACAATACTTGCTCGAAAAATTTTTATAGGATAACCCTCTTTCTTACCATAAACTTTTGTTCTAAAGGTATATTCTTCAATTACTTGCTCATCTTCGATTGCCTTCTCTTGAGAGTAACAAATTGCAGATAAGACAACAAAAATAACAAGAAAAAGCTTCCTCAAAATCATATCCTTAAAACTACAAAATATACGTAGTACTACGTATATGAATTGGCAAGTTTTATTTGGAGATTTGTAGTATTAATATTAAAGCCAAAAACGCTATGAGGACATTATTACTTTCCCTATTAACTATCACATTATTCTCATCTTCTTATTCTCAGCTTGATACTGTAGAATTAGTAAAGAATTTTAATACGTCACAAGACGCTTATTCTAATTCAAATCCTTACGATTTTATTCTTATAAATGGAATCAAATATTTTACTGCTACTGATGGAGCTAATGGTAAAGAGTTATGGAAAACTGACGGAACCGAATCTGGTACAGTGCTTGTAAAAGATATTTATCCTGGATCTATTTCGAGTCAAATTAGTGAATTAACAAATGTTAATGGAACGCTTTATTTTAATGCCAATGATGGAATTAATGGTTATGAGCTATGGAAAAGTGATGGAACCACTGCCGGAACAGTTTTAGTAAAAGATATTATTCCAGGAGCAGGCAATGCTTCTCCAAGGCAATTATTTGATTTTAATGGGACACTTTTTTTTCAAGCAAATGACGGAATAAATGGTAATGAGTTATGGAAAAGTGATGGAACTTCTGCTGGGACTGTATTAGTAAAAGATATCAGAACAGGAACTAGTGGTAGTTCCCCCAATTTTTTTATAAAGGTTAACGGAACGCTTTATTTTATTGCAATTGAATCAGTTAGTGGGCAAGAATTATGGAAAAGTGATGGGACATCAGCCGGAACCGTATTAGTAAAAGATATCAGGCCAGGAAATGGAAGTAGTTTTCTACAACTATTAACTGATGTGAATGGAGTCCTCTATTTTAGAGCTAATGACGGAACAAATGGATTAGAGTTATGGAAAAGTGATGGAACTTCAGCTGGAACCATATTAGTAAAAGATATCAGACCAGGAACGGATGGTAGTGCTCCTTATGGATTAACTAATGTGAATGGAGTTCTCTATTTTAGTGCCTATGACCCAGTTCAAGGAGGTGAATTATGGAAAAGTGATGGTACTTCAATTGGAACAGTATTAGTAAAAGATATTATTCCTGGAACTAGTAGTAGTTTTCCAGCTGATTTATTTAATCTGAATGGAGTTCTTTATTTTAGAGCTAATGATGGAACAAATGGAAATGAGTTATGGAAAAGTGATGGAACTTCAGCTGGAACCATATTAGTAAAAGATATCAGACCAGGAACAGGTAGTAGCACTTCACAATTCTTTACAAATTTTAATGGAATCCTTTATTTTATGGCAGATAATGGTACTAATGGAAATGAGTTATGGAAAAGTGATGGAACTACAGCCGGAACAGTATTATTAAAAGATATTAATCCAGGAGCTGGTGGAGGTTTTCCGCAAGGCATGGTAAATTTGAACGGAACCCTTTACTTTAGAGCTGATAATGGATTGAATGGAAATGAGTTATGGAAAAGTGATGGGACTTCAGCTGGAACAGTAATGGTTAAAGATATTTATAAAAAATTAACTTCTGGAACTGTATCAAACTTAATTAAGATTAACGGAACTCTTTACTTTGCAGCCAATGATGGAGTTACTGGACAAGAGTTATGGAAAAGTGATGGAACCATAGCAGGAACAGTATTGGTAAAAGATATTTTTTCAGGAACAGGGGGTAGTTCTCCGGTTAATTTAACTAATTTGAACGGAGTCCTCTATTTTAGAGCTTATGAAGCAACAAATGGCTATGAGTTATGGAAAAGTGATGGAACCACAGCTGGAACAGTCTTAGTAAAAGATGTTAGACCAGGAAATGTA
>CALLII010000050.1 GCA_938009745.1 uncultured Flavobacteriales bacterium
TCACAATTATCCTTAAACCAATTCTGTATCCAGTCTAAAATTTCCATTTGTATTGCGTTATTAAAATTGATTGGCTCTAATTGATACCAACGGCAAATATAATCAACATAGGAAAGGAGGGAGGTGTTTTGTTTGAATTAATCATTAAATTAAATTATAAATTTGATAGTCTCAATAATTAAATTGAAGCTTTAGATTTAATTAGTATTCAAGAAATTTTCACATTACGTTGATTTTTTTTTCTTCTATATTTATATATGAATAGAAATTTAGGAACATTTCAATTTTCTTAGATAATTTTATCGAGATTAAAGGAATCATTTTTTATATAAAACTTATGAAACAGAATAACCAAAATAAAAACTCAAATTCTTATGAAGTATATGGAAGTAAAATGCATGTATTAGAGTATGGGAAAGAAACTCAAGGTAGTCCAATCTTATTTTTACATGGAAACCCATCGAACAGTTTTTTATGGAGAAATATTACTCCTTATGTCAAGGATATTGGCCATCATGTTATTGTTCCCGATTTAATAGGAATGGGCGCTTCAGATAAACCAGCAATCGATTATACTTTTATGGAACAATACGCTTACCTAGAAAAGTTGATTGAGCAAATGGAGCTTAAAGATATTACTTTAGTTTTACATGATTGGGGTTCAGGGTTAGGTTTTAATTATTATGCAAATCATAAAGACAATGTAAAAGCACTTATTTTTATGGAAGGAATAATTCAAGATATTGGTACATTTTTCCCTAAAGAAAATATTGATTTTTTCAATAAACTTAGAGGTTCTGAAGGTTATAAAATGATTGTTGAGGACAATATATTCTTGAACGATGTTTTACCAACTTGGGTTTCTAGAGATTTAACAAAAGAAGAATTAGCAGCATATAGAGCACCTTTTCAAACAGTGGAAAGTAGAAAGCCTATTTGGAAATTTGTTTCTCAAGTACCCTTAAATGGAAAACCAGAGTTGACTGCTTCAATTGTTGAAAATTATAGACAAGCTTTACAAAACTCAACATTACCTAAATTATTTTTTTATGCTGAACCTGGAGCTTTTATGCCTGAGTCTGTAAGAAATTGGATTATAAAAAATATACCAAATTTAGAATCTGTCAACATTGGAAACGGTGTTCATTTTATTCAGGAGGACAATCCAGATTTAATTGGTGAAAAAATAAAAGAATTTATATTAAAATTATAGTATAGAACTTCCTTTAACATATAAAACATCTCGTAAAAACAATTACGAGATGCTTTATACGCTCTCGTAATTTTAATGACACTCGAGTTAATAAATGTTCTCTTAAATCACCTATTGATGCATTAATTATAGCTTTTGTTGAAAATAGCAACTATTCTTTGATTATTTTTCTGTAAGCAATATTACCAAGGCTATCTTCAATTTCAATTAAATACATTCCTTTTTGTAATTTAGAAATATCAAGAGTGTTGCTATTGTAATTAGAAAATATTTTTTCACTAATACTATTATATACTTGAATTTTGTTAATAGTTGTTTGTGAATCAAAGTTTAAGATTCCATTTGTTGGATTTGGAAATATATTTATTTTCTTTTGAGTTAAAAATTCATTCACACTAAGAGTTTCAGATGCTAACTTAACAATCCAATAATCATTATTTCCATGATTACCTATAACATCACCATCTAACGACCTAGATCTGCAAAGAGCAATATATGCTCCGTCATTAGTTTGTCTAATCATCTTTGATATTTCTGAGTCAGAACCTCCAATAGATTTTTGCCAATCAATATTACCAGAGTTCGTGAGTTTTAATATCCAAACGTCTGAAAGTCCTTGGTTAGAAGTAGTATCTCCATCAGCTGATGAACTATCTCCAGTAACTATATATCCTCCATCAGATATTTGTTGAATAAAATCTGCACTATCATCACTAGTTCCTCCATAAGAATTCTGCCATTCAATATTACCAGAGTTAGTCAATTTAACAATCCAATAATCAGAATTTCCATGATTCCCAGTTACATCTCCATCTGTTGAATCAGAATCACCAGCTATAATATACCCACCATCTATTGTTTGTTGTATGGAAGTTGCATTATCATTTCCAGTACCTCCAATAGATTTTTGCCATTCAATATTACCAGAGTTAGTCAATTTAACAATCCAATAATCAGAATTTCCATGATTACCAGTTACATCTCCATCAGTTGAATCAGAATCACCAGCTACAATATAGCCTCCATCAGATGTTTGTTGTATAGAAGTTGCATTATCATTTCCAGTACCTCCAATAGATTTTTGCCAAACAATATTACCTGAGTTAGTTAACTTAACAACCCAATAATCAGAATTTCCATGATTTCCAGTAACATCAGCATCATTAGAACTGGATCTTCCAGCTATAATATACCCACTATCTATTGTTTGTTGTATAGAATATGCAGAATCGAATTCTGACCCCCCTAAAGAATTTTCCCATTCAATATCTCCATCATTTGTTAGTTTAACTATCCAAAAATCATTACCACCATTATTTCCTGTGACATTTCCATCAACAGAACTAGATTGTCCAGCGACAATATATCCTTCATCTGCAGTTTGTTCAATAGAAAGAGCTAATTCGCTATTAGAACCTCCAAAAGATTTTTGCCAACTAATTTCACCTGAATTTGTTAATTTTACAATCCAATAATCTCTTCCTCCGTAATTAATTGTTAAATCTCCGTCTATAGAAGCAGAGTTTCCTGCAATAATATATCCACCATCTGTTGTTTGATGAATATCCCAAGCACTATCCCAATCACTACCTCCTAAAGATTTTTGCCAATCTATCACAAATTGAGCTGAAGCTTTAAAAGAAAATAAATTTAGAAATAAAAAAAATAAAAATAGTTTTGTATTCATTTGATGTTTTTTTGTTTACCAAAATAGATATAAATCGACCTTTGTTTAACACTATCTAAAAATTCTTCTTTATCCTTGCTAGCGCTACTTTATTGTCACGATCTTTGATAACTTCACGCTTGTCGTATGTTTTTTTACCTTTTGCTAATGAAATTCTTAATTTGGCAAAACCGTTGTCATTACAAAACACTTTTAAGGGAACAATTGTGAGTCCTTTTTGAGAA
>CALLII010000051.1 GCA_938009745.1 uncultured Flavobacteriales bacterium
AGATTGAGTAGCTACTTCAACTACTTTTTTAGGTTTAACCGATCTTAAAATTTGGAAAAATAAGTTTCTTACATAAAATACTACACCCAAAAGAATAAGACACACAATAACCATTGTCCATACCCAACTTAAAGGCATATCTGAATTTGCAACTGTAGTTGCTGCACTTTGCGAAAACGAAGCAAAAGGAACTCCTATTAACATAAGTAGAGTAGCAACTGTTCCTGAGTTGCTTTTTCTCTTAGTTTCTTCTTCGAACATTTTTTTCTTGTAAAAATCACTTTGTACAAGATCCTTTATAGAATTTGTAAGGAAAAATATGGCTAGCAATAAAATAATTGCCAATGCCAAAAGGATATAAAATACACTTGTATTGGATAGTCCTCCAGACTGATTTGTATCTGTAACGGCAGCAAAACTAGAAGATGATAAGAGTGTAATTGCTGTAAAAAGTCCAGCTCCTTTTATTTGGTTTTTAAGATTTTTCATGGTTTCTTTTTTTATCAAATACTTAGTTTAGTCAAATGGAGTATTCTCAAGTTTTTTAATCTCAGTTTTTCTTAGGCTAATTACTTTCCAAGTTACTACGGCAAAAAATACAGTAAACAGTAGAAGTGAAAAGATTGGATATATTTCAATCCCATCTATAGTAGCCATATGGTTTTTGATGTATTTTAACATGTCTTTTAATTTTTTTCAGTTACTTGAATGTCAGTTCCTAATCTTTGTAAATAAGCAATTATTGCTACTACTTCTTTCTTACTCAACTCATCTACTTTATCCTGAGATATTTCTCCTTTTCGAGCAGGATTATCGGTAATAATGCTTAATGCTATTTCTTTAGCTTGCTCTGTTGCAAGTGCTTCAGCTTTATCCTCAAAACCTTCTTCGTAAGGAACTCCCAAAGTTCTCATAGTACTAATTTTAGTTTTTAGTGAACTCATGTCTAAATCTTCCCAAGTTAAAAAGTCATAAGAAGGCATTATAGAACCTGATACGACTAATGAAGGCTCAATAAAGTGGTTGTAGTGCCAATAGTTAGTTTTTTTAAGTTGTCCAACTCCTTCTCTTTGTAAGTCTGGCCCAGTTCTTTTACTTCCCCATAAGTGTGGATGATCGTAAACAAACTCTCCGGCTTTGGAGTAATCACCATATCTTTCTGTTTCAAATCTCAATGGTCGTATCATTTGCGAGTGACAGTTATTACATCCTTCTCTGATGTATAAATCTCTACCTTCCAACTCAAGTGGAGTGTACGGTTTTACTTCAGCAATTGTAGGTACATTAGAGTCTATAACCATGGTTGGGATAATCTCTACAACACCTCCAATTAGTATAACTATTAAACTAAATACTAGCATTCTAATTGGTTTTCTTTCAATTACTCTATGCCATTTTTCATCAGAATCTTTGTGTGAATTCTTAACTAAAGCAGGAGCTTCAGTTTCTTCGTTTTTAATTAAAGATCCAATTTTACTAGTTTTAAGTAGGTTGAAAATTCCAATTAATGCTCCAATTAAGTAAATTAATCCACCTAAAGAACGCAACATATACATTGGTCTTAATTGCTGTACAGTTTTTATGAAACTATGTTCCAATTGTCCTTCTGGAGTAAAATCTTGCCACATTAGTCCTTGTACAAATCCTGCCCAGTACATTGGAATTGTCCAGAATAAAATACCTAAAGTTGCTAACCAAAAGTGGGTGTTGGCTAATTTTATAGAGTGTAATTTTGTTCCAAAAATTCTTGGGAATATGTAGTATAACATCCCAAAAATCATCATTCCATTCCATCCAAGTCCACCTACGTGAACGTGAGCAATTGTCCAATCTGTGTAGTGAGATATGATATTTACACTTTTAAGCGAAAGCATTGGTCCTTCAAAAGTTGCCATACCATAAGCAGTAAGTGCAACTACCATAAACTTAAGTACTGGGTTTTCTCTTACTTTATCCCAAGCACCTCTTAATGTTAAAAGTCCATTTAACATTCCACCCCAAGAAGGCATAATTAACATTATTGAGAATACTACTCCTAATGATTGAGCCCAGTCTGGAAGTGCTGTGTATAATAAGTGGTGAGGTCCAGCCCAGATGTATAAGAATATCAATGACCAAAAGTGAATGATTGATAATCTATAAGAATAAACAGGTCTGTTAGCTGCTTTTGGTACAAAGTAATACATCAATCCCAAGAAAGGAGTTGTAAGGAAAAATGCTACTGCATTGTGCCCATACCACCATTGAACAAGCGCATCTTGTACTCCCGCAAATAGCGAGTAACTTTTTGTAAAATCTACTGGTAATGATAAGGAGTTGAAAATGTGAAGTACTGCAACTGTTACAAATGTTGCAATATAAAACCAAATGGCTACATATAAATGTTGTACTCTTCTTTTAAGAATAGCTACAAACATATTCCATCCAAAAACTACCCAAATTAAAGCGATTAAGATATCAATCCACCATTCAAGCTCTGCGTATTCCTTACTAGTTGTCATTCCTAATGGAAGAGTAACAGCTGCACACACTATAATAAATTGCCAACCCCAAAAATGGATTGCGCTTAATGTGTCATTTGTTCTTGCTTTAAGTAATCTCTGAAGAGAATAATAAATCCCTGCAAACATTGCGTTACCTACAAAGGCGAATATAATAGCATTGGTATGCAAAGGTCTTAATCTACCAAAGTTTATATATCGGCCGATATTAAATGTTTGTGGGAATGCAAGCTCTAGAGCTGCATACAATCCTGCTAGCATACCTACCACACCAAAAAGTAAGGTTGCGTAACTAAATTTTCTTACGATTCCATTATCATAACTAAATTTTTCCATAGTTTATTTTTTTGTTTCTTTTGGTTTAGAATCTTCAAATAACATCCTAACCGAAGGAGTGTAATCATCCTCATATTGTCCCGATTTTACAGACCAAATAAATAGCGCAAGAAATATAATTGCTAGAGTGATACTGATGCCGATTAATACAAATAGAATATTCATACCACAAAGAAAACCATAGGGAGCCTTTTTTGAAATGAGGTAACAACCAAAAAAGTATGATATAAATCAGTTAATTTTTTTTGGTAAAAATTTAATTGATTTTATTTTTCTT
Organism: uncultured Flavobacteriales bacterium; assembly: GCA_938009745.1. Classification (GTDB taxonomy): domain Bacteria; phylum Bacteroidota; class Bacteroidia; order Flavobacteriales_D; family CAJJDF01; genus CAJJDF01. The sequence continues at coordinate 3,115 of CALLII010000051.1, forward strand.
AGTAATTATTCCTGCATACCTAAACTGAATTAAAAATACAGAAAGAAAAACAACAGAAATAGAGCTAATTGGCATAAGAATAGCTGCAATCAGAGGAGTTAAATTTCCTGTAATTGCAAAACCTAACCCAATGGAATTATATAGGATAGAAAAGGCAAAACACCATTTTAGAACATGAATTGTTTTTTTAGAAAAAGCCAAGAATCGAGGTAAAAGAGTCAGGTTTTCTGCTGTTAATATTCCGTCACTTGCTGGCGAAAAGTTGTAGATGTTTTCGGATAAAACTACTCCCACATCACTTTGTTTAAGTGCTCCAGCATCATTCAATCCATCACCCATCATGAGTACTCGTTTGTTGTTTTTTTGCAAAGATTGAATGTAATTGAGTTTGTCAATTGGTTTTTGGTTAAATAAAATAGTACTTCCTTCCGGAAGCATTTTTTCTAAGTTTTCTTTTTCCAATTCATTATCTCCTGAAAGGATATGAAGTTTATAATCTCCTTTCAATAAATCCATCATTTCTGTAACTCCAGTTCGGTAAAGGTTCTTGAACAAAAAGTAACCTATAATTTGTTTGTTTTCCTTAACATACACTCGAGTTTCCCCATCAGAGTCTGACTTTTCTTCAACAAAAGCCGCAGAACCCAAAAGGTATTTTGTTCCCGAATTAAATTCCCCAGAGATTCCTTTTCCTATTAATTCTTCAAAAGAATTAAGTGATTGATTGGAACTTGAAACAGCTAAATAATCCCTGATATTTCTGCTTAAAATATGAGTAGAATTATTTGTCAACTCAGCTAGTTCTCTTTTTTGAGTATCGGATAATTCGTTTCCAATAAATTCAATTTCGGAAGTATTTGCGTAAGTGATGGTTCCAGTTTTATCAAAAACAATATCCGTGAGTTGCGAAATATCCTCAATGGTGAAAATATTACGCAAGTAAAATCCAGTTTTACCAAAATATCGCAAGGCACTTCCGAATGTAAAAGGAACTGCTAAAGCTAAGGCACATGGGCAAGCCACAATAAGTATTGAAACTACCACATTCACAGTTTTACTTGTATCTATAGTTATCCAAATAGCTGCTGCAACTATTGAAATAGCAAGTACAGCCCAAGTA
>CALLII010000052.1 GCA_938009745.1 uncultured Flavobacteriales bacterium
ATTCCTCCAACTCCAGTTGCTGCTCCTTGATAAGGCTCTAGTGCAGATGGGTGATTGTGTGATTCTATTTTAAAAGCACAAGCTAATCCATTTCCAATATCAACTAAACCTGCATTTTCTTCACCAGCTTCAACCAACATGTGATCTCCTTCCTTTGGTAAAGTTTTTAGGTATTTAATTGAGTTTTTGTACGAACAGTGTTCACTCCACATTACCGAGTAAATACTCATTTCTGTAAAATTTGGAGTACGACCTAAAATCTGTTTGATTTTATCGAATTCTTCAGGAAGTAATCCTAATTCAACTGCTTGTTCAAGCGTAGCAATTCTAGTGGAAGCTTTTGACATAGTTTTCGTATGAAATTTTAAGCTACAAAACTACGGATTTTTAATGAAAAATCTAAGCGTTTTATCCAGAGTTCTGAACAGATTATAAAGTAATTAATTACCTCCTTTTCTTTTTCTTTCTTCCAGCTGAAGTTTGCTTGTGTTTTTCAGCTAACCATTTTGGTTTATTTCCAGAGTCAGACTCTTGTTTTCTTGAGTTAGAAAATTCTTTTTTCTCCTGATTTCCATTGTTCCCTCTAGGTTTCCCAAGAAGTTGTTCTAGCAAGTCAAAACGTTTTGCTTTGGTCAATTGGTTTTTAATCCAATGGTGATTTTCCTTTTTATACCAAAAGAAAAATTTGTGTTGATTTTGTTTTTCCTCCTTAGTTTTTGGAGTAAAATAAGGTTGCATGGTGTAAGGATGAATCCCTGCGTAATAAATTACGGTAGCAACTGTCATAGGAGTAGGAGTAAAATCTTGTACTTGTTCCAACTGAAATCCCATGTCTTTAGTTTCGGCAGCAAGATTTGCCATATCCTCTTCTTTACATCCAGGATGCGAAGAAATAAAATAAGGAATCAACTTTTGTTTCAAGTTAAATTTCTTGTCAATCTTGTCGTATTTTTCTTTAAAAGAATGAAAATGCTTAAAATCTGGTTTACGCATAAGCTTTAAAGTATCCGGAGCTGTGTGCTCTGGAGCTACTTTTAATCTTCCAGAAACATGACGAGTTTGGAGTTGTTCCATGTACTCTTCCATATCTTTGGTATCTCCTTTTTTGTTGTAAGTTTCAGTTAATAAATCGTAACGAATTCCGGAACCTATAAATGCTTTTTTAATCTTAGGATTGGCATCTACTTTTTTATACAAATCAGTCATAGGTTTATGACTTGTATCCAAATTGCTACAAACAACTGGGTGAATACACGAAGGACTCACACATTTATCGCAAATGGATTGCACTTTTCCTTTCATTTTATACATATTGGCTGATGGCCCAGCCAAATCGGATAAATATCCTTTAAAATCAGGCATTGAAGCAACTTTATCTACTTCTTTCAAAATAGACTCTTCACTTCTGCTGGCAATAAATTTTCCTTGGTGTGCTGAAATAGTACAAAAACTACAACCTCCAAAACACCCTCTGTGAGTATTTACCGAAAACTTAATCATTTCGTAAGCAGGTATTGCTCCTCTCTTGTTGTACTTTGGATGAGGAAATCTAGTGTAAGGCAAATCAAAACTTGCATCAATTTCACTTTCCGTCATGGTATCATATGGCGGATTGATAATCAAGTTTTTTCCGTTTACCTCTTGCAAAATTCTATCTGCAATCAGTTTGTTGGATTCTTGCTCTACGTGTTTAAAGTTTCCTGCATATTTTCTTTTGTCTTTCAAACAATCCTCATGCGAATGAAGCGTTAAATCTTTCCAGTTTTTATTCTTAGGAATCCCATCTTCTACTGGTCTTAAATAGGCAGTTTGCGGAACCATAGTAAGTTGATGAAAAGGAACCCCTTTTTTCAACATACTCAAAATTTCTTTCAATGCTTTTTCCCCCATTCCGTACACCAATAAATCGGCTCCAGAATCTTCCAAAATAGTAGGCATTAATTTATTACTCCAATAATCGTAGTGAGTAACTCTTCTTAGTGAAGCTTCAATTCCTCCAATTAATAAAGGAACATCTGGATATAAATCTTTTATTATTTTACTGTAAGTAACTACTGCATAATCTGGTCTAAATCCTGCTTTTCCTCCAGGAGTATAAGCATCTGTAGATCGTAAACGAAGATTTGCCGTGTAGTGATTCACCATAGTATCCATACACCCAGAAGTAATTCCAAAGAAATATTTAGGCTTCCCTAATTTCTTGAAATCTCTTAAATCATCTTTCCAGTTCGGTTGTGGAACAATGGCAATTCTAAATCCTTCGCGCTCAATTAATCGCCCAACTACTGCGGTTCCAAATGCTGGATGATCCACATACGCATCACCAGAAATTAGAATTACATCCAATTCTTCCCAACCTCTTTTTTCAACCTCTTTTTTGGTGATAGGCAACCATGACTCTATGGGTAATCTTTCTTCCATAGGACAAAGATAAGGTAAAAAAGAATGTCTTAGTTATTTCAATGAAATTACCTTAATCCTTTACTTTACATGTATTAACCCCAATTAGTTTATATAAAGGACAAAAGTTTATAAGACTAGTTCCTGCAAAGATTATAGCAACAATTAGCAAAATAAATGCAAATGTCCCTTTAACTACTCCAGTAAAATA
>CALLII010000053.1 GCA_938009745.1 uncultured Flavobacteriales bacterium
CCAACCAGACAGAAGAAAGATAAGGAATGCTCCAACAATAGATTGAATTGCTTTTTTCATAATAGTTTTGTGTTAAATCATAGGCCCAGAAATAGAGCCTGTAACGTTTATTTGTATTTTTTTAAGAATATTTTTAGCTAATTCAATTTCTTCATTACTAAGGTTTTGTTCAATACAAGAAGCCATTTTTCTGAAATGTGGAATAGCTTCTTTAAGTATTTTCATTCCTTGATCTGTAATGTGAATTTGATTTTTTCTTTTGTCTTCTTTGGATGAACATTTAGAAATGTACCCTTTGTTTATCAGTGTGTTTATCATCCTTGTTAAAGATGATTTATCTCTTTTGGCAAAAATAGCCAGTTCGTTTTGTGAAATTCCTTCGTTTTCAGCAATTGTTTTTAAAATAACAAACTGCATTTTACTTAAATCAATATTGTTTTCACTCAAAATATCTTCAATTTTATGCTCAATCAATTTCATTGTTCTCCCGATCCAAGGACCTAGAGAGTTTTTGAACTCTATGTTGATTTTTTCTTTCACACTACAAAGAAAAAACAATATAGTTGTATATGCAACTATATTGCAAAATAATTAGAGTAATTTATTAATGTGAAATAATTAAAGTCTATTTATAAAAAAAACCCCTAAGGAAATTAATTTCCTTAGGGGTTTAAAAGATTGGTTAAGTGGGATTATTGCTTAATAAATCGTTTCACTTCTGTTCCTTGCTCAGAAACTACATTCAGTAAATAAATACCAGAAGGCAGATTAGAAACATCTAAGGTTACTAGTCTAGTATTTGGCGATTGAGAGCTTATTACTTTTCCACTCGCATCCATAATTGTTAAAGTTGTGATTTGCGTATTATCTGTTTCAACAGTCAAAATTGTATTGGCTGGAGAAGGATAAACTTTAAGAGAAGCTATTTTATTTTCGTTAATTCCTGCATAAGGAACTATAAGATGATAACAACTAGATGTATCACTGCATCCATTTTGAGTAACAACAACTTTGTAATTTCCAGAATTAGAAGCAATATAAGTTTGTGAAGTTGCTCCAGTAATTGCTAGTCCAGTTCCACAGTCTATCCATTGGTAGTTTGCTCCAGCAGCAGTTGCCATTGCAGTTGTGTCATTTGTTTTAGTAGCAGATGTGTCAACAACAACTACATTAATTATACTAGTATTTGAAAATACAGGACATGCATTGTGCATTCCCTCTACAGTAATTGTAGTAGTTGTAGAAAAACTTGACATGTAAGTTGTAGAAGCTGTGTTTTGTAAACTAGTAGCTCCATTCTTGAACTCATAAGAAGGATAACTAGTTCCCGAGACAGTAAAGGTTACACTTTCTCCTAAACAGATAGAATCATTTGCATCAGAATTTGCCAAGGATAATCTTTCAACTTCTAACAGTGCCCCAATTCCAAGATTTCCTAGAGTAGTATAATTTCCAGATTGATTTGCACCATTCATATCAAAAGAAAAATACCTGTCTGCAGGAGCTGTAGTAGGACTATGAGAAGAAAGCGGGAAATACCCTACTGTGGCATTTGCATACTGTCTTATTCCTAAAAAATAATCAGGATTTGCCGCTAAAATTAAGTTATTACCAGTTAAAGGAAAAACAACTCTTGTTCCTAATTGTGCTGCTGTTACGGTAACTATAGCAGAAGAATCTAAAATAGTACCTGCAGTATCTAATAAGACTGCTTGAATTTGATTTCCTGTAATTGCCGTACCCGCGTCTAAATTTGCATAAATAGCAGTTATTGTAATATTTTTTGTAGTAGTTACAGTGTGTTTAGCTGCCAAAATACCAGCCCCTGTATTAAATCCTATTGCGGTATAAGGTGTCGAATTGTCTGTATAACTTAATGAATCACAAGAAACTGATTGCATTAAAACCAAAGAATCATTGGAAGTAAATTGATCACTTGGTACTGATAGTTTTATTGTTTGCATTCCACTAGTTGCGGCAGACAAACCTGAAAAAGTAATTGTTTGAGATGCTCCAGGAGCAATAGTAGCAATAGTCTGAACAGTATTAGAAGCATTTGCTCCAGTAATATCTAATGTTACAGGGACTGAAGTTAAAGCCCCAATTGAATTGTTTGTTATTGTTCCAATAATTGTTTGTGTTGTATCATTTATTTGGTTGTGATGACCTTCTCCTAAAGATATAAACTCAACAGCAATATCATTTGTAAAAGGATTTATATAACTGATATATAATCCTGGACGCCAACTAGAAGAAGCATTAAGAATAGCACCTGGAGTTGCAGTAGTTGTAGCAATCATTTTTAAATCACCAGGTACAGCATTACTACAATCATAAACAGCTGCTGAAGTATCGAATGTAGCTCCTAAGTAATCATAAGCAACTTGAATTCCACTTCCTGAGTAAGTAAATGTATCACTCAACACAAAAGAACTTGTGGTAGGTACAGCTGATACAGGAATTGCATAAGTTCCATCAAATAAAGTATCCATTCCAGTAATTGCAGTTGCCCAAGTCGTAGATTTAGTATTACTTGTTGCAGTTGAGTTTTCCAAATAGAATTTTAAATTTCCAGATACAGGATTAATTACTCCATTTACATAAACAAAACCAACAGAAGTTATCTTAGCTCCATTTGGCAAAGCGGCAAGATCAGCCGGATAAATCATATAATGAGCCCTTATTGTTGTGTGAGAAGTGTTTCCATTTGGCGCTCTTAATGTAGAGGTTGCTCCCAATGTAGCGGGAATGTTTTGGTTCACAATTTGTCCAAAGCAAAAGGAAGTTAATAATGAGGCAAGAATAAGTAAAGTTGTTTTCATAAAATTTAGTTGTTTTTTAGGATTCAATTTACATATAAAATTTGAAATAGAAAAATTTAACAATTATCAATTAAGATGTTAAATTGATTTAGTAAGGTAAATAGTTTAATTTCGTTCTTCAAGCATAAAAAATTCGATATCATGAAAACTATATTTAGCACCTTATTTTTATCTTTTTTACTTTTCAATTGTAACTCAAGTAAAGCTCAGTCAGAGTCTCAAGAGACTAGTGAAGGAGATTATTCTAAAACTAAAACATCAAAAGAAGTGATAAAACCTTCAATAAAAGCCGAGGTTTTTGATGAAAGTAAATTAGTTAACGCCTATTTTGCAAGTGGTTGTTTTTGGTGTGTAGAAGCAATATATGAGCATACAAAAGGAGTGAAGG
>CALLII010000054.1 GCA_938009745.1 uncultured Flavobacteriales bacterium
TTTTTCATAAATTATAGTTTAGCCCCCAATTCACTCCCTTCTTTTATCGCTCTTTGTGCATCAATTTTCTTGGCTAGTTTTCCTCCACCAATTAGGTGAGGAGTTTTACCTAAAGTTACTAATTCTTCGTTTAGTTGGTTTACGCTCACTTGTCCTGCACAGATGATAATGGTATCGGCTTCAATAAATTGTGCTTGCTCATTAATGGTTATGTGAATTCCTTTTTCGTCTATTTGGTTGTAAGCAACACCTTTCAGCATAGTCACTTTTTTCATCTTTAGCGATTGTCTGTGAATCCAACCTGTAGTTTTTCCAAGGTCTTTTCCTACTTTGGTTTCGCTTCTTTGGAGCATAGTAATTTGCCTGGGAGATGGGTGAGGAGCAGGTTTTACCAATCCACCTCTTGTGGAATTCGTTTTGTCAATTCCCCATTCTTTCAAAAATAAGTCTTTGTTCAGTGCAGGCGATTCTCCTTCGTGAGATAGAAACTCCGCTACATCAAATCCAATTCCTCCAGCACCAATAATCACTACCTTGTTACCAACTGGTTTGTTGTGTTTCAATACATCTTCGTAATCCAGAATGGTATTTTTCTCCATTCCTTCCATTTTTATTTGTCTCGGTTTTATTCCTGTAGAAATAATTACTTCGTCAAACTCCATTAATTCCTCAGCAGTAGCTTTGTGGTTAAGTTTTAAGTTTACTTTGTGCTGTTCAATTTGTTTATTGAAATAACGCAGAGTCTCATAAAATTCTTCTTTTCCAGGAATCAGTTTAGCAATGTTAAATTGTCCGCCAATCTCTTTTTGCGCTTCAAACAAAGTAACTTGGTGTCCTCTTTGTGCAGCAACCGTAGCAGCCGAAAGTCCAGCAGGACCAGCACCTACAACAGCAATTTTCTTAACGGATGAAGTAGGAGTGTAGTTCAATATTGTTTCATGGCAAGCTCTTGGGTTCACCAAGCAACTTGCAGTCTTTTGTTTAAACACATGATCCAAACACGCTTGGTTACAACCAATGCAGGTGTTTATTTCATCTTCTCGGCCTTCTTTGGCTTTCTTTACCAATTCAGGATCGGCCAAAAACGGACGCGCCATAGAAACCAAATGTGCTTGTCCGCTTGCCAAAATCTCTTCGGCTTTGTCGGGCATGTTTATTCTGTTGGTCGTAACCAATGGAATAGAAACTTCTTTCATCATTCGTTCAGTTACCCAAGTAAATCCTCCTCGAGGAACCATAGTCGCAATGGTGGGAACACGCGCTTCGTGCCATCCAATTCCAGTATTGATGATAGTAGCTCCTGCTTTTTCTATTTCTTTGGCAAATAGAACCGTTTCCTCCCAAGTGTTTCCTTCTTCCACCAAATCCAACATTGAAAGCCTAAATATTAGAATAAAATTTTCTCCTACAGCTTCTCTTGTTTTTCTTATAATCTCTAACGGGAATTGAATTCTATTTTCAAAACTTCCTCCCCATTTATCAGTTCGTTTGTTCGTTTTAGCAGATACAAATTCGTTAATCAAATACCCTTCCGAGCCCATAATTTCAACTCCGTCATACTTAGCAAACTGAGCTAGTTTTGCAGCTCTCACAAAATGTCTGATAGTTCGGTTTACTCCATAACCAGTTAGTTTCCATGGTTTAAATGGACTGATTGGAGATTTTATTGCACTTGGTGCTACAGCCAAAGGATGGTACCCGTATCTTCCTGAGTGTAATATTTGCATACAAATTTTACCATCTGCAGCATGCACTGCCTTTGTTATTTTTTTATGTTTTCTTGCTTCTCTTTTGTTTGTTATTTTACTCGTAAATGGAGCAGTCCAACCTTGTCGGTTTGGGGCAATTCCTCCAGTAACCATTAGTCCTACTTCTCCTTTTGCTCTTTCGGCAAAATAAGCAGCCATTCGGTCATATCCATTTTTTTCTTCTTCCAGTCCAGTATGCATACTTCCCATAATTACCCTATTTTTGAGGGTGGTAAAACCAAGGTCGAGTGGCTGAAATAAATGTGGGTATTTGGAAGCTGACATACTTTAGTATCTTTGTTTGATTGAAACACTAATTTACATTAATTCTTACTTTTTTAACCATAAAAAGGGGATAAGTAAACCTAAAAATAACGAATAGCAGCATGAAAAAAGACAATAAAGTATTTGTGATTTTTATCCTAATCATCCTAGTTTATGGATTGATGCATTATTTTGATGGAATTGGGAGGTTTGTTTTCTCACAACAATATTCAGATTTTGGACTGGGAATAGTTGCCCTTGCTTTATTTTTTCATAAAAAATTCACAAAGTATTCATTCCTCTTAATCACACTTGGGTTCAGTTTGTTCTATTTATTGGCAGCTACCAAAGGATTTGATTTAATCGATAAATCTGCTTTTATCTTATTGAAAAACATGTCCTTAATAGCTTTTTCTTTGATGGCTTTGTGGGATTTAAACAAAGGAAGGTACAAATCCCTTAAATGGGAATTGGGCTTGTTATCAATCCTAATTATTGCCTTTTTCGCTTTAAGAATTGCCAATTTTGATTGGGCAATGGCTAAAGAGTACTCTTTTTATAAGAATGCAATAGGATTTGTTTTAGTAGCTTGGATTTTGAGGAAAAATCAAATTAAATCGTCTTTTACCACTCCATTAAAACGAGTTGTTATCGTTATTGGATTGTCTTTCTTTATTGAGGTTATGAGTTATTTGGTGAGGCTTTAATCTTCCTCAGGCATTTCATAAAAAGAGAAACTAAGGTTCCCGTAGTTTCTTGTTTCTACAAAATACTCATTGTCTACAGGTACAATGTGTTTATGGTGTTCGTAGACTAACATACCTCCAGGAAGTAATAATTCTTTTTCAAAAATTAGGTTAGGTATCTCAAAACCAGTTTCCATATCGTATGGAGGATCAGCAAAAATCATGTTGAATTTTCGGGTACAGGTTTTTAGGTATTTAAAAACATCTAGCTGAATTGTATGAATGTGATCTCCTAGCTCAAGGTCTTCTACCATTCTGTTTATGAACTTTATGTGGACCTTGTCTTTTTCTACTACAGTAATGTCTTCGGCTCCTCTAGAGGCAAATTCCAGAGAAATACTTCCGATTCCAGCAAATAAATCAAGCACAACTAAATCATCTATGTGATAGTTGTTGTTTAAAATATTGAATAAAGCTTCTTTGGCAAAATCCGTAGTAGGACGAGCTGTAATGCTTTTTGGTGCTTTGAATCTTTTTGATTTAAATTTCCCTCCTATTATACGCATTGAAATTGTTTGTGAAGTGTGTAATACTGATGTGTAGAAAGAACATTAGCTTGGCTAGTTTCTATCTCATTAAAGATAGTATTTTCTTCCGGAAGAAACTGTTTCCAAAAGAATAGAATCTCTCCATTGTTTTTCACATTACCAGAAATACTGATTCGTTCTTTTTGTAAATTAAGGCCTAATTTTTCTGCTACTAACCCCAAGTAATACATGCTTTCTTCAGGACTTTCGAATTGATATTGGTTATAAAAAACTAATTTATTCTCCTTTAATTGAACAATTTGAAGCGAAGTAGAGTCATTAAAGTTAACATGTAATCCGTTTGGTAGTGACTTTATAAGTACAGCAGCTTGATGGATGAATTGCACCTGTGGAAATTGCTTGGTTATTTTTAGATAGGCATCTTTTGATATTCCAAAACCAACAACTAATTCTTTGTTTGTTAACTCAGTATAAAGAAGGGTGATATCATTTTCTAAATTAACATTGAAATTCAGAAAGGTTGATAGTTCATCCTCGCTAAAAATTGCTCTAGGAATAAGTGTAAATAATTCATTGGCAATAGAACAACTAACTGAGTTAGGATTCGCCAGAGTCACTATTTCACTTTTCTTAAAAGCATCAACAAGTCCACTGGTTATGTGAATAGTCTCACGAGCTGTAGTACTATTAGTTTGCTTGTCAATCAAAAGCAAAAGCAGTTGATTAGCGCTAAGTTCTATTGATAAATGGAAGTTTGGATAATTAATCACTTCATCTTGTTGCATGTCGTAAAAAACTACCATGATAATGAAATGCTAAATTAATTTCGCCTGAGCTTATTCTCAGGGTTATTTCCAGTTTGATTTTGTGTTGGCTTCTTCTAAACTTCCTATTTGGAAAGTATCCTTTATGTTAGCTGGGTCTTGAGGTCCATAAGGAGGAATTGCCTGAAACAATACATTGAAAGCCGAATCAGCTGCAATAGTTTTTACTGCGAACGCTTTAGTTGTGCTATCAATCTGTCTCATTTGACTTAATTTGTCTAATTCAAAATTGTATAATCTATTATCGTCTTTTTCTTCACTAAAGATGTAATCGGCAACAGGAACTTTTTTATAAATTCTTGTAATTAAACCTAGCTTAATCGCTTGTTCCTCGGATATTACTGCGGCAGGATACCTTAATCCTAATTGTCTACCTTCTTGCACAGTCATTCTCCTTGATGGGATATCTCCATCAGCACTATCTAGTACTTTAATAGAATCAGTTTTGGCAAAATTTGTTAACTCCTCAAAGGATACAGCAAGTTTTTTATTTTTTCTTTCGTAAGCATCTTGTAATTTTTGAATATCACTTAATCCTTGTTTTGCTAGGTCTTCAGCTTCTTCAATTTCTGCTAATTGAATTACAGTTTTTTTAACTGTTCCAATATTTAGTCCGATAAAAAGGGCTGCTCCTCCTAAAAAAACTAAAGATGAAATCAAGGTGATGGCTTTACCGATTTTTTTCTCCATAATGAAATACAAAGAAACTGCTCCTAAAAATAGTAAAACAATTGCCGCAAAGGTAAAATTACTACTTTGAGCAAGGTTAGCTTGAGAACCTCCTTTGGACATACCAACTATTAAAAAGGTTATACCTGCTATAATTAGCAATATTGAGAAAAGATATTTTCTTACGAATAACCAAAATTTTTCAAAATAATCCATAGAGTTTTATGTTTAGTGATTTTCTAACCTGAACAAAATTAAAAATTTTTTTCATTGAACAAATTAAATTTAGACATATTATCCTTTATTAGCCCATTATTTAATAATTAAATTATTTTGGGGTAATTTAGAAGAGTAAACGGGAAAATAATTATGAAAATAGACCAATTTAAGGAACTTATTAGCGAAAATTTTTCCTTTCCATTTACTTCCGACCAAGAAAACTTGCTTGCTCTCCTTCATCAGTTTCTTGAATCTACTTCCGATAAAAAATTATTTGTGATGAATGGGTATGCAGGAACAGGGAAGACTTCTCTGGTTTCGGCATTAACCCAAGTGCTAGGCAAATTTAATTATAAAACTGTGTTGTTAGCACCTACAGGTAGGGCTGCTAAGGTTATTTCTGGGTACTCCAAAAGGCGAGCTTTCACTATTCATAAAATGATTTACATTTACAAACATGTGAACGGAAGAAGTATGTTTGTGTTGAAGAAAAATACGCTTTCTAACACGCTTTTTATTGTGGATGAGGCATCTATGATTGGGGATAACTCTTACATGGATAAAAAATCTTTGTTAGATGATTTGATAGAGTATGTTTACGAAGGGAAGAAATGCAGTGTAATTTTTGTTGGTGATACAGCCCAACTTCCGCCTGTGGGTGAGGAAATGAGTAGAGCTTTAGATCCTAAGTTTTTGGAGTCTACTTTTTATGCCGAAGTGTTTCATTACCGATTAACGGAAGTTGTGAGGCAAACCAAAGAATCGGGTATTTTGTTCAATGCCACCAAAATTAGAAATAAAATTACCGACAAGGAATTACTGCCTTTGGTTTCTAACCAGCAGTTTAGTGATGTGGTGAGAGTTGTTGGTAACGATTTGCAAGATGAACTAGAAAGTTCTTATTCAGGAAAAGGAGTGGAGAACTGCATTGTATTGTGCCGAAGTAATAAAAGAGCAAATATGTTCAATCAGCACATCAGAGCCAGAATTTTATACAAAGAAGAAGAAATTGACGCAGGAGATTTAATGATGGTAGTAAAAAATAATTACCATTGGTTATCCGATAAATCAAAAGCAGGTTTTATTGCCAATGGAGATATTATTGAACTCCTCCGAATTACAAGAACCGAGGAATTGTATGGATTCAAATTTGCCACAGCCGAAGTTCAGCTAATTGATTACCCAGACGAGGAGCCCTTTGAAGTAAAACTAATGTTGGATGCAATTATGGTAGAATCAACTAGTTTGCCAAGAGAAGAGCTCAAAAAGTTGTTTTACGCCATTGATGAGGAATATTTAGAAGAGTACCCAGGGCGAAAAGATCGAATGGAGAAGGTATTGAAAGATCCTTATTTTAATGCGCTACAAGTTAAGTTTTCGTATGCCGTAACTTGCCATAAATCGCAAGGTGGACAATGGGATACCGTTTTTATAGATCAAGGTTATTTAACCAAAGAAATGGTGAATGTGGAATACTTGAGGTGGTTGTACACAGCTTTTACAAGAGCACAGTCTAAGCTCTATTTAGCTAACTTTAATGACATGTTTTTTGAACAACAAGAAAATTAATTTTTTAGAATTAACTTTCTGTAAGATTTTTCATAATCGGTTTCTACTTGTACGAAATAAACTCCATCACTTAATTCAGTATTAACTTGTTTTTCAAAGGCGTTTTTTCCTTGGGGTAAATTTTTCAAGATTGTTTTTTCGATTAGTTTTCCATTTGAACTCATTAGGCTAATTGTTACATTAGAAGGTTTGGTTAGCTCAAATTCAATCTTAAAATCATTTGGTGTAGGATTTGGATAAATCAATAAATTCAAGGTTCCTACACTGTGTTTATTTAATTGAGGTAAACTGTATGTATTACTTTTTATGATATATACTTTATATATTTGACTACTAGCAGAACTCTGTGTTCCTGTATTGGTTAAGAAAATATTTGGAGCAGTACTACTTATTCCTCCATAAATATACCCAACCATTGTAGAGTCTTGTGTTAAGCTATCAAGTTTTAAAACTCCATTGTGATATCTTGGTAGATTCTGGTTTGGAATAAATTCGGAACCAGCTCCAAGTAAAGAAGGCATTTCTATTGGTAGTTTATACTCTGCCATATTTCCTGCTACATCTCTAGAAACTTGAGCAATAGTTTTTACAAATGGTACATTGTTGTCCTGAACTAATGTCCCAGCATTATCATAATATTGGGCAATTCCTCCAAAGAAAATCGTGTTCATCTCTTTGTAATAATCAGAATAAACAGGGAAGTTTGCACAATGATAGTGATTGTAATATTGACTGAATGTATTATTAGGAATATAACCTGAGCTATCAATATTTACACAGTTTAGAAATGGTAAATCTGCATTTATTTGAAAAACACCAGAAAACGCAGTAATTCCTTCTTGACCATTTGGCATAATTTGGGCTACCGCATTGTAATCTCTTCTATGTAATTCGTTAGAGTCAGTAATAGCTGGTAAATGATTTATAGTGATTGCAGTTCCATTATCCGTTAATGTGAACTTTCTTATTTGGTTGGTATATTCTTGCGTGAAACCTGGGCCATGTGTTGGTCCCATAGGATTATATCTACCCATAAATTTTTGTCCACCAACTAAATAGTAAGTACTGTAGATTTTTTCTAGTCTGCCGCCAGTTACTTGAAATTTATTATCTGTAATTTGTCTAAAATTAGTAACGAAACTAGTTCCGTTTATTACAGCATTAATTGTTGATGGAACATCAATTGCTGTTAAGTTTGGGAATGTAGTGTGGTCATTTAGAGTTCCGCTATATCCGTATCCTCCAAGTATATATAAATAGTTTTCTTCTTGAAAAAACTGTGCATTTGTTGATTTAATTTGTTCTTGAATAGCTGTTGGTAAAGAAGAAATAGAAGCTGTCCATCTTTGTTTAGTGACTGGGTCCACTACAATTAATTGAGTATTATGTCCAGCAACATCAAAAGCGGCAAAGGGTTGCCTTTGGTGTAATCCGTCTAATCTTCCTCCAAGTATTAACCATTTTCCGTTATGTTGACCAAAAGAAAAAGATTGTAATCCTCCCAAGCTGGGAACATTAATAGGTTCTATAGCAATGCTAAATGGTGAGTTTTGACCAAAGGATAATGAGCCAAATATAAATAACGAGATGCTAGTTAACTTTAATTTTTTAAAATTCATTAGATCTTTTTTTGTTAAAGATAATACCTTATTCTAAAATTTGATGTAACAAATGTTACCGGTTTAGATTATTGGTATTAACTTAAATACTCCGTCACATTCTTCTCAATCCTGTTCACTAAATCAGAATTATCAGCTTTCACAAAAGTCTCTCCAGTAATTTTCTCGTACAATTCCGTGTATCTTTCTGTTACGGTATTTACAAATGAATCTGGTATGTGAGGAATAGTTTGTCCTTCTAATCCTTGGAATCCATTTTCTATTAACCATTCACGAACAAATTCTTTAGATAATTGCTTTTGTTGTTCGTCTCTGTCTTGTCTTTCTTGGTAACCATCTGCATAAAAGAAACGCGAAGAATCTGGAGTGTGAATTTCATCAATTAGGTAAATTGTTCCATCCGCTTTTCCAAATTCATATTTAGTATCCACTAATATTAAATCCTGCTTTGCAGCAATTTCAGTTCCTCTTTGAAATAATGCTCTGGTATAGCTTTCTAATTGCTCGTAATCTTCTTTACTCACAATTCCTTGAGCTATGATGTTCTCTCTAGAAATGTCTTCGTCATGGTCTCCATCTTCTGCTTTGGTTGCAGGAGTTATAATCGGTTCAGGAAATTTGTCGTTTTGTTTCATCCCATCAGGCATGGCAACTCCACAAATTATTCTTTTTCCGGCTTTGTATTCTCTCCAAGCATGGCCAGCCAAGTAGCCTCTTATTACCATTTCTACCATAAATGGGTTACAAAATTTACCAACTGCTACATTTGGGTCTGGAGTCGCCTCAAGCCAATTTGGTACAATGTCTTTGGTTTCGTTTAAAAATTTAGCTGCAATTGCAGTTAATATTTGCCCTTTAAATGGAATTCCTTTTGGTAACACAGCATCAAAAGCCGAAATTCTATCCGAAGCGATTAACACAATTTTTTCGTTATTGATGTTATACACATCTCTTACTTTTCCTTTGTAAATGGCAGTTTGACCTGGGAAATTGTAATCAGTTGCAGTTAAAGTAGATTCCATAATTATAAAAAGTAGGTGTAATAAAAAAGCGTCCCTTTTGGAGGACGCTTCAAAAATAAGTATTTAATCTAAGGTGGAGGTTTAATCCAAAAAGATGTTTTTAACTGTTTTCAGAATATTGTTAATACCTAAACAGATTGTTTCCATTTGACCAACTCATCATAATTTTCTTTAGTGATGAATTGCTTGTCTAAAGCAGTGTCAATTAACACATCAAAATCACAAAGAGAGTAATAAGAGCAAACATCTTTAAAATTGTCTTCGGCTTTTTTGAAACCATAATCCATTATTGAAATAACACCTTTAACCTGGTTTCCGTTTTCTTTTACTGCGTTTACAGCTTTTATAGAACTTCCTCCAGTTGATATTAAATCTTCTATCAATACAACAGTTCTTCCTTTTTCCATCACCCCTTCTATCATGTTTTGTAATCCATGACCTTTTGCTTCTGAACGAATGTATGCAAATGGCATATCTAATTCTTGAGCAACTAAAGCTCCGTGTGCAATACCGCCAGTGGCAACACCTGCAATAATATCAGGTTTTCCGTAAGCTTCTACAGTTAGTTCAGCTAATTGCTGTCTAATATAGGTTCTAACTACCGGATAAGAAAGAATAGTTCGGTTATCGCAATAAATAGGCGATTTAATTCCAGAAGCCCATGTGAATGGTTCTTCTACATTAAGTTTAATAGCTTTTATTTGTAATAAATATTCTGCTACCTTTGCTGCTGTATTTTTGTCTAAAATCATAATAGGTCGCAAATGTATAAAGTTTTTATAAATGAACGGGTATTTTTCTTAGGTTTCGGTCTAAAAAAGTCATTTTTTGATAAAAAATACTCTTTCACAACATGTTACACTCTTCAAGAGTTCGATTTCGTTCTTAATTCTAACGAAAGCGATAAGGCTATTATTGTCAATTTTCCTACATTAAAAGTGTTAGATAAACTTCTTGAAAAACGATTTAGGATTGTAGAAGCAGGAGGTGGATTAGTTGTAAATGAAAAAGAGGAGGTATTATTTATTTTTAGAAAAGGAAAATGGGATATCCCGAAAGGAAAATTAGAGAAAAGAGAAAAGATTAAGCAAGGTGCTATTCGTGAAGTTGAAGAAGAGTGTGGAATAACTGAGCCTAAAATCAGAGAAGATCTAATTACTACTTTTCATAAATTTAGAAATAAAGGAAAGGATTGTATCAAAAAAACATACTGGTTCATAATGGATTACGACAAAGACGAAGAGCTTGTTCCTCAGGAAGAAGAGGGAATTACAAAAGTAAGATGGATCCATCCAGATAAGTTTGACAAGGTATTTAAAAATACTTTCCCTTCAATTAAAGATGTGCTCGAAGCCTATTTATTAAGAATAAACCCATAAAAAAAAGCCTGAAAGAATTTTCTTTCAGGCTTTTTTAGTCTTGATTATAAGTGACTAGCGTCTTCCTCCATTTCCTCTTCTAGGAGGGTTAACTGGACCTTGAGCAGACACAAAATCCATTAATTTTCTTCGGTTACTAGTAAAAGTAATTTGATCCCTTACTAAAAAGTAGTTTTGTTTATCTACTGTATTTCTGTAAGCTTCTTGAGCAAATTTTAATTTATAAGAATCAAAACTCATCAGGCTTACTAATTCTGCAACTTGCCTAGAGTTAAAGCTTCCTGTTCGAGCAGCAAAAGTCAATATTTCTAATCTATCTCTGTCAAAGCTTTCGTTTTCAACAGATAGTCTTAATTGCTCAAAAGCTCTTTGGTTCATTCCAAAACCTCTTCCTGCATTGGGTTGGTTAGCTCTTTTTGGTCTTATACTATGGATAAATAAATTTCTCTGAGCCAATTCACTTTTGATAATTGAATTCCTTGGTACGTTAATGTTTCCTTGGTAAATTAACCTGTCTTGGAAATTACGAGGGTTTCTTCTCGTTCCCTGGAAACTTCGTTTGTAAATTCTAATACCATTTTGTCCAAATCTTAAATTATCAATTCTGATATCATTTTGGGTCTCGTAAACATTTCCATCATCAAACTCAATAATGTAAGTTTTAGTAGGGTGTTCCATCACATCAATAAATAATGTGCTTGAGTTGCTAAAAGCTTTTCCGTTTACCAACAGAAAAGTAATTAGGGCTGTAAGTAAAATTTTCGCTTTCATGGCTATAGATTTTGTTCCTCATAAAGAGGAGGTTAATATTGGTTATGTATTTTCAATTTTCGTGCCAAAAATCTATTTCTCATTATGGAATGATATTATAATTGCTATCTTTACTACGATATAAAAAAAGAAGAATTTGTTACTCAATTACCGCTTATTTAGCAAAATATACATTGCCATATTTTTACTCGTAGTCATTGTTTTGACTGGAGTTTTGGGGTATATGATTATTGAGGGAATGGATCTTTTTGATGCTTTTTATATGACTATTATTACCGTTTCTACGGTAGGTTTTAATGAGGTTGGAACGCTTTCATCTTATGGTAAATTATTTACAATTGTTCTCATAATTATGAGCTTTGGTACTTTTGCCTATGCTTTGTCATCCATCTCAAAATATTTACTAGAAGGGGAATATCGAATTTATTTTAAAGATTTTCAAATGAATAAAGAAGTAGAAAAACTAGATAAACATGTAATTGTTTGTGGATATGGTAGGGTAGGAACCCAAGCCGTAAGTGAATTAAAAGCTCACAATAAGGAGTATGTTATTATTGAGCAAAGTCCAGATTTGTTAGATGTTTTTAGAGCTAACAAAGAGCATCTTTTTTTGGAAGGGAATGCTACTTCGGATGAAGTACTGTTGAAAGCACAAATAGAAAATGCCCATTCACTAATTACTACTTTACCCTCAGATGCGGATAATTTATTTGTGGTGTTATCGGCAAGGGAATTAAATCCTAATCTTAAAATAATAAGTCGTGCATCACAAGGTTCATCAGTAAAGAAACTTAAAATTGCAGGGGCAAGTAATGTAATTATGCCCGATTCACTGGGTGGAGCTCACATGGCCTCATTAGTAATTACGCCAGACGTGATAGAGTTTTTAGATCATATAACAATTCAAGGGCAATCCAAAGTAAATTTGGAGGAAATTGCTTTTGACAACATTCCATCTGAATACAAAAACAAAACAATTTCGAGTATTGCTCAAGATTTTAATACTGGATGTAATATTGTTGGATATAAAACTCCTGAAGGAGATTTTATAGTTAATCCAAAACCAGACGTTTTATTGGTTCCGGGATCTAAATTATTCGTGCTTGGTAAGCCTGGACAAATTGCAGAAATTAATAAAATATTTGGTATTACTCATGGATAAAAAAACCATTTTAGTTACAGGTTCTAACGGTTTGTTGGGACAGAAAATAGTCAATCAATTAAAAGAAAGAGAAGATATTTATCTAATTGCAACTTCTAAAGGAGAAAATAGAAGGTTGGTTCAAGATTTTAACTACGAATCATTAGATATTACTTCTGCAAAAGAAGTGAAAGAAATACTTACCAAACACAAGCCTAATGTTGTTATTAACACTGCAGCAATGACTAATGTGGATGCTTGTGAAGATCATCAAGAAGAATGTTGGGATATTAATGTAAATGCTGTAGATTATCTTTTAAAGTCTTGCATAAATAACGATTCTCATTTAATTCATTTATCAACTGATTTTGTCTTTGATGGAGAAAATGGACCTTACATTGAAACTGATAAACCGAATCCATTAAGTTATTATGCTAAATCTAAATTAGCTTCAGAAGAGTTAATTGAACAAAGTGGATACGAAAAAACTGCTGTTGCAAGAACTATCATTGTATTTGGAACTGGTGATAAATTGAGTAGAGGTAATTTAATTTTTTGGGCAAAAGGCGCACTGGAAAAACAATCGCCAATAAATGTGGTGGATGATCAGTACAGAGCTCCAACACTTGCAGAAGATTTAGCTAAAGGGTGTATCGCGATAGCGAATAAAGAGGCTAAAGGGATTTATCACCTTTCTGGACCAGAAACAATGAGTATACTAGAAATTGTTGAGCGAATTGGTAAGCATTATAATTTATCAACTGAGTGTGTAACCCCAATAAAAACTGCAACACTAAACCAAACTGCTGCTCGCCCTCCACGAACTGGATTTATTATTGATAAAGCGAAACGAGAATTAGATTACAATCCAATGACACTAGAAGAGTCACTGGAATTTCTTGATAATCAAAAATAAAATATTTGGGTAGCCTTGCCTATTTTCCTATATTTGAATTCATCTAAAAAACATTTCATGTTAAATAAATTTTTATCGATTCTGTTTGTCGTATTCCCTTTAATTTTTCTTGCTCAAGATCAGCCAGCATTGGTCGAAAACACTCAAGAAGTAGTTAATGAAATTTCTATTACAGTTGCAGCTGCAGCAGAAACTGCTAAGGAGCTAGGGTTGGATGAAAAAATTGATAAAGCTTTTGGAAATGCTACAGGTTGGTTTGTACAAACCATTTTTTATGCGATTCCTTTTTCCGATACAGTTCAAATTCCTTGGGTACTTATCGTACTTATTTTAGGAGCTCTTTATTTCACTTTGTATTTTAAGTTTATCAATTTCAGAGGTTTTTTCACCTCTATAGGTATTGTAAGAGGTAAATATGATGACTTAGAAGATGGAGGTCATGTAGAATCTTCTGATATTTTTCCAAATTCTAAAAAAGATGAAATTGGAGATAATCCAGAAACTATTAGGGTTGAAGGTGAACATGAGGGAGAGGTTTCTCACTTTCAAGCTTTAACTGCAGCTTTGTCTGCAACAGTTGGATTAGGGAATATTGCTGGAGTTGCAGTAGCACTTTCATTAGGTGGACCTGGAGCAACTTTTTGGATGATTGTAGCTGGATTTTTAGGAATGTCATCAAAATTTGTAGAGTGTACTCTTGGTGTAAAATACAGAGAAATTGGTGAAGATGGAACAGTTTACGGAGGTCCAATGTATTATTTAAAGAAAGGAATTAAAGGGAACTTTGGTAAAATACTAGCAGTAATATTTGCAATCATGTGTATTGGAGGTTCTTTTGGAGGTGGAAATATGTTCCAGGTAAATCAAGCCTTCGAGATGGTTCAATCTGTTACAGGAGGAGAGTCTAGTTTCTTAGCTGGATATGGAGCGTTATTTGGCTTAATAATGGCAGTTTTGGTTGGGATAGTTATTATTGGTGGAATTAAAAAAATTGCAACTGTAACTGAAAAAATAGTTCCTTTTATGGTAGCTGTTTACGTAATAGCTGTTATTGCAGTTCTTGTTATGAAAATAGATTTAGTACCAAGTGCTTTTGGTCAAATTTTCACTGGAGCATTTACATTTGCAGGTATTTCTGGAGGTTTTGTAGGAATATTAATTCAAGGATTTCAAAGAGCAGCATTTTCTAATGAAGCAGGAATTGGTTCTGCATCCATTGCACACTCTGCGGTAAAAACTAAGCACCCTGCAAGTGAAGGATTAGTAGCTTTACTTGAGCCATTTATTGATACAGTAATTGTGTGTACAATGACAGCATTAATGTTAATTGTATCTAACATGGATGGAGAAGTAATGGAATACGGAGTGAAAGTGACAAAAGGTGTGGAGGCTACTTCTAAAGCTTTTGAAATGTCTATTTCTTGGTTTCCTTGGGTATTAACAATTGCAGTAGTATTATTTGCGTTTTCATCTATGATTTCATGGTCTTATTACGGTTTCCAAGCATGGACTTTTCTTTTTGGAAAAAGTAAAATGGTAGGAAATGCTTATAAAGTTATTTTCTGCTTGTTTGTAATCATTGGAGGAGCAATAAGCTTAGGTTCAGTAATTGATTTTTCTGATGCAATGATATTTGCAATGCTGGTTCCAAACATGATAGGATTATTCTTTTTAGCTCCTAAAGTGAAAGAAGAATTAAAGAAATATATGGAGAAAATTAAATCGTCTAAAGCCTAAAGATTAAGTAATGATTGGAAAAGATTTTGACCCAATTAATTTCACGCTTTTTGGGATGGATCTAGCAGATCCAACAGATTTTGTGTACGACTTAATTTTGGGAGTAATGAGTTTGATATTTGCCTATCGAGCTTTTCAATTAAATTTTAAAGGTGAGTTTGTAAGCGCATGGCAAAAGTTTTTTTTGTTTTTTGGTTTATCTATTTTTCTTAGTGCCTTTGGTCATTTATTCTACAATTACTTTCATTTTTATGGGAAACTACCTGGTTGGTTTTTTATACCTATTTCTATTTATTGGATAGAAAGAGCAATGATTAGCGCTCATTGGAACAAGAAAGTAATAGCAAAGGCTAATAAGTTTTATCTAATAAAATTAGTGCTGATTTATATAGCTTTTTTCACTGTTTGGAAACTGGTTGACGTTCACTCCAAGCCTCAGTTGTTATTTTTGCCACTAGCAATTAATACAATTCTGGGATTATTAGTTGGAGTAGGCATTTTTAGTTACAAATACCGTCAAAAAATCACCCCAGCTTTCAACTTTATCTTTTTCGGAATTGTAGCTATTTTCCCTTCAGCATTCATTTTTTTGTTAAAAATAAATCTTCATCCTTATTTTACCAAAAATGATTTTTCACATGTCTTAATGATAATTGGAGTTAGCTTTCTTTACTACGGATTCGCTAAGGTGATGAAAGAAAAACATTCGTTTATTGAGGCTAAGTAAAACTTAGTTTTTGTCATTAAGTATAGTTTTTACTAACTTAAAGCATGAAATTTTTTGATGATTATTTTGTTTTTTCTTCCAAAGAGAAAAAAGGAATCCTGACTTTGGTAATAATTATTCTGTTGATGATTATTGCTTACAGAATAATTCCTCATATTTTTAAACCCGAAATTCAAGACTTTACCGAGGTAAGAGCTCAAATTGAAGCAATGAATTCTGAAATAAAACATGACAAGGCTAATTCTCTTTTTGAATTCAATCCAAATTCAATATCCTTAGATAGTATGTTATTATTAGGCTTGAGTAAAAAACAAGCCTATAACATTAAAAATTACAGAGATAAAGTAGGAAATTTTAAAAAGAGCGAAGAAATAAGAAAGATATTTTCGATACCTGATAGTTTAGCCACCCAATTAATACCATTTATTAGTTTTGGAGAGAGACATTCAGTTGCCTCCAAACAAAAAGAGGTGGCAAAAAAATCAATTTCACTATTTAATTTCGATCCTAATACAGCTACACAAAGTGAATTGATGAGTCTTGGTTTTAGCTCCAAGCAAGCTAAGACATTAATTAATTTTAGAGAAAAAGGTGGGAAGTTCAAAACCAAAGAAGATTTGAAGAAAGTATATGGAGTTAGTGATAAACTATATAAAAGCTTACAGCCTTACATTCAATTTTCAGATAAAGAAGAGATTACAGAAGCCAAGGAAGTTTTTGAAATAGTAGAGTTAAACTCAGCAAATTTTTATGAGATTAAAAAAGGTTTAAATATTACCGCTAAACAAGCAGGGATGGTGATATCTTACAGAGAGAAAATTGGAGGGTACACAAATATTTCTCAACTTAATGAAGTGTATGGACTGGAAGAATTTGATTTGAAAAGTATAACTAATGTTGAGGTTAATACACAAAGCGTTAATTTAATAAATATAAATAAAGCGACTTTCAAAGAGTTGGTAGCTCATCCTTATTTGAGTTTTAGTGACGTGAAAAAAATAGTGAATTATCGAGACATGCATGGAGACTTTACCGACCTGGAACAAATTCATCAAAATAACTTGATTAACCTTAAACAATATCGTAAAATTGCACTCTATTTAACTCTATAATAAACTACATTGAATTTATCAGATAAAATAAAGAGTACAGTCCGTAATGTTCCAGACTTCCCCAAGGAAGGAATTAACTTTAAAGACATTTCTCCAATTGTAGAAAACCCTACTTTATCCAAAGAGATAATTAAGGAATTTGCTACACAATTAGTTGATAAAAATATTGATGCCATTGTAGGAGTTGAAAGCAGAGGATTTATTTATGGAATGCCCTTGGCATTAGAAATGAATATTCCTTTTGTATTGGTAAGAAAAGTTGGGAAACTACCTTTTGATACCATACAATACTCGTATGATTTAGAATATGGAAGTGCTACTGTAGAAATGCATGTAGATTCTATACAATCAAACTGGAACGTGTTTGTTCATGATGATTTGTTGGCTACTGGAGGAACTGCTATAGCAGCAGCTGAACTAATTAAGCAGCAAGGAGGCAAAGTTGCAGGATTTGGTTTTATAATTGAGTTAGGATTTTTGAATGGAACACAGAGATTAGAAGAGTATAGCAAGAACATAATTAATTTAGCAACCTATTAATAGTATAATAAATGGATTTTAATACATCAGAAAATCAAAAAATGGTTAGGGATATGGCAAGAGATTTTGCCGAAAGAGAAATCAGACCAAACGTAATGAAGTGGGATGAATCTCAAGAATTTCCGGTTCCATTGTTTAAAAAACTAGGAGAACTAGGATTGATGGGAATTTTTATTCCTCAGGAATATGGAGGTTCGGGAATGAATTATCACGATTATATCACTGCTATTGTAGAGATATCCAAGGTTTGTGGATCAATAGGATTGTCTGTAGCTGCCCACAATTCCTTGTGTACTGGTCATATTTATTACAATGCTAACGAAGAACAAAAGAAAAAATATTTACCAAAATTAGCCACTGCAGAGTGGATTGGTGCATGGGGATTAACTGAAACTGGAACAGGATCGGATGCAGGAGGAATGAATACTACTGCAGTAAAAGATGGTGATCATTGGATTATAAACGGGTCTAAAAACTTTATTACTCATGGTAAATCTGGAGATGTTGCTGTAGTAATAGTAAGAACTGGTGAGAAAGGAGATTCTCATGGAATGAGTGCTTTTATAATCGAAAAAGGAACAGAAGGATTTGCTGCAGGTAAGAAAGAAGATAAATTAGGAATGAGAGCTTCGGAAACTACTGAGTTGATATTCAACAATTGTAGAGTTCACAAAGATCAGATGATTGGGAAAGAAGGAAGTGGATTTATCCAAGCTATGAAAGTTTTGGATGGAGGAAGAATTTCTATTGGAGCACTAGCTTTAGGAATTGCAAAAGGTGCTTATGAAGCAGCTTTAAACTATTCTAAGGAAAGAGAACAGTTTGGAAAGCCAATTTGCGAACATCAAGCAATAGCCTTTAAGTTAGCAGATATGGCTACTAAGATTGAAGCAGCTGATTTATTATTAGCTCAAGCAGCCGATTTAAAGAACAGAGGTGAGAAATTGGTGACTGAGTCTGCAATGGCTAAGATGTATGCATCTGAAATTGCATGTGAAGTATGTAATGATGCTGTTCAGATTTATGGAGGTTATGGCTACGTAAAAGAGTTTCCTGTAGAGAAATTTTACAGAGATGTAAAGCTTTGTACAATAGGCGAGGGTACTACTCAAATACAACAATTAGTTATCTCAAGAAACATTACAAAATAGATTGCAACTAATTGTTGCGAATAAAAAATCTATTTTTTACATTTGCATCCAAATTTGATAGAAACGATATGTTAAAAATACAAGTAAAAGAAGGGGAAAACATTGAGAGAGCGCTAAAACGTTACAAAAATAAATTCCGAAGCACTCAGGTTGTAAGAAAACTTAGAGAGAAAAAGCAGTACATAAAACCAACTGTTGCAAACAGAACACAAAAGTTAAAAGCTGCTTATATTGACAAAAAATTTAGAGACGAGGATTCATAGACTCCTACAATAATAATTTAAAAAAGCCATCCCGATTTTTCGTGGGTGGCTTTTTTATTGCTTTTTATTGTCTTAATTTAGAATTATGAATTACGTATTTACTGGCCCAGAATCTTCAGGAAAATCTACACTAGCATTGGAAATGTCAAAAATTACCAATGGGAGGTATGTTGCTGAATATGCACGTGAATATATTAGTAAACTTAACCGAGAATACACTCAAGAAGATTTATTGATTATTGCCAAAAAGCAATATGCGCTTCAAGAAGAAGCGAAACAGAATGCGGATAAAAACATATGTTTTGATACCGATTTACTTACCATTAAAATTTGGAGTGAATTTAAATACGGAACTTGTGACGAATGGATTTTAGATAGGTTATACTCTAATTCCAATTCATTTTATATACTCTGTAAACCAGATTTCCCATGGGAATATGACGAACTAAGAGAAAATCCTAATGATAGAGAAGAGCTATTTAAGTTATATGAAAGTGAGTTACAGAAATATAACTTTCCCTATAAAATAGCATCTGGCACTTTGGATGAAAGAGTAAATGACTTTACACAAAGATCATCTTTGTGATTTTTTAATTTACTTAATAAGAGTTAATTACAACTAATTTTTTTTTAACAAGTGTCTTAATACATAGAGATGTGATAATAAGTCACGATAAAACTAAATTTTTTACCATTCATAAACTCAAATACCCCATTCGCGAACTCAATTCTCAATATGAGTTACGATTTGTTATCATTGTTTTCTAATTAACTAGAATATTAATTCTATAAAAAACTATTAAACATGAAAAAGTTCAACTATTTCTTAGGCACATTATTTTGCTTGCTATTTGTCATTTCAATAGGTTATTCCCAAAATTTATTTGAAGAAAAAGTATATAATTCAAAATCATTAATTGAAAATGAAACCGAGAGTGCTGTTTTGTCAACTTGTAATATTAATGCAGGCGGAAGTGTATCTTATTGCTTTGATAGCGATACAATAGGTTTATATGGCTCTCAATCTGGTATTGATTTATCTACAATTAATTGGACCTTACTTTCTGGACCTGGTTCTGTTAGTATTACTAATGCAAATAGTTTAACAACAAGTTTTGTCGGGACTCCATTAAAACTTGGGACTTATGTATTTAAAATTTCAGGAACTTGTATAGATGATGGTACATTGAAAACTTTCACAGTTCAAATAACTATTTTACCCCCTGTTACTCCAGCAGAAATATCTGATGCCTCTGGTCCTGTTTTAACAGACACTATTACTGCATGCACTGATATCCAATTGATTGGAAATTCTCCAGGAATTGGAGAAACAGGTGTTTGGTCGGTAGCATCAGAACCATTTAACCATTCATGGTCGCAATTAGGCGATACATTAAATGCGAGAATGAGTCCATCGGTTTTTTGTAATCAGGTAACTTATTTTTATACAATTTCCAATGAAGGCTGTGTTTCTATAGATACTATAACTGTTATTTATGAAAGAGTTGAACAAAATGTACAAATTGAAAATGGGGATCAATCAATTTGTGGTGATACAATCAGGGTTACGGGTTCATATGCAGGTTGTTCCACCTCATCAACCACTAGTTGGCAAATTATTCCTCCTAGTGGAGAATCAGTTCCCAATTTTACAAATTTCGGTCTCTTTATTGACGTTAATTTTACTGTTAGTGGTTCATATCAAATTATCTATAATGTAACTTCTAACGGAGTGTGCTCAGGAGGATCAGACACTGTAACCTATAATGTTTGCCTATCATCTGCTAATGGGATAGGTAATAACATTGAAATTTATGTTTGTGATAGCTTCCCAGATACTTTGTTTTTAACTTCTATTGTTGATCCAACTTATACTTATGGTAATTGGACCTTGTCAGGTGGGTTTGGAACTCCTCCAGTTAATATAGTTCAAACTACTATTGGTCAAGGCTATGCTTTAATTTATGATCAGACCCGTTCACAATATTATTTTTCTATTAAAGCTGCTGCTGATACTTGTAAATTTTCTGGTTCTGGATCTGTAATTTGCGAGGCTTCAAGGGAAATCACACTTAGGAAAGCAAGGTCATTTGATTTAGAAGCAGACACTTTAAATATTTTTTGTCAAGTTCCAGGAACAACTTACAAACCACGTAATTATATCTCGGTTTCTGGATCTGGCATAAACATATTTGATTTAGAAGCTTTACAAGTGCCAGCTAGCTGTTTGTCTATAATAAATGGTAATACTTATCAATCTTATCAAAGTTTAGATTTTTCTTGTGAAGGAACCTATGTTTTTAGAGCAACTTATTCTAGAAAAATCGGAAGTGATTATTGTAATGATACTTTAATTTGGACTGTAAATGTAAGAACATTACAAAAGCCAAGTGCAGGTTCTGATGATACTACTAGAGTGTGTGATAATGATACAATTCCTCTTGTAGGGAGTACTGCCATAGATTTACTTGGAAATCCTCAGCTATGGGTAGAGGCTACTTGGAATCAAATTGATACACATCCTCCAGTACAATTTTTAGGTTCTGTACACGATCAAATATTGAACGCAACAGGATTTACTCAAGTTGGAACTTATATGTTTGAGTATTCTTTTTCAAGATCTGAAGACTGTTATTTAGCAGATACAATGATTATAGTAGTAGATTCTTGTGAAGATTGTCCGGAATTCTTCATCTATACCTGTTGTGATGTAGAAGGAGGAATAGGATCAAAATCAGGTGGTTCATCTCGAATACCGACTATCAACCCTTTGGTACAAGCAAAAATTACTGCTTACAACAGAGCCGTAAGAAAAAGATATCCAATCAAGAGTTTAACAGTTGATTCTTGTTGTATGTATTGTGAATTTCCAGAGGTACCATTTCCAATTTTTATTTATGATGAAAATGGTGATTTAGTTAATACCTATACCAATCCTATTGTTTGGAGTCATCATGGTCCTCCATACAATGCTATTGACAGTATTCATACAGATAGTTTAACAATTGTAACTGTATTTGGCCCTGGCACATGTGTTTGGTCAGATACGTTCTTGCTATCATGTTGTGAAAATCCTGGGAATAGTGGTTTTTGTTGTGATGACTTTGATTTAGATTTAAATATCGATTCAATTTGTGCTACAGATCCTTGTGATACTAATTTATTGAACTATCCACTTTTTGTAAGATTAAATGGAGGAGGTGCTTTAGGATATTCTGGATATTATTTTACTTGGAGCACGGGTTCACATGCTAATCAAATATCAATACCAAGAGGAGCGCAACAAGTTTGGGTGGCTATTTATGATAGTACGGCAGGATGCACAGATACCGCATTTTACATTGTTAATTGTCGTATTTCTCCACTTTGTATTCCAATCGTTCCAACAAATTTAAGTTGTGATACTAGAGGAGGAATTCAGAAGCTTACTTGGTTAACTTCAATAGGCTTTACTTATCAAGTAGAAATTATTTATGATGATCCATTCTGTGTAAAAGGAGGTACTGGAAGTCTTCCAGTTATTTATAATGTTTCAGGAGGTTCATTCACTGTTCCTATAAGTTCAAAAACGGGATGTCTTTCTTGGAGAGTAAGATCTGTATGTTCTAATGGAGCTAAATCAAGTTGGTCAGCAAAGCAATGTTGTTGTATTAAAACTTTTTGTTTTCCAGTTGTTCCAACTAATTTGACTTGTACGAAATTAAATAATGGAAGTAGTTTATCATGGAATCAAATTTTGGGTTCTACATATGAGGTTTCTATCTATTATAACGATCCACAATGTTGTAGAAAAGGAGGGCCTGGTATAGTTACTAATGTTTACACAGGTAATTCAACTCACTTTACTAGCGGATGCTTTTCATGGAAAGTAAGATCAATATGTCCTGATGGAACCAAATCTGCATGGAGCACAACAGCATGTTCTTGTAGTTCAACAATAATTGATAGTAAAAGCGGAACAAGATTTAGGATATCTACAAAGAAAAACGAGGGTAGTGTTGTTTTTGAGAATGAAATGAAAGTTACATTGTCTCCAAATCCAACAAGAGATTATGTATCATTTGAAGTTTCCACACCAAATGCATCATCTGAAATGGGAAAAATTGAAATTACTAGCCTAACAGGTTCAGTAGTTTATAGTTCTAAAATAAGTTTAAATGGTTCTACCTTGATAGATTTATCTCATTTAAATAATGGAACTTACTTTTACAGAATAATTTCTGATAATGAATTTAAATCTGGAAGGATTGTGGTAAGTGATTAGATAACGATAAAAACTAATCAAAAAAAAGGCTTCAACCATTGGTTGAAGCCTTTTTTATTTTCAGCTTATTTTATAAAATTACTAGTCTTGTTTAAACTCCATTATTTTCTCAATACATTTCTGTCCATCAATAGCTGCAGAAACAATTCCTCCAGCATAACCAGCACCTTCGGCACATGGGTATAAACCTTTTACTTCTATGTGCTCAAATGTTTCTTTGTCTCTTGGGATACGAACTGGCGAAGATGTTCTGGATTCTGGTGCATGAAGAACAGCATCATTGGTTAAGTAACCAGTCATTCTTTTTTCGAATTCAAGAAAAGCTTTTCTCAAGTTTCTGATAATAAAATCTGGAAGTACTTCTTTTAATTCTACTGATTTTATTCCTGGTATGTAACTAGAAGCAGGTAAATCAGCTGATTTTCTGTCTTGCATAAAATCAACCAATCTTTGTGCAGGAATGGCTTGTGTTTTACCTCCAGCTTCCCAACATTTTTTCTCTACTTTTTCCTGAAATTTTAATCCTTTCAATGCTCCAGCATGCGAGTAATCGCTTACATCACTTTCTTTTACTTCGGTTACAATTCCAGAGTTGGCATAAGGATTATTTCGCTTACTTGGCGACCATCCATTTGTTACAACTTCTCCAGGTGCAGTTGCACAAGGTGCTATAATTCCACCAGGACACATACAGAAAGAAAATACTCCTCTTTCCTTAGTATTGCATACCAACTGATAAGATGATGGTGGTAAAAACTCCCCTCTATCAGCAGTTTTATATTGTATGCTATCAATAAATTGCTGAGGATGTTCCACACGAACTCCCATTGCAAATGGCTTGAATTCGATTGCAATCTTTTTCTTGTCTAATAAGTAATAAATGTCTCTTGCTGAATGACCAGTTGCAAGGATTACTAAGTTAGATTTAAGAGTTTTAGTTTCGTTAATTACAATTCCTTGTACTTCATTGTCTTC
Source organism: uncultured Flavobacteriales bacterium (assembly GCA_938009745.1). GTDB lineage: Bacteria > Bacteroidota > Bacteroidia > Flavobacteriales_D > CAJJDF01 > CAJJDF01. Next base: position 24,145 of record CALLII010000054.1, read on the forward strand.
TACTAACAAATCGGTCATTTTGGAATCAAAATGAACTTCTCCACCATTATTAATAATTGCCTCTCGCATTGCAACAATTATTTGCGGAAGCTTATTTGTTCCAATATGCGGATGAGCATCTGCTAAAATATCGCTATCAGCACCAAAAGCTACTAACGTTTCTAGTACATTTCGTACATCTCCTCTTTTTTTAGAACGAGTGTAAAGCTTTCCATCCGAGTAGGTTCCTGCTCCACCTTCACCAAAACAATAGTTCGATTCTGGGTTTACAATATGTTCTTTGTTAATAGCAGCCAAATCTCTTCTTCTGCTTTTAACCTCTTTCCCTCTGTCAACTATAATTGGTTTCAAACCAAGCTCCAAAGCTTTTATTCCTGCAAAAAGTCCTGCTGGTCCTGCACCAATTATAAGTACTTGTTTGGCATCTGAAACATCCTGAAACTTAGGAGAAAAATCATTTTCAGGAGCATCTTCATCAATAAAAATAGCTAGCCTTAATTTATAAAACGGCTTAGTTTTCCTAGCATCAATAGAACGTTTAACTATTTGAATCGCATTAATTCTTTCAGGATCTATTTTAAGAACCGAAGCAGAAATACGCGTAATATTCTCTATATCATTCTTGTGTGGAGGAAGGTTAATTTCTATTTCTTTTTGCATGATGTAGTCCTTGGATTTTAATTACTTTTGTAATTGTAACACAAAGGTAATTCTAATCTTAACAAAAGCAGTTAATATGTCGCACATTATAGCCCCATCAATTTTAGCATCAGATTTCGGTAATTTACAATCCGAAGTAGAAATGGTTAACCAAAGTCAAGCGCAATGGTTTCATATCGATATTATGGATGGTGTGTTTGTGCCTAATATTTCTTTTGGATTCCCGGTTCTTAAGCAAATTCAGAAGCATTCAACTAAACCATTAGATGTACATTTGATGATTGTAAATCCCGATCAGTTTATTAAGAAATTTGCTGAACACGGAACAGAAATATTAACAGTTCATATTGAAGCTTGCGATCATTTACACAGAACCATACAAGCAATTCATGCTGAAGGAATGAAAGCAGGTGTTGCACTTAATCCTCACACGAGTATTACTTTGTTAGAAGATATTATTCAAGATATTGATTTAGTTTGTTTGATGTCGGTAAACCCTGGTTTTGGAGGACAAAAATTTATTGAGAACACTTACAACAAAGTGAAAAAACTTAAGAAATTAATAGTTGAGAAAAACTCTAAAGCATTAATTGAAATTGACGGAGGAGTAAATGCAGAAACAGCTCCTAAATTACTAGAAGCTGGAGCAGATGTATTGGTAGCAGGTAGTTATGTGTTTGGGGCCAATGATCCAAAAGCAACTATCGAAGGATTGGTTGGTTTATAGTAATTAAAACTGTATTCCAAAAGTCAATAGGGCTCTTGTATTGAACTGGAAATTAATATCAAATGCAGATATGTTTGATCCATTTCTTGATTGATACATTATGTTCGGAAGTATTTCAGCTCCTGCAAAAAACGTTTCATTAATTTGGTATCTAAGACCAAAAACACCACCAATTCCTGCTCCAAATTGAAAGCTAGAACTTGGATTAGAGCCATTACTTTCAAAATAGGAAAAGTTCGTAAGTAGTTCGATACCACTTACAAAATCTAAATCAGGTGCAAATTCTCTCCTTCTTTCTCTTCCTATAGAAAGGTTTAGTTGACCACTGATGTTTGTTCGTGGAAAGCTTCCATTAATATTGTTAATTCCAATTCCACCACTTAACACCCTGAATCGCCAAAGTTTAGTTTCGGAACCTACTTTATAAAATAGTCCGTAATTATCAAAATTATAGAAGTTTAATCCAACCTCTTTAATTTTAGATTCATTTTGAGAAAAGGATGCAAAACTGATTAAAAAAATAGATAAGGTTATTGTGAATAGTTTCATAATGTTTTGTTTGTTGAATTTTAATTTAAAATTTGATTCCTAATGAGAGTAACGCAGTCGAACTAAAGTTTAGTCCCAAATTATTTTCAGTTATAGTTCCGTAATTGTATCGGTTGTAAGTTATATTGGGTAACATTTCAGCTCCTGCATAAAATTTGTCGTTAATTTCATACCTAACTCCAATAATACCAGCTACACCCAAAGAAAAAACTCGGTAATAAGAAGATATGGTAGAACTTAATGGGTCGGGTACTTCAAAATAATAGGAGCTATTTAGTTCAATACCACTTACAAAATTAAAATTTGGAGCAATTTCTTTTCTTCGTTCTCTACCAATTGCTGTGCTTACAAAAGCTCTACTGATAAAATCATCTCCCTCAAATGAAATTCCTCCGGTTAATACTCTAAATCGCCACATATTTGTTCCATCACCAATTTTGTAATGCATGCCATAATTCTGAAAATTATAAAAGCTTAGCCCAACCTCCTGTACTTTCATTTTCTCTTGAGAAAAATAAGTAGCGGACAAAAAGCTTAGAATAAATAGTACTAGGATTCCTTTCATAGTTATTTTATTATTGCCTTAAACGACAGTTAACTGTTTTTGTAATAGTTAATGTTTGTCAAAAATCTTAACAACATTTTAACAAGAATTGTGCCATGTAATTCGAATCAAAATTTTGTTTAACTTTGTATCACTAAATGATTAGAAACAACTACATACTCAAAACAATATCTTTGTTTTTATCCTTCTGGATGCTTTTTGCATCTGCTGGGTTGTCTGTTGATTTTCATTATTGTGAGGGTGAAATTGTAGATTGGAGTATAATTGGTCAAGAGCTAGAATGTGATCATGAAAAGGAGGAGAGTAAAAGCGTAGATTCATGTTGTGAAGCGACACATGTGTTGGTTTGCAATGAAAGCGAAACTAATCACAATGATTCTAATTGTTGCGATACTGATGAAGCTGAAGTTGTTATCGAGAATGAATTCAATATTTCGTCTGAAGAAATTAATACTACAGCTCCACTACTAGTGTTACTTAGTTTTTTCATACAATCAAAAACGATAGATAATTCAGATGAATTATTTTACACTCAAGAACAAAAGCCATCAGTCCCCATAAATAGGAGGTTGGCAACTCTCGAGACCTTTTTAATATGATTGATAAAGTATAGTTATCTCAAAAGATAATTATGGAATAATTCGAAGAATTAATCAACTTTAAAACAATCATTAAAATGAAAACAATCAAATTTATAGGATTGGTTATGCTGTTATTTATGGCAAATCAATTATCGGCACAAACTGTTACCACTACTTTTAAAGTAGATGGAGTTTGCGGTATGTGTGAGGAAAGAATAGAGAAAGCTGCTAACCTAAGAGGAGTTAAATCAGCTGAATGGGATATAGATTCCCATATTATGACTGTGAAATACGACAGTTCTAAAATCAACATAATAAAAGTACATAAAGCAATTGCTGGTGTAGGTCACGATACCGAGCTAGTAAGAGCAGAAGATGAGGTGTATGATAATATTCACGGATGCTGTAAGTACCGTGACGAAGAAGTACGAGCTGATCATGGAATTGAGTCACCAATAAAAACTACCACTTTTAAAGTAGATGGAGTTTGTGGAATGTGCGAAGAACGAATAGAAAAAGCAGCTAAAATAAAAGGGGTGATTTCTGGCGAATGGGATGTGGATTCTCATGTTTTTACTTTGGAATACGATAGTGACAAAGTTGAACTAATTGAAGTGCATAAAGCTATTGCTGGTGTAGGTCATGATACCGAACTAGTAAAAGCTAAAGACGAAGTGTATGATAATATTCACGGATGTTGTAAATACAGAGACGAAGAAGTAAGAGCAGATCACGGAATAGTAGATGAGAAGCAAGAAACTCAAGAGCCACATCATGTTATGTTCTCTGGAAAAGTATTTGAATTAAACGAAAAAGGAAAAAAACAACCTGTGCTCAGTGCAAATATTTACTGGATGGAAACATTAGAAGGTGTTGTTACTGATAGCAAAGGAAATTTTGCAATAGAAAAACACCCAGAAGAAAAAACATTGATAGTAAGTTTTGTAGGAATGTTACCCGATACATTTAATATTACAGATGAATTGGAAGTGGAGGTGATATTAAGTAATAGCGTTCAATTAAAAGATTTTGTGGTAGTTGCGAGAAGAAATTCGATAGAAATATCGAAGATTGCTGCTATAAAAACTTTGAATATAAATAGAAAGGAATTAGCCAAAGCTGCTTGTTGCAATCTATCAGAAAGTTTTGAGACTAACCCTGCGGTTGATGTATCTTATTCAGATGCTGTTTCGGGAACCAAGCAAATTCAAATGCTAGGATTGGCAGGAGCTAATATTCAAATTACCAAAGAATTATTACCAGATATCAGAGGTTTTTCCTCTGTTTATGGTATGGAGTTTGTTCCAGGGGACTGGATAGAAAGTATCCAGCTTGCCAAAGGGGTTGGTTCGGTAATGAGTGGTTACGAAAGTATTGCTGGGCAAATTAATGTAGAGTTGAAAAAGCCCGAAGAATCCGAAAAATTTAATGTAAACCTATATGCTAACCAAGGAGGAAGGCAAGAGTTTAATACCAATTTTAAGTTTAAAGTAAATGACAAATGGACAACAGGTTTTATGTTGCATGCAAGTACTATTACTCGCCAGAATGATATGAATAACGATAACTTTTTGGACATGCCTTTTAAAGAGGATTTTATTGGAATTAACAGATGGAGATACAACAATGACTCTACAGGATGGATGGGACAAATTGGGGTAGAAGGAGTAAGTTTAAAACATACAGCAGGGCAAATTGGGTTTAGAGAAAATCAACCAATTAATATTACAAATCCATGGGGAGCTGTTTCTGATATTACTCGAGTAAGAGGTTGGGTAAAAGCTGGTAAAGTATTTAAGGAAGATCCAGGAAAAAGTGTAGCCATTCAGTTAACAGCAATGGATTATAATCAAAACTCTTTATTTGGCTTAACCAGATATAATGCAGCTCAAACCTCGGGATATGCTAATTTTATTTTTCAAAATATAGTTGGAACAACTGATCATTCTTATTTTATGGGAGCATCTATATTGTATGATGATTACAGAGAGTCAATTGACACGACAAATTTTGATAGGCTAGAGGTAACCTCAGGAGTATATGGTGAATATACATTTTCTGGATGGGATAGATTTAAATCTGTACTAGGATTAAGAGCAGATTACAGCAATGTATTTGGTTTTTTTGTGACTCCAAGAATGCACTTGAAATACGACTTTACTGAGAAAACGATAGTAAGAGTAGTTGCTGGGAGAGGACAAAGAACTGCTAATATATTTGCGGAAAACCAAGGGCTTTTTGCAACTTCTAGAACTATTATTTTGAATAACAATCCTAACTCATCTAAGCCTTATGGTTTGGAAGCTGAGGTCGCTTGGAATTTTGGAATAAACCTTACTCAGGATTTTAATTTTGGAGAAAGAGAGGGAATGATATCTGTAGATTTATACCGAACTCAATTTCAAAACCAAATTGTTGTTGATTGGGAAAACCCAGATGAAATAGCATTCTATAACCTTAATGGAGAATCCTATTCTAATAGTCTTCAGGTTCAAGTTGATTATGAATTTATTGAAAACTTTGATGTTCGTGTGGCTTACCGTTATTACGATATCAAAACTACTTTTGGAGATGTATTGTTGCAAAAACAGTTAACTGCACCTCACAGAGCTTTTATTAATGTTGGATATGAAACAGAGAAAAACTGGAACTTCGATTTTACTTTAAACTGGATTGGAGAGCAAAGAATAGCATCTACAGCATCTAATCCTGATGGATTTAGATTGGCAGAAAAATCACCTTCTTACTTTTTGGCTAATGCACAAATAAGTAAAAAGTGGAACGATAAATTTTCTACTTATGTGGGTGGTGAAAATATTTTTAACTTCAGGCAGGATATTCCAATATTAGATTCGGAAAATCCATTTGGCGATAATTTTGATAGTTCATTAATTTGGGCGCCAATATTTGGAAGAAACATCTACATTGGGTTGAGGTATTCAATAAATTAAATTTATATTTTATAAATATATTTAGGCCATACTTTTCAGAAAAGTATGGCTTTTTTATGTTTGATGAAATTGTTAAGCAATATTTTGGTCTGGTTCTTGTTAATAAACAGTCAACTTTAAGATAGTCTTAAATTGTTAAAATTCAACAAGATGTGTTTGGTTCGAAAATTAATATGTAACTTGAAACTCATAAAACAAACAATACCATGAAAAATTTGATAAAAATCGCCCTTTTAGTTAGTGTGTTTTCCACAGGAATGGCTCAGTCAACAGTGCCTTCTCCACTTAAGTTAAGTTCAATCAATTTCTCTACTGGATTTTACTCAGATGTATATCAGAGAATGGATATGGCTGCTATGAGAGATATCTCAACTAATACAGCAATTTTTAATCAGAATCTGGATGGATTTACAGAGAGTTTATGGAGGCAATCTGAAGGGACTCTTATTGGTCTTGATGCACAGTTTTATAGATTGAATCCTTTAACTCAAGAATACGACAGAAATAAGATGGTGAGAATCGGAATATCTTACTCTGAGAGAGAGCCAGCAATAAGTTATAATAAAATGGCTGTAGATTCTAATGGAATGAGGCAAGTTCAGAATTCTATTGTTTATTGTAACGTGCAAAATGAAGTAAACTTAAACGGAGCTTATATTTGGAAATCGGGAGGAAATCAAAAGAGAATTATAAGATTTTATGCAGGTTTAGGAGGTAATATGGGATTGACTTTTAATGATGAAATGATTGTGATGCAGAATACCAGTACAACTGTTATGGATTCCACAGGTAAATTTCAATATTACAACCAAAGATATGAAGCTCAAGAAGATATTATAGTGCCAGCAAGAACGGCTCTTTTTCTTAGAGCACATGCTCCTGTAGGTGTTGAGTTAAATATTTGGAAAGCAAAACTTGGAATAGAGGGTAGTGCAGGATTTGGAATGCATCAAATTGTTGCTGGAAGAACTTATTTTATGCCGTTTAACTATTCACTAAATTTTAGGTTAGGGATTAATTTTAACTAAGATTTTACGGTAAACCAAAAAAGGACCTTGAGAATTCAAGGTCCTTTTTTTATGGGTATTATTTTGATTTATTTTTTCATCATCTCTTCTGCTAATACAAAAGCATTGTAAGTGTTTACAACACCATCACTTACAGAAAGCTCACTAAATCTCTTTT
>CALLII010000055.1 GCA_938009745.1 uncultured Flavobacteriales bacterium
TATAAAGAAATTGAGCTTTGCTCTGAGCGGAGATGGAAGGATTAAATACCCTAAGAAGGTTATCCTGGGCTAACATAGAAACTTCCATCCTCACTATCGTGAGTCTGAGCTTTTTCATTTTTATCCTCATTTACAAGAGTGAAAAACTCCTGACATTCGTCTAAAAATAAAAAAACCCATTAACAAAAGTTAATGGGTTTCCTTTAGCGGAGATGGAGGGATTCGAACCCCCGGTACCTCGCAGCACGCTTGTTTTCAAGACAAGTGCATTCGACCACTCTGCCACATCTCCACTGCAAAAGTAGAATTCTTTTTCATTATCACAAACAAATAAATAAAAAAAATCCCCAACAATATTTTGAAGGGGATTTTAAGATGAATTAATTGTACTGTTTAGTCGGTTTTCAAGGCACTTTCAATTATTAATTTTAAGTGCATTTTGTGTGCTTTTGTAGAAACATCTGAACTAGATTCTTTAGAAATTTTAAGAATTTCATTCAATTCATACAGTACTTGTGATCTTGTACTAAGTAAAGTTTTCTTGTTTCCTAAGTAACCAATTAAATACTTAGTGTACAACAACTGTAGGTTTTGACGAGCGCTAGATACAGCAATTTTTCTATCAGCTTCAAACATTGCTTTAGTTAAATCACCCATGTATTCTGATAGTTTGTATGTATTCCCATACATTTCAGAATCAGTAATCCTTTTTAATACATTAGGGTGCAAAAGATGCATTAGCAACATGCTTTGGGTTCTTAAGTTTCTATCACTAATTTTAGGGTCTTCTCCAGAGCTATAGAAACCAAATCCTCTTCTTTGCGCTTGTAAATGTCTCATAAGATTTGCATCTACTTCAAATACATTGGGAGCAAAAGCATATTTTGTTAATGCTATCATTGCTGCTTTTTGTTTCGAGTAGGGTACAGGAGTTAAAGGGTCGGTAGTTGTAGCTTGTCCTTCAAAAGCACGGTTTACATAAACACCACCAATTTGACGAGTCATAATATTTAACTGAATTGCTTTTTGACCAGATAATGATAAGTAACTGTTTCTTAGTTCCATGTAAGATTGATTGTCCTTAGCATATTTATTAAATAATTGAGGCATCAATTTTTCATCAATTAATTTAATTCTATCAATACCATAAGCCACAGGATCGTTTGATAAATCATAAATATTTACCATTGGGTCAATCCCTTTTCCAGGAGACCTCATGTCATCAGCATCATTACCAAATACCAATTTAGGATCAGTAGAACGAGATAATATTTTCGTCAACCTTTTCTCTTCCTCTTCGGCATCATCTAATCCTTGAGAGTACCCATATTCAATTATCCAATGATCGTATAAACCTGGTTTATCATCATAGTAATAAGTCTGTTCGTTTTTGTTTAGAGCAAAGTTAATTGAAGGATATTCCATAACTGAGTTACACATTCCTTCCTGCTTCATTTTAGCTTCGTTCTTTAGGTCTTCTACCGATTGTATAGAACTACCTTTCATGTTGTGGTTAAGTCCTAAAGTATGTCCTACTTCGTGCAATACAAGTCTTTGGATAGATTCTCTTAGAAAACGATTTTTTTCAACTCCAGTTAAATCTAATAAATCCATTGAAGTATTTCCAAAAAATACATCTTCTTGCATCATAGTTCCTGCCATGCAATATTGATGATCGTGATTGTCTAATAATAATTCTTCTGCTGTTTCTAATATTCCTAAACCAGCTTGTTCAAACATTTTTTCTTGTCTAATTCTTCCTAAAATGTATACATACTCTAGCATAATGTCTGCTCCAAGAATTTCTCCAGTCCTTGGGTTTACAAAGCTTGGTCCGTATCCTCCAAATGGTGGGGCAGGAGTTGAGGTCCATCTTAATACATTATAACGGATATCTCCAGCATCCCAATCGGCATCATCTGGTTGGATATTTACAACTACAGCATTTTTAAACCCTGCTTTTTCAAAAGCTAAATTCCATTGTTCAACTCCTTCTTTAATTATAGGTCTTAGTTCTTTTGGAGTAGTGTTTTCAATCCACCAAGTAATTGGTTTTACTGGCTCAGACATGGCAGCTTCTGGATTCTTTTTTACCAAATTCCATCTGTGAATCATATCTCTGTAAGGAGTTACTGATGCAGAAGTTTGATCCGTTACTTGAGTCATAAAATATCCCAAACGAGGGTCATCTCTTCTTGGTTTAAAATCATTATCAGGCATAGCAATTAAACTATGGTGATAAGTAATAGAAATACTTTGAGCACTTGTAATTGCTGAGCTTCCTCTTCGTGATCCTGATGGATTATCATACACATACAAAGACCTTACATCAGTGTTTTCTGGGTAGTTTTTAATTTTAAGTGGTTTAGTTTTAGATTTACTCAGTCCACCTAGCCTAACACCTCTATATCCTGGAGGATAATTTGGTTTTATTTTTGAAAAACTCTCGCTCAAAAACAAAGAAGAAGCACTTATTAAATAATTGTCTCCTGTTTTAGCAGCAATTTTTTCGCTAATAATAATTGGCTTATTAATGTTAGTTTGAGATGATTTACTAATCTCATTATCTGGATTAAAATAGTAATTCGTATTCTCTAGTGTGAATTCAATATTTCCGTAATACTTATTGATTTTAAAAATCTTAGAACCTCTGTAAGAACCTTTAAATGCTCCAGCATCCATTACTCCATTTTCTACATAGCTGAAATGAATAAATTCTTCTCCAAGTTTCTCTTTGCTTATTTCAATAAACATTTTGCCAGTTGTAGTATCTTGATAAATAGGGAATAAGCCATCAAATTTTTGGCACTTTTTAGTTACAGAAGCTATAGATTTATAAGTAGCTTTTGGTTTAGCTGGTGCTTTGGTTTCAGTTTTCTTTTTACGATTCTTTTTTAAAAACTGACTGTTAGCAGAGCTAGAAGATACAGCAACTAATGCCAAGGATAATAATGAGGTAAATAATAATTTCATAGTTTGATTTAGGTTTGAAGCTCTAATTTCATAAAAAAAAACATCTTTTGGTTTGTTTTTAACAAATTTTATCCATTTTTTGGAGTGTGAATAAAGTGAAAAACATCAACTATTCAGGTAATACTGACTTTGTTAAGATTAGTTATGGGATGAGATTTTCTCCTCAAACTAATTGGATTGCTTATTTAATAGTAATAGTTTTTATTGTTGCATTTGCCACAGCACCAAATTCAAACGCTTGGATAATTATGGTTCCATTACTATCAATTATTCTTTTGGTTATGGCTACTTCTACTAATGGTGTTAAAATTGATATTCCAAATAAACAGTACCAATACTATTTCAGTGTATTTGGTATTAGTGTTGGTAAATGGCAAAAATGGAAGGGATATTCGTGTATTGTTCTTAAATCATCAAGGAAAAAGCAAGATAGAAGGTTAACTAATGACTTTATTGATAGAGAATCAAGCACAAGAAGATTTATGACTTCAGAAGTATACATGATGGATTCATCTCACAGAAAAAAACTATTTTGTGGTTCTTTTGAAAAAGCATCAGATGCTAAGAATAAAGCTAAGGAAATTAGCAAGCAGTTTAATTTTCCTATCCAGAAATTTACACCAAAAAGGATTGAAAGAAGTTAAGTTATAAGAACATTCCAACAACAACAGCAGTAAGTAAACTAGCTACTGTACCACCAATTAATGCTTTTACACCAAGTTTAGAAAGCATTCCTTTACGAGTTGGGATAAGCGCCCCAATTCCTCCAATTTGAATTCCTATTGAAGCAAAATTGGCAAATCCACAAAGCATGTAAGTACTCATAACTACAGCTTTTTGAGAGACAAAATTCGACTTTATATCACCAAATGTAGCATAGGCATAAAACTCATTTAGGATTGTTTTTTCTCCTAATAATTGACCTGTAAGTACCATGTCATTCCAATTATCAACTCCCATTAATCCTGCAATTGGAGCGAAAGCATATCCTAAAATAAATTGAAATGAAAGTTCGGAGTATCCTGTGCTTGATGCAATCACATCATTAAGTCCTGTAATTCCTCCTATCCAACCAAGACCAGCATTTGCCATTGAAACAACAGCAGTAAAAACTAATAACATCACTCCAACATTAACTGCAAGTTTTAATCCATCAGTAGAACCATTTGTGATTGCTTCAAGTATGTTTGTTCCAATTTTTTCTTTAGGAATATTCATGTCTTTATTGAATTCTTCAGTTTCGGGAACTAGGATTTTAGCAGCAACAACTGCAGCAGGAGCTGACATTATTGAGGCTGTAAGTAAATGCTTTGCGAAGAATAAACTTTGCTCTGGGTCATCACCACCAAGGAAACTAATGTAGGCAGCTAATACACCACCAGCAATTGTAGCCATTCCTCCAGTCATTAAACACATTAACTCGGACTTGGTCATTTTCTCTAAATAAGGACGAACAAGAAACGGAGCTTCCGTTTGCCCTAAAAAGATATTTCCTGCAGCTGCTAAGCTTTCAGCTCCAGATAATTTCATGAATCTTTTCATTAGCCAAGCAAAAACATACACCACCTTTTGAAGAATTCCCAAGTAGTAAAGCATACTCATTAATGCAGAAAAGAAGATGATTGTAGGTAATATTTTAAAAGCAAAATTTTGAAGAGGTCCTTGAATTTCTCCAGTCCCAAACTGACCAAATACAAAGTTTGCACCATCATCAGTAAAACCTATAATGCTCATGAATACATTACTCATTTGATCAAAAAATACTGCTACAAATGGTACGTAAAGAACAGCAATTGCAAGCGCTAATTGAAGCCCCAACCCTTTAGCTACCAAACTCCAATTGATCGCTTTTTTGTTAGAACTAAATAAAAAGGTGATAAAAATAAGAGCTATTATTCCAAGTAAACCCCTAGTTACAGAGTAAAATGAAATACTTGTTGGCAATACTTTTGACACATATTTATAAGGAAGTACAGTAACTTGAGTTGCCGACCCTGGTTGGTTTTCGAAAACTAAATGTAGTTTAGTACTTGATATTTCATTGATAGTGAATCTTTGATAAAACTTTTTGGGATTAAATTTTCCATTTTCAAAACTACCTACGGATTCATTGTCTTTAAAATAGTTGATTGTAACTTCTCCTTTGTCATCAAAGCTCTGAGTCATGGAATCAATTTCTGTTTCCATGTTTTGGAGTGGAGAGGCAAGAATTAGATCATTCCCATCTTCAATTTCCCAAGTTCCAATATCTTTCCTTCCGTTAAATACTGAGGTAAATTCACGTAAAGTATCTCCTCCAGATACTTTATAAGATAAATTCAAAAAAGTAGTTGAATCAACAAAAGAAGGTCCGATTTCGGTATCGAAATTCCAGTTTCGAGATAACATTTTTTCAATGTTAGTCTCTTTAGTGGTGCATGATTGAGTAAAAATTAACGCAATAAGAATACCTATATAAATTAATTTATTACTCATAATATTTTTAGTTAGCGTTTCTATTGTTAATGGTGTCTCGAAGTTTAGAAGCTTTTTCGTAATCTTCATCTTCTATCGCTTGATTAAGTTCGTCTTCCAACTCCTGAATAGATTTTTTACTTTCGGGACTAACGCTTTCAATTTCAATAGGAGCTTCGGTTATTTCTTTTTTAGAATCTTCTTTGTCTTCAGTAAAATCGTCTCCATCTTCCTCTTCCAAAATAATACCTGCAGAAGTCAAAATAAACTCATAAGTGAATATGGGACAGCTAAATCTAACTGCTATTGCAACAGCATCAGAAGTTCGAGAATCAATTTCTACGGAATTTCCTTCTTTGTTTTTGCAAATTAATTTCGCGAAAAATATTCCTTCTATGAGGTTATAAATAATTACTTCTTGAACAGTAAATTGAAACTCTTCGGCAAAGGATTTAAATAAATCGTGAGTTAAAGGACGACTTGGTGTCATTCCTTCTAGCTCAATTGCAATTGCCTGCGCCTCAGTTCCTCCAATGATTATGGGTAATCTTCTGTTACCCTCAGTTTCGTTAAAAACCAAGGCATAAGCTCCACTTTGAGTGTGGCTATACGATAATCCTGCTATTTCTAGTTCTACTTTTTTCATCCCTTTCCAGCTTATGGTTTGCCGATTTTGGTTGGTAAAGTTACTATTTTATCAAACGATTTCAAAAGCTATTTTTTTTTGCTATTCAATGGCTATTAAATTCTTATATTTGAGAAGTAACAAGGACCATTAATTTTTCCAATGAACGACCAACAAACTTTTAACTCTTTAGATTCTAATTTCTTTAAAATTATGATAATAAAGCGATTAATTTTTATTTTTGTATTATTAGCAGTAGTTGTTTTTGGTTATTTTAGAATTGAGTCTTCTAAGGTTTCTGGAATTGCATTTGTTTTAATAGGTAGCGGAGTAATTGTTCTTTCAGTTTTAATTTTATTTTTAACTAAGTTTTATTTCAGAAATAAAAAATACAGGCTTTTTGATAAAAATATAACTTACCAAGAAGGTGTTTTGGTTCATAATGAAACTGTGGTGCCTTTTTCCAGAATACAGCATGTAGAAATTGATGAAGGTCCACTGGAACGTTATTTTTCTTTAGCCACATTAAGTGTATACACAGCAGGAGATAGCGGTAAAGATTTAAAAATTAGCGGGCTAAAAATTGATTTGGCTCAAGAAATAAAAGATTACATAACTAACTACATCAAGGATGAGTAACTATAGCTTTGATGAATTAGGAAGGCAATCTCCCAAAGGGATTGTTATTAACTATGGGGTTTTATTATATAAACTAGTTAAGTCTTTTTGGGTTTTTATTCCAATCGTATTTTCAGATAGTATTGATAATAAGCTAAATTACATACTTGGGCTTTTGGGAATTTTAGCTTTGGTTTTATTAATTGTTGCTGTGGTTCAATATTTATATTTTAAGTTTAAGATAGATGGTGAGTACTTTGTCCTTAATCAAGGAATGATATTTAAGAAAAAAACATCCATACCACTTGATAGAATACAATCTGTAAATTTCAAACAAAATCTTATTCATCAGCTTATTAATGTAACTCAAGTAGAGATACAAACTGCTGGTGCCAAAGATATTGAAGTTTCTATTAAAGCGATTTCAAGACAAAAAGCTGAAGCCCTTAAAAAGCGATTAGAAAGTAATATTGTTCCAACTTCTTTGGATGAAATAAAGAGTGAAGCGGTAGAAGTAAATGAGGATAAATTAATTTATAAATTGTCCTTTTCAGAGTTATTAAAAGTTAGTTTTTCTGAGAATCATATCAGGAGCTTTTTTTGGATAGTAGCTATCTTTTTTTCATTCTCTTATCAGATACGAGACTTTTTCAAAGGCTTAGATTTTGTAGGTGAAGCAATCAACTATGTTGTAGATAATAAATCTCTTTTTACCGGAAGTTTATTGTTGTTAGGATTTGCTTTTATTATTGGTTTAATAATCTCTATTATAGTTTCGTTTGCAAGAGTTTTTCTGAGACATTTTGATCAAAATGTTGTAAAGAGAAATGATGGAATCCAAGTAAGTGAAGGACTTTTTACGAGGAGGGAGGATGTCTTAAAAATAAAAAAAATTCAATACTCTGTAACTGTTACCAATCCAGTAAAACAAAAGTTAGGTATCCAAACAATTAAGATAAGGCAAGCCGGAAGCGCTAAGACCAAAAAGAAAAAATTAGTGCAATTAGTTGGTGTCAAGAATGAGTTTTTATCTAAACTAAACGAGTTGTTTTTTAATTATAGGCCTTCAGACACCAAAGAAACTTTTAAGCCTTCAAGGTATTATCTTTTCAGAATGTTTGTTCGAACTTTTATTCTTCTAATACTATTAAATTGTATCATTTTTTTGAATCAATTCTCAGCTATGAATTGGGTTTTAGCAAATGCACTTATCATTCCAATAGCTATAATAATGGTTCTATTAAAATTCAAGAAGACATATTTTGATTTTGATGGAAAAACTCTATTGATTGGAAGTGGAAAAATAGGAACTATAACTACTGTTATTGAGTATTTTAAAACTCAGAATATCACTTATTCTCAATCCTTCATTCAAAAAAGAAGGGGAGTAGTAACACTTAAATTACAAACTGCTTCGGGTGTAATTAAGTTGCCTTGTTTACACGAAGAAGATGCTCGAACTATTCAGGAAAGAATTGTAAGCGAAGTAGAAAGTTCTACTAAAGATTGGATATAGGTGTGATTGTTAAGTCACCATTCGAGATATTTTATTTCGCGAAGAACGAAATAAAACCCTCAGGGTTTAGGTATATCTGAATTGCGGGCTGAGTGATTTTTCTGCAAGAAAATTGTATCAGCAAAGCGAAGCCCAACTTTAAAAGCCCAAAAAAAAGCATCATTCAATTAAGAATGATGCTTTCAGAATAATTAAGGTCACCCTTCGATACGATTTGAATGAATTCAAATCACTCAGGGTTCAGAATTTTATAAATTAGCTGCTTTTACTGCTGCAGTTAATCTTGGCAATACTTCAAAAGCATCTCCTACAATTCCATAATCTGCTGCTTTAAAGAAAGGAGCTTCAGGATCGGTATTAATTACTACAATTACTTTACTTTGGTTTACACCAGCAAGGTGTTGTATAGCTCCAGAAATTCCTGCTGCAATGTATAAATTAGGTCTAATAGCTACACCAGTTTGTCCTACATGCTCATGGTGAGGTCTCCAATCCGAATCTGATACTGGACGAGAACAAGCTGTGGCAGCACCAAGTGCTTTTGCCAAATCTTCTACTATTCCCCAGTTTTCTGGTCCTTTTAATCCTCTTCCTGCAGAAACTACTAATTCAGCTTCTGGCAATGCGATATCTCCAGATTGCTCCACTTTACTTTTAACAACAATTTTTTGAACTCCTAAATCTGCACTATTTGCAACAACTTCAGCAGTTCCTTCTCCAGCTTCTGGCTGAAGTGAATTTGGCGTTACTGAAATTACTTTAGTTGCCGAATTTATTTTTTCATTGCAATAAGCTTTTCCTGAAAAAGCATTAACTTTTACAATAAAATCATTGGTTGGC
>CALLII010000056.1 GCA_938009745.1 uncultured Flavobacteriales bacterium
CTTCTAGAAAAAGCTAAAGAAATTTCATTAAAAATTACTTCTGTAGATTGAAAATAAGGATTAAAACCTATTGTTTTGATGCGCTCAATAACAACTGAGTTATTATCAATAATAACCCAATCCGTTTTTGTAGAACCACTATCAGCAATTACTTTATACATTTATTTTTAATTTATTTTAAAAGGAATATTACCAGTAGCTACATTTCCGTTTCCATCATGAACAAAAAGGAATAGTCTATATTCTCCTTTTTTTGGAGCATTAAATTCTATTTTGTTTTTCTTTAGGTCACTTTTTTTAAGAATTCCTTTCAATGCTTTTGGAGTCCTTTCTTTATCTCCTCCTGTTTTTTTGTCTGTACTTTCTGGAATAATTAACCATTCATATTTAAGTTCATCATTCTCTTTATCAATTATTTTTACTGAAGCTGTCATTGTTACATTCTCTTCTGTAGTAATATTATCTGAAGAGATTTTACCATTAAGTTTGAAATCACTAATTGTTGGGGCGAAATTATTCGGATCTTTTTTACTCCAACTTTTTATTAAAACATCCATCACTTCTGTTTCATCTCCTTCTTCTGTGAATAAACCAAACCAAGTAGATGTATGTTCTTGTTTCTGTCCCCAAAGAAAAACATAAGAACCTAAACAATTATCTTTGTCAGATTCTATAGCCTTCAAACTTTTTCCATATGTTTCAGCTTTTTGAGAACTAGTTTCTTCTATGGAAGCCCCCCATTTTGTTTTTGCAACCTCCCACCAACCAAATGGTCCCCATTCTGCAACTACGTATGCTTTTTTCCACCCATAAACTTTGATAGCTTTAGGCAAGTAAGAAATATCTCCATAGGTATTAACTCCTAATATATCTAAGCTAGGAGTATGCTTATTTATTAGTTTAATTTCTGCAATGTCTAGACCCGCAGTAACAGCCATTGTTGGGTGATTAGGATCTTCTTCGTGAACCATTTGGCAAATTTGTTCCAGGTATTTCCATACATCAAAATTAGTGTAATCCAAATCCATTTCATTTCCAACTCCCCATAAAAGTATAGCTGGATGATCTTTGTATTTTCTTATTACTCTTCTAAATTCTTCAAGTTGTGCTTTTACTGCTCCTTCATTGGAATAATCAAAGCCTTGTCTTTCTTGTCCCATCCAAATTCCAAAAGTTACGGTTATTCCGTTTTTGTGAGCTTCATCTAGAATTTCGTCAGTTTTACTGTCTACCCCCCATGTTCTTATAGAGTTTCCTCCATAAGATTTTAACCTTTCTAATTCTACTGTACCTCCAGCCCCTTTTATATAATAAGGCTTTCCATCTTTCAATAATTGAAATCCAGTTTTAGTTGTTTTTACTTCTACTTTAGAGGCAAAACCAGTAATAAAACTGAAGCTGATTATTAGATATATTAGACAGTTTTTCATTATAATAATTATTGGTTTTGGTAAACTCTTACGTAATCTACTTCCATGTATTGAGCAGTTTGGAGTGTTGTATTACTTACATTTCCACCAAGGTTTCCACCCACAGCTGTATTCAACAATAAATGAAATTCAGCATCAAAAGGCCATGTTGCACTAATTCTTGAGTTTGTTCTTAAAACTTTATACGTTTCTATATCATCAATAAACCAAACAATGCTATTTGCATCCCATTCTACTGAATACTTATGAAAAAGATTATCATAAGCCATTGGTTCTGTTTCACCCAATTGCATGTGATTTCCTAAATTATCTGCAAAGTGAATTGTATTAAAAATTTCAGTACCTCTATTCCCTACAAACTCCATAATATCAATTTCACCACTTCTTGGCCAGCCCTCAGCAGGATTTGTAGGAAGCATCCAGAATGCATGCCAAAGACCCCCAGCATCAGACATTCTAATAGAAGCTTCTATCTTTCCGTATTTAAAATCGCCTTTATTTATTGAACGAATTCTTCCTGATGTATAGTCGTAACCTGAAAAACTTTCTTTCAAAGATTTTATTTTTAAAATTCCTCCAGAAACGGTTACGTTTTCTTTTCTATAGTATTGCTCTTCGTTATTTCCCCATCCCCAAATACCATACTGAGAACCATCACCCAACATATATTCCCATTTAGCTTCATCTAATGAACTCCCATTGAATTCATCCTCCCAAACAAGGTTAGATTTTTTTTCAATTGGCTCACTTTGTTTGCAATTAGAAAAAAATGCAATGATGATAAGAAATTGTATAATTGATCTGTATCTCATGGGGTTTAATTTTATTTAAATATAGTAACAAAAAGGCAAAAAAAACCACAGCATTTTGCTGTGGTTTTAAAAGTTAATTTAATTTTTTACTATTCTTTTATTTGCTATACCTGTATCTGTTATAGCTTTAAGAATATACATTCCAGAAGGGTAATTTGAAGCATCAATTCTAACAGTATTAGTATTAGGATTAGAAGACTCAATTAAGTTTCCTTTTATGTCATAGATTTCTATTTGATTAATAACATTTCCATCAGTTTTAATATTCCAGATGTTACTAGTAGGATTAGGATAAACAGTTAAGTTTTCTATTGTTAAATCCTTTGTGCCAGCATAAGTTGTTGCTCCCCATTTTACATCATCAAAATAGTATGTCTTTCCAGAACCAGCATTACCAAAATCAAAAAAGATAGAAGCTTTATCATAAACCCAACCAGCTGTTAAACCACCTGCAAGAGTTGCAGTTCCTGTTGCATGATTTGAGAAATCAAAGTTTAATACATCCCAACCTCCATTAACAGTTGTTCTTGCTTCAGTTTCACAAGTATGTGTTCCATCATTTGCATCTTCAACTTTTAATCTAATAATTGTATTTGAATCTGGAGACCAAACCCTCACATTCATAATGTAATCAGTTGTAGTAAAAGGTAGTAAAGTAGCAAAACCAGTAGATGTTCCTATAGTTGTTCCAGCCCAAGTTTGAGACCCAGTAGTTTTAGTTACTTCCATAACATGGTTAGTAGCACTTGTAGGATCAATTACTAAGGTTGATGCATTTCCACCAAAATCAGTCATTGTATAATCAACAGTTGTGTCTTCAAAAGTAACGATTAAATCAATTTGAGATTTTGCAGGTGGTGGAGGTGTAGTAGATCCACCAAAATT
>CALLII010000057.1 GCA_938009745.1 uncultured Flavobacteriales bacterium
AAATCTAAAGGATTAGGTTCTCAAATAAGTAATGGAGATAATAATAAGATAAAACCTTTAACTCCTATTACTAATCCTAATGATCCAATTACAGTTAACACTACTGAAATGGCTAGCGCTAAATTCTTCCTAAAAAACACAGTTTGTCAAGGAAGTAAAATCTATTTAGTTTCTGAGGAAAATAATCCTAATCATAACTATGTATGGACTATAAATGGATCGCAAATATTAAAAGGTGCTTCTACCGAATTTGTAGCTAAAGATGCTGGACAGAAAGAAATCATCTTATCCATATTAGATAAAAACGGAAAGCAGTTGGCTAGTAAAAGTTCTCAAATTACTGTTAATGCAGCCCCATCAAACGATATTAGCATTATAAGAAACAAAACAAGTATTGTAAATGAGTTTGAAATTGTGAATAACGATTCCTATTCTACTATGTCAGTTAATTATGGAGATGGAACTTCATCCACTGAAGATTACACTCATACATATAAGGGACAAGGAATTTACGAATGTAATATCTCACTTACATCTCAAGAAGGATGTGTGACAAACGTAACTGAAAAAATTGAGCTAGAAGGGTATTACAATTTTCAAAGAGATTTTGGATTCTCACCATTTGATGACAATGGATTAAACGACTATTTTATTCCACAAATATTAAAGACTATAAACGTTCCTTTTACAATGGTAATATATGCCAGAAGCGGAGAGCCTGTTTACACAACTAATTCAGTAGATCTTCCATGGGATGGAAGATTAGCAAACGGAAAGCAAAGTAGTTTTGAATCTTTTGTATGGGTTGTAACTCTTACCAATGAGTTTGGTGTAGAAGAAACTTACAAAGGAACTGTAACTAATGTCAATAACTAATTGTTATTTTTTTATCAAAATTTAGTATTTTAGTTAAATATTTATTTTCAATTTTTTTATGAAAAAAATCTTAGCTATATCAATATCAATCTTACTTGTTCTTTCAAGTTTCACAAACAAAGAGAAACTAGCAAGTTACCTTAATGAGGTATTCCCTAACGATAGAGTAGAGGAAATAGTTTCTAGTCCTGAATTGGCAAAATATTACAACAATGTTTTGTTTAATTCCTATTCGTATGAAAAAATACCAACAGAAAAACCTCTTAACCCAGATTGGGAAGTATTGACCTCTGTTAATATAGTGAATAAAGAAAAACAACATTCTGTAAGCTCAGTTAAGTCTTTGGTTCAAGCGCTAGAAAATGATTATTTCAACATCCTTAGGTATCAATTAGAAAGAAATTACGATACAAATAAAACTTATGTTTTAGGAAATACCGGAACGGTACTTCATATAAAACCTCACACTTACCTTACTAAACTTCAACAAAAATGAAGAAACTAAACTACATACTTTTAGGTTTCTTTTTGATGTTGATGAACCTTGGAATTTCACAAACTTACAACATGTCATCTGGCACTACAAATACCTGTTCAGGAACATTTTATGACAGTGGAGGACTAGGGCTATATACAAGCAATAGTAACTTGACTCAAACCTTTTGTAGTAATGCACCTGGCTCAATAATCAGAGTTAATTTTACTGCTTTTCAGACAGAAGTAAACCTTGATGTTCTAAGAATATATGATGGACCAACTACAGCAAGCCCATTAATTGGAGCTTACAGTGGAGCGGGTGTACTAAATGGAGTCACAATTACTTCTTCAACAGGATGTTTAACTTTTAATTTCCAATCAGATGGAAGTGTAAATCTTAATGGATGGACAGCAACCTTCAGCTGTACCTATGCTTGCCAACCATTTTCAGCAATTGTAGATAGCTTATCTCCTTCTCCAGACACAACTGCTCAACAAACACTTCAAATATGTAATGGCTCTACTGTAAATATGTTTGGTAACGCAGACTATCCATCAAGCGGAACCTATTATGGACAAAACAATACAACTTCTACTTTTTCTTGGAGAATTGGTGATGGAACTATAGTTCCCGGACAAAATGCTTCTCACACTTTTAATTCTCCTGGAGTTTTTGATATAACCCTTGAAGTTATCGATACTATTGGATGCGTTTCGCGACAAAGAGGAGCCAGAGTATATGTTTCTGATGCTCCTAATTTCAGAAAAGCAGTTATATTGCCAAATGACACTATTTGCCTTGGCGATAGTGCTCTTATTGTAGTTACAGATTCTGGATTATTTACACCTTTCACACCACCTGTATTAAATGCGGCTGGTGTTACATTTTTGCCAGATGGCTCAGGTCTTTCATATAGAGATACAATACCAGTCTCCATATTTTCCCCCACTGCCACTTTTCAAAATGGATTTTTAGATGGGATTTATGTTAATATGGAGCACTCTTATTTAGGAGATTTAGAAATAAGATTGACATGTCCCAATAACACCACAGTTATACTTAAAGAATATCCAAATGGTGGTGGAACATTTTTAGGTGAACCAGTGGATCCAGCTGGCGGAACACCTCTTAATCCTGGAATTGGGTATACTTATGAATTTACTCACCTTAACCCTACTTATGGAACTATGGTTAGTGAATCAGGAAACTACACTTATAATTATACTGATGTATTAGGGAATAATTATGTTAACCAAAACTATTTACCAGCTGGAACATACAGTTCATTTCAGAATTTAAGAACTACTTTAGCAGGTTGCCCAATGAATGGGAATTGGATAATAACCGTGACAGATAACCTACTTGCTGATAATGGATATATCTTTTTTTGGGGGTTAAATTTTGATACTACTATTCGTCCACCAGCAAATGCAACTGCTCCTATATTAGCATCAAGAGATTCAAGTACTTGGTTTGGAGGAACTACCATAGCAACTCCTGGTGATACTTCTGCCTTAGTAAGTCCAATTTTATCTGGAACATACCAATACACTTACCGAATTTATGATAATTTTGGATGTATTCATGATACAATGTTAGAGGTTTATGTTAGGCCTAAACTAACATCAAATGCCGGTCCCGATTTTACGACATGCAGGTTAGATTACCAGCTTAATGGAGTTCAAATACCTGGAGCGTCAGCAAATATCTGGCAATACTACTCTAGTTCAGCAACTGGTAACTCTGTAATTAGTAATGATTCAATTTATAATCCAACAACTAATGTAAATGAGTATTCTCCATTTTATTATATTTTAGAAGAGACTATTGAAGGATGTCAAACAACTCCTGACACAGTTATGATTACTCATACTCAAGTACAAAATACGATCGATATATCCGTAAATGACGATACACTATGCCTACCGCAAGTAGTTACATTTACTAATAATTCGGATATGACTAACTTCGATAGTATTTATTGGTCATTTGGTGATGGAAATACATCTAATACCCAAGGAACTGCTTCTCATGGCTACACTTTTGAAGGATGTTATGATTTAACTGTAACACTTGTAAATACTTTAGGATGTAAAGTAGACTCAGTACTTCCTGATTTAGTTTGTGCCTACCCTACTCCAGTTGCTGATTTTTCTTCTAACCCGTTCGAACCAATTGTTCCCGATACCGAAATATTTTTCACAAATCAAACTACGGGAGCTACCACCTACTTATGGGATTTTGCAGGATTGGGAACATCTATATTAACAGATGACTTTTTTGAATTTCCAAAAACAGATGGAGGTCAATACCCAGTAACCTTATCTGCTACAAACGAAGGTGGATGTTTTGATCAAGTCACAAAAATAATTACGATAAAAAATCCTTTAAGCTACTGGATACCAAGTGCTTTCACACCTAATGAAGATGGATTAAATGATGAATTTAGAGTAATTTTCAATAATAATTCAATTACTGAGTATTCCTTCTTTATTTTCAATAAATGGGGAGAAGTAATATTTTCATCTACCGATCCTGATGAAATTTGGGATGGCAAATATAAAGGAGAATTTGTTCCAGCTGACACTTATATTTTCAGAATAATTGGTAAAGAAGAATTTGAACCAGATGGATTTGTCAAATATGGACACATCACTGTTATAAGATAACAAGTTTTACTTACTTTTACTCCCATGAAAATAGGAATAATTGGTGGAGGTGCTGCAGGATTTTTTGCGGCAATTCATGCTAAAATGAATCATCCAAAAAGCGAAGTAATTCTTCTTGAAAAATCACAAAAACTACTCTCCAAAGTTAAAGTTTCGGGAGGCGGAAGATGCAATGTAACCAATGGCACTACTTCTATTACCGAATTATCCAAAGCATATCCTAGAGGAGAGAAAAAACTAAAACAAGCATTTAGAGAATTTAATACCAATCACACTATGGAGTGGTTTGAGTCTAGAGGAGTTGCCCTAACTATTCAGGAAGACAATTGTGTTTTCCCTGTATCACAAGATTCACAGACAATTATAGATTGTTTTATGGATGAGTGTAAAAAATTAGGAGTCCAAATAGAAATAGGACGAGTAGTTCAAGAACTTATTCATGAAGATGATAAAATTATATTGAAATTTAGAGGAAATGAACTCGAGTATCAATTTGATAAAGTAATTGTAGCTACAGGTGGTTCACCTAAAAGAGAGGGGCTCGCTTGGCTAGAAAAGCTTGGTCATGAAATTGAACAACCCGTCCCTTCACTTTTTACATTTAATATGCCCTCTGAGGAAATTACCAAGTTAATGGGAATTGTAGTGGAAGAAACTATGACTTCGGTTCAAGGGACTAAATTAAAATCTGATGGACCTTTATTAATTACCCACTGGGGAATGAGCGGCCCATCTATTCTTAAGCTTTCAGCTTTTGGTGCTAGAGCACTTGAACAAAAAAAATACTCTTTTAATATTCAAGTAAATTGGGTAAATGTACAGAGCTATGAAGAGGTAGCGCGAGAACTGAAATCTGTTTCAAATAAAAATCAAAATAAACAACTTCAGAATTTTAGAGCATATCTATTACCTGAAAGATTATGGCTATATTTATTAGAAAAATTAGAACTCCCGTTAGATAAAAAATGGGGTGACTTAGGAAAAAAAGGAATAAATAAATTGGCTAACATACTAACTAATGACATTTATCAAGTAAACGGAAAAACTACTTTTAAAGAAGAATTTGTAACATGTGGAGGTATTAGTTTAGAAAGCATTAATTTTAAAACAATGGAAAGCAAAGCAGTTCCAAATCTATATTTTGCAGGCGAAGTAATGGACGTAGACGGAATTACTGGCGGCTATAACTTTCAAGCAGCTTGGACAACAGCTTATATTGCAGGAAAATTAAATTCATAAAAATTTATGTTCAAAAATGAAATTTTAAATTATTCGGTTCTAATTTTTGGGACTTACCTAATTGTATTTGTTGCTTCTTGGCTAATAAGAAAGGCCCTAAATGCTATAATAAAAAAGAATACTGATGAATTAGGTACACCAGAAACTTCCTATGTTTTTATTAAAAACTCAATTAGCTTTATTCTTTATACGATTGGTACAATTTATATTGTTCACCAAATACCTTACTTAAGCTCAATGAGCAAAACCTTATTTGGAGCAGCTGGTATTTTGGCAGCTGTAATTGGTTTTGCCTCACAAAAAGCTTTTTCTAACATCATAAGTGGTTTATTTATCCTTATTTTTAAACCATTTAGAGTAGGAGATGTTATTGAAGTATCTGGCAACAAAAAAGGTGTGGTAGAAGAAATTACTTTACGACACACTGTAATTAAAGACTTTGAGTTCAGAAGAGTAATAATACCTAATAGTATTATTAGTGACGAAACAATTGTAAACAGCAGTATCACTGATGAAAAAATAAGAAAGCAAATAGAGTTTAATATTAGTTATTCGTCAGATGTAAATCTTGCTACTGGTATCATTAGAAACAGATTGAAAAACCACCCTTTATTTATTGATAACAGAACTACTGAGGAAATTGCTGCAAGGGAAGATAAAGTGGTAATTAGAATGGTTGCTTGGGGCGACTTTTATGTAACTTTAAGAGCATACGTTTGGTGTAGAAATTTTGAAGATTCATTTATTCTTTATTGCGATTCATTGGATGGTGTAAAAAGAGATTTTCAAGAAATGGGAATTGAAATACCATTTCCAAGAACAACTGTGGATATAAACCAACCTAATACCACCAAGTAAAATGAAAAATTTAGAAGATAAAATTAGTTGCTTTAGCTACTCAGCAAATGAGGTTTTTGAAGTAAAGCACACTAATGGTAAGGAAATAAAATTATCTCAACCAAAACTAAATACTTGGCTAAACATTTATGGATTAGACAACAAGATTGATTTTTCTGAAATAATAAAAAACAATTCATTGGATGAGTTTATAAAATTACTAATTCAGGAGAATACCCATAGAAACAAAACCATTGAGCTAGAAGACAATATTTTTTTAGCAATAAATACTATTCACTTAAAAAAAAGTGCCATAACAACTGAGCAAATGCTGTTTGTTGTGAGCCCAAACTATGTTTGGAGCATACAAGAAAAACCTGGCGATTACTTTGGAGAAATACGTTTTAGAATTAGAGAGAATAAGGGAATAGTTCGCAAAAAAAATGCAGATTATTTATTGTATTTAATTATTGATGCCATCAT
>CALLII010000058.1 GCA_938009745.1 uncultured Flavobacteriales bacterium
ATTTCTATTGTAGTGAATATAGGAATGTGGTTCGAGAGATTTGTAATTATCGTAACATCATTACACAGAGGTCATTTACCATCTACTTGGAATATGTTCTACCCAACATGGGTTGATATTGGTGTTTTCTTAGGAACAATCGGAATATTCTCAGTACTATATTTACTATATGCAAGATATTTCCCAGTACTAGCTATTAGTGAAGTAAAAACTATCTTGAAATCATCTGGACAAAACTATAAAGAAGGATTTGGAGCTGGTGAAGGTTATTATAACGAAGATGGATCTCACGGTCACCATGGTCATGACGATCACGGACATGTAAGTGAGGCCGTTCAAGAAGAGCCAACAACTAACAGAATAGTTGAAAAGAAAGCAGAAGAATTATCAGAAGAAGATTTTAGTAAAAATCAATCTACTTTATTAGAACGAGTTGGTAGTGCTGATGCGTCTGAAGCAGATGATTTGAAATTAATTAGTGGAGTAGGACCAGTTTTAGAAAAAACTTTAAACTCTATCGGGATTTATACTTTTGGACAAGTAAGTAAAATGACTAGTGAAGAATATAATTTATTAGATTCTTTAACTAAATCATTCCCAGGAAGAGCAGAAAGAGACAATTGGGCATCTCAGGCTAAAGATTTAATGAATAAATAAATAATAGAACATGGCAGATAAAATAATATATGCAATGTATGATGATGATGATAAGCTGATGGACGGAGCAAAAATGCTTGTGTCTAAAGGAATTCACGTCAATGAAGTATTTTCACCTATGCCAATTCACGGTATTGATGATGTAATAGGAGTTAGACATACAAGACTAGGTATTGCAGCTTTCCTTTATGGATTAACTGGATTGATGCTTGCTACTTTAGCAATGAAGTATTTCATGATTGATGATTGGAATATGAATATTGGTGGTAAACCAAGTTTCTCTTATCTAGAAAACTTGCCAGCTTTTATTCCAATTACTTTTGAGTTTACAGTATTATGCGCAGCTCACGGAATGTCTATTACTTATTTATTAAGAAATAAAACATTACCAGGAATGCCAGCTACAAATCCTGAT
The DNA here is from genome assembly GCA_938009745.1 of uncultured Flavobacteriales bacterium. GTDB lineage: Bacteria > Bacteroidota > Bacteroidia > Flavobacteriales_D > CAJJDF01 > CAJJDF01. The sequence goes on from CALLII010000058.1 coordinate 1,073, forward strand.
CCAAGAACTACAGACGATAGATTTGTAATGGAAGTAAGAGCATCTGAAAACACTAAGTATAGTGCTGAAGAAATTCAAAAAATGATTCAATCTACTGATATAGTAGAGTTGGATGAAAAGACAGTAAAATAAATTATCTCATTAGATAAAACTATAATATGAATAGTAAAACCTTACATAAATTAACAGCAGGACTAGCTATCGCAGTTGTTTTTTCTTCTTGTGTAAAAGATGAAAATTCACCAGGGTACGAATACATGCCAGACATGTACCGTTCACCAGCTATTGAAACTTATGTAGATTATGGAGAAGTAAGAACTTGGCAATATGACACCTCTCTTACAAATCGTCAATCTGCATTGTTACCACCTATGGGAACTATAGCATTTTCAGAAAATGCTGAAGATGTACAATTTAATTTACCATATAAAAGACTGCCTTCTAATGCAATGATTGCATCTCATAGCCTTGCTAGTTTAGAATATAATGACGGAGATTATGAAGCATCTGTTGCTGACGTTAATCCACTTCCTTTAACTCAATGTAATGTTGAAAAAGGGAAAGAATTATACAATAGATTTTGTACTCACTGTCATGGTGAAAAAGGTGCTGGAGATGGAAAAGTTTCAATGAACGAAAATATAAATCCACCAGCTACAGCATTTAAAAGGGCAGATGGACAGATGTTTTACTCTATTACATATGGAAAAGGGGTAATGGGAGCTCATGCATCTCAATTGAACCAAAAAGAAAGATGGCAAGTAATTAACTACATCAAATCAATGGATGAAGCTAATGTTGTTATTGCTCAATCTTGTGATGAAGAAGCTAAGTCTTCATCTTCTATAATGGAAGCTGAACCAGTTGATTTATCTACTTCTCTTTCTTCACTTGAATCAGGAGCAAGTTTGGTATTAGATAATTTAGTGTTTGCTACAGGAAGCTCAAATTTGGATATGGCAAAAAGTCAATCTTCTTTAGATGATATTTTAACCTTTTTGAAAGGAAGTAATAAATCTTTAGAATTTGATGGTCATACAGATAATACTGGAAACGAAGAGGCCAACAAAGCTTTGTCTTTGGCAAGAGCAAATGCAGTAAAGTCTTACTTAGTAGGACATGGAATTAGTGCATCAAGAATAGAGACTCAAGGATTTGGATCTTCTCAACCAAAAGTATCTAACGATACTGAAGAGGGAAGAGCTCAAAACAGAAGAACAGAAGTTAAAATAAAATAAAATTGTAGAAAATTAAGACTATGAATTTTCAATTTACAAGTAAAATAAAAAGAAATCTATTTATCCTGATGGCCGTAGGGTTTATCTTGTTTGTAGTAGGTTTTATGGGTGAGAAAAATCACCTTTATTCAGAAGTAGTAACTGCTGAAGACGGAACAGAATCTGTTCTGTTGGAGTATTACAAGGAATTACCTTTCACTAAGGAAGAGTTTATTTCTAAAGTAAATGCTTCAGCAGCTGAGGAAGGTATTTCTGTTACTTTCAAAGACATGGTATCTCATGATGCACATGAAGGAAATGCAGAAGAAGCAAGCCATGAAGAACATGAATTTGCTATGCTACTAACTCCTCATTCTCTTGAAACTGCCGAAACTCATGCACATGTTGAAGGTCATGAACATGATGGTAACGATCATGCAACTGAAGACCATGGCGATTCTCATGGAGAAGAAGCTCATGCAGAAGGTGGACATGATGCTCATTCAACTGCTGCCCATTCACCAATGGAAACGTTAGAGCATATTATTCATCACGAAGGTGCTTTTGCTGATAAAGGTCATGCAAGAACTTGGTCTAACTTATTAGTAAATGCATTCTTTTTCTTTGGAATAGGACTTGGAGCTTTGTTTTTTATCGCATTACAATATGCTACTGAATCTGGTTGGGGAGTTGTTTACAAAAGAATTTTAGAAGGAATTATCGGATGGCTTCCAGTTGGAGCTATCATTTTAGCTCTTATCTTTTTTGCAGGATCAATGCATTGGAATCATATTTGGCATTGGATGGATCCAGACGTAATGGACCCAGAAAGTGCACATTTTGATGCAATCATAGCTAACAAGCAACCTTTCTTATCTCAATGGTTCTTTTGGATGATGAACGTAATTTATTTTGGAGTATTCTTATTATTCGCTCGTGGATTCAGAAAAAGATCATTACAAGAAGATATTGAAGGAGGAACTAAAATACACATGAAGAATTTTGCAAAAGGAGCACTTTTCTTAGTATTGTTTGGTTACTTATCATCAGTAATGTCATGGCACTGGATTATGTCTATTGATACACACTGGTTTAGTACATTATTTGGATGGTTTGTATTCTCAGGAATTTGGGTTTCTGCTACAATCTTTATCCTATTATTAGTATTCTGGATGAAAGGTCAAGGTTACCTTGAGTTTATCAATGAATCACACATACACGATATGGGTAAATGGATGTTTGCAATTAGTTTCTTGTGGACTTACTTATTCTTCTCTCAGTTTATGTTGATTTGGTATGCTAACATTCCTGAAGAAGTTACTTATTACTTGGATAGATTTGGTAACTACAAATGGATATTATGGACAACAGTTGCAGTTAACTTTGTTATTCCAATTGTACTACTGATGTCTAGAGAAGCAAAAAGAAGCAGACCAACAATCATGATTATTGGAGCTATCTTATTTGTTTTCCACTGGGTAGATGTATTTATCATGATTATGCCAGGTTCAGTATTCGATCATTGGGCAATAGGTGTATTAGAAATAGGAATGTTCGTGTTCTTTTTAGGATTATTCATCTTTACAGTACTAAGGACTTTATCAAAAGCACCTTTATTAGTAAAAAATCATCCTTATTTAGATGAAAACTTGCATCACCATACATAGTAGATTATTTTTGTAGAGAAATAAATTAATAGAGGATAGATTAAATTAAAGAGAAATGAAGTTTATTATAATTATAGTAATTGTTTTGGTAATCATAGCTGCTGCTCAGCTTATGAAAGTATACGAGCTGTCGTCTAGATTGAGAAATAAAGATGAAGCAGATGTAACACCTGCGGAAACAAAATTTAATGCTGGAATGTTATTGTTATTCTATATAGCATTAATGATTTCTAGTACTTGGTTGTTTTTCCACTACGGAGCAAGACCAGGTTTAGGAGCTTCAGCTTCTGAATATGGAGTTGACATTGACTTTTTATATGATGTCAATTGGCTAATAATATTGATAGTATTTTATATTACTCAATCCTTATTATTTTTATTCGCTTTTAAGTACCAACAGAAAAAAGGAAGAAAAGCTGTTTTCTTTGCTCACTCTACAAAGTTAGAGTTACTATGGACTATTATTCCAGCAGTAGTATTAGCAGGTATTATTATTGGAGGACTTTCAGTTTGGAATAAAATAACCACTCCAAAAGAAAATGCAACAGTAATTGAAATTTATGCCCAACAGTTTGGATGGACAGTAAGATATGCTGGAGAAGATAATACTCTAGGAAATTCAGATTTTAAGGTAATACATGAAACTACAAATCCTCTAGGAGTTGTTACTACTAAATTGATTAATGCTAAAGAAAAAGCATGGACTAGAGAAATTGATTCATTAACAGTATACTTAGATGAAAACGGAGATTTAACTCCAGATGCTACTGTAGATGAAATTGAAGATAAAATTGAAAGATTAGGAAGACAGATTAGAAGACTTGATCCATTAAGAAAGTCTCAAACTGCAGAAACTAATGCAGCTGCAACTGATGACGTAATCGTAAAAGAACTTCACCTAGTTAAAGGTGTTGATTATGAATTCAAATTTAGATCAAGAGATGTAATTCACTCAGCATTATTTCCTCACTTTAGAGCGCAAATGAATTGTGTGCCGGGTATGACAACTAGGTTTTCTTTTAAACCAATTATTACTACAGCAGAAATGAGAGCAATGCCAGATGTTGCAAAACAATACAAAGAAATAAGTGAGAACAGAGTGGCAGAAGGTAGAGAGCCAGTAGAATTCGATTACTTATTATTATGTAACAAAATTTGTGGTTCTTCTCACTATAACATGCAAATTAAAATTGTTGTCGAAACTCAAGAAGAGTTTGATGTATGGTATGCAAAACAAAGTGAAAGTAAAACTTTTGAAATGTTAGCAGGTCTAGGAACAACAGTTGCTAATGAAGAGAGTATTGATACTAATGTTGCAGCTATTGATACAGTAAATGTAATTACTGAGCCAGTAGCACAGTAATAGTAAGGTTAATCAATTTTAGAATTTTAGATAAAACAATATAAAGAGAGAAATGGGAGCACACACACACGAAGAAGGACACCACCACCACGAAAGTTTTATTACTAAATACATTTTTAGTCAAGATCATAAGATGATTTCTAAGCAGTTTTTGTTAACTGCAATGTTCATGGGGATTATTGCTGTTATATTATCTGTACTTTTTAGATTACAAATAGCTTGGCCAAACGAACAGTTTGAAGCAATGAAATTCTTTTTGGGAGATAGTTATTTAACTTCTGAAGGATTATTAAAGCCAGATAGATACTTAGCTATTGTTACTATTCACGGTACTATTATGGTATTCTTTGTATTAACAGGAGGACTGAGTGGAACATTTAGTAATTTACTTATTCCATTACAAGTTGGAGCAAGAGATATGGCTTCAGGATTTTTGAACATGTTATCTTTTTGGTTATTCTTATTATCTAGTATAATAATGACTTACTCATTAATGGTAGAAAGTGGACCTGCCTCTTCTGGTTGGACGGTTTATCCACCACTAAGTATCTTAGAACAAGCAATACCAGGTTCGGGATTAGGAATGACTTTATGGTTATTAAGTATGACTTTGTTTATTGCCTCTTCTTTATTAGGAGCACTTAACTACATTGTTACAATCATTAACTTAAGAACTATTGGAATGAAAATGACAAGATTGCCACTTACTATTTGGGCATTCTTTGTAACGGCTATTTTAGGTGTACTTTCTTTTCCAGTATTAGTATCAGCTGTATTGTTGTTATTAATGGATAAAACATTTGGAACAAGTTTCTACTTATCTGATATCTTTATTGGAGGAGAAGCATTAGATGCATCTGGAGGTTCACCAATATTATACCAACACTTATTTTGGTTCTTAGGTCACCCAGAAGTATACATTGTACTACTGCCAGCATTAGGTATTACCTCTGAAATTGTATCAACTAACTCACGTAAGCCAATTTTTGGTTATCGTGCAATGATTGGTTCTATTTTAGCAATTGGTTTCCTTTCGTTTATCGTTTGGGGTCACCATATGTTTATTACAGGAATGAACCCATTCATTGGAGGAATCTTTGTATTCACAACATTATTGATTGCAATACCATCTGCAGTAAAGGCCTTTAACTACATTACTACATTGTGGAAAGGAAATATCCGTTACACACCAGCAATGTTATTCTCTATTGGATTAGTATCTACATTTATCACTGGAGGATTAACAGGAATTATTCTTGCTGATGCAACACTTGATATTCCAGTTCACGATACTTACTTTGTTGTAGCTCACTTCCACATTGTGATGGGACTATCAGCTATTTTCGGGATGTTTGCAGGAGTTTATCATTGGTTCCCTAAAATGTATGGTAAGATGATGAACAAGAAGCTAGGGTACGCTCACTTTTGGTTAACGTTAATTGGAGGATACGGAGTATTTTTCCCAATGCACTTTGTTGGATTAGCAGGAGCACCAAGAAGATATTACGCAAACACAGAATTTGCATTTTTGGATCACGTTCAAGATTTAAATGAGGTGATTACTATTTTCGCAATTATTGGAGGATTGGCACAAATCTTATTCTTCTACAATTTCTTTTATAGTATTTACAATGGAAGAAAAACAACTCAAAACCCTTGGAAATCGAATACATTGGAGTGGACAACTCCAGTAGAGATGGGACATGGAAACTGGCCTGGTGCTTTACCAGTAGTTCACAGATGGCCTTACGATTACAGTAATCCAGAACATGAAGAGGATTTTGTACCGCAAACAACTCCACTTAAAGAAGGAGAACATTCTCACTAGATACTAAACAGTTAGTTTAAAAAGCCATTCCTAAAGGAGTGGCTTTTTTTGTTTTTTAGAGTAGGGGGTATTTCATTTTAGATTGTCATATAGATATAAAACAAAACTATCATGAAAAAAAGGACGCTATTTAATCTAGGACTATTTATTCTATTACAAGTTAATTTAATAGGACAAAACCTAACCCAAGTTGTAAAAGGACAAATAATTGACAAAGACACAAGAGTAACAATAATTGGAGCTAATGTAATTATTGTTAATTCGAATCCTTTATTGGGAGCAAGTACAAATTTGGATGGGTATTTTACAATAAGCGAAGTGCCAGTAGGTAGAGTTTCTGTAAAAATTACTGCTGTAGGATACGAAACTCAAGTAATACCCAATTTAGTAATTGAATCAGGGAAAGAGACAAACCTAAATATTCAATTAATCGAATCATACCAGAAACTTGATGAAGTAGAAATAACTAGCGATAATGAAAATGGGGGTGCTAACAATGAAATGGCAATAGTAAGTTCAAAGCTATTAACTACTGAGGCAACTGGAAGATATGCTGGTTCATTAAATGATCCTGCCCGAATGGTAACTGCTTTTGCTGGAGTTGTTGGTAATCCATCTGGGGATAATGATATTGTCGTTAGAGGAAACTCGCCTAGAGGAATTCTATGGAGATTAGAAGGAGTAGAAATACCAAATCCAAATCACTTTGGTACAGAAGGTTCATCTGGAGGTCCAGTAAATACATTAAATGGAGCAATGCTTGCTAATTCAGATTTTTTCTCGGGAGCATTCGCACCAGAATATGGGAATGCTATTTCGGGAGTTTTTGATTCAAAATTTAGAACTGGGAATCATGAAAAAAGAGAGTATTCTTTTTCGGTTGGTGTTCTTGGTTTAGATGCTACTATGGAAGGGCCATTTTCTAAAAATTATAATGGATCGTATTTAGTCAATTTCAGATATTCATCTCTTGATTTATTAGACCAAACTGGAGTTATAGATTTTGATGGAGTTCCAAAATACTATGATGGATCATTTAAATTTAATTTGCCTACTAAGTCTATGGGAAACTTTGTCGCTTTTGGATTATTCGGAAGAAGCTCAATAAAACAAGAATCGGAGACAAGTGATGAAAATGGAGAAAATACAATTATTAATGAAAAAGTTGATTTTGGTGCAGGAATGTCTGTTTTTGGATTAAAACATTTCTATAGCTTGAGTAAAAAGACATATATCAAGTCATACGTTAGTTTATCTAATGCTTTTAATGCAGTAGATGTAGATGAATTAGATACTATTTCTAATTCTTTTTATAAGGTGTATAATGATAACATAAACGAGAACCATTTAAGAGTTTCAACCTCATACAATACTAAGTTTAGTGCTAAAAACACTTTAAATGTAGGAGTTATTTATACTCAATCCTACTTTGATATGAAAGCTGTTTTTACTGATGTAGATGGCTTATCAGAAACATTTATAGATGATAAAGGGAATGGAGGAATTGTACAAGCATTTGGTTCTTGGAAATACAGGCTAAAGGAAAATGTAACATTTGTTGGAGGAATGCATTACACTCAATTACTATTTAATAATAAGAATTCTATTGAACCAAGAATGGGGTTAAGATGGAATCTTAACGAGAGACAATATTTAACATTTGGAACTGGACTTCACAGTAAAGTAGAAAACTCTTCGGTTTATTTTGCTAATACAAGTGATGACGATTCTAAAATTGAGAATGCAAATAAGAATTTAGAGCTTACAAAATCAAGTCATTTTGTAATTGGATATGGACATCAATTGAATGAAAATATATCTTTAAAATCTGAAGTGTATTTTCAGTATTTATATGATGTGCCGGTTAATGCGGATATTACTAACAGATTTTCTTTAATTAACTCGACTGGTGGATATCCAAATTCAAAAATGATATCTAAAGGAACAGGAAAGAATTATGGTGTTGAGTTAACTTTAGAAAGATCTTTTACCAAAGGATATTACTACATGGTTACTGGTTCGCTTTACGAATCAAAGTTTACACCACTTGATGGGATTGAATATAACTCGAGATTTAATGCAAATTATGCGGGGAATATTTTATTCGGAAGAGAATTTAAACTTAAATCAAAAAAGAAAAATAAAACACTTGCATTGAACCTTAAAGCAACACTAATCGGAGGAAATAGATATACTCCAATTGATTTGGCTGGTTCAATAGCTGCAGATGATGAAGTGTATTTTTTATATAGATATAACGAAAGTAAGTTTGATGATATATTCGTTATGAATTTTGCTTTGATTTATAGAGTTAATAAAAAGAAAACGACTCATGAATTTAAGATTGATATTCAGAATGTGACCAATAATAATGCTGCTGTAGATTATTACTATGATGAGGAAAGTCAAACAATAGAATCGAATACTCAGTTATCAATTTTACCAAACATTGTATACGTTATTAAGTTTTAGATAAAACGGAATTGTATTTTTCTAAATTTAAACCACACCAATTTTAATTGATGTGGTTTTTTTTCTTTCCAAAATGAATTTTAGGAGACCTCTATTATATTTAGTATTTTAGACTTCTCAAAATGTACAACCAAACAGACATATTAGAAGGACTAAAGAATAAAGACGAAAAGGCTTTTGAAGTACTTTTTAAGACTCATTATGAAGCTTTGGTCAGGTTTGTATACAAATACATGAACAATAGCGAAGAGGCTGAGGAAATTGTTCAGGATACATTTTACACCTTGTGGGAGAAATCAGAGAAAATTTCCATTCAATCGAGTATAAAATCATACTTATACCAAGCCGCAAGAAACAAATCGCTAAACACAATTAAGCATAAAAACGTACAACTAAAATATGCGAATACAGTTCTGTATAATTCTACCGAAGCAATAGAGGATGATGAATCTATTGAATTGGATGAACTTCAGGATAAAATAAATCAATCATTAGATTTATTACCACCAAAGTGTCGAAAGGTTTTTGAGCTAAGTAGATTCGAAGAAAAGAAATATAAAGAAATTGCTGAAGAGCTCGATATTTCTATAAAAACAGTAGAAAACCATATGGGAAAAGCCTTAGGTATTCTTAGAACTTCTTTGAAAGAATACTTGCCAATTTATTTAGCTCTTTTGTTAGCTGAAATAATATCTGAAGGATAGACTAGGGGTATTTCGTAATTAGGTTGTCATAGAAATAGAGAAACTATGGATAATCAATCAGAACATAATTTAAGTGACTTGCTTTTGGCAAAATACATTAGCGGAGAAGCTAGTGCAGATGAGCTATTGCAAGTCGACAACTGGAGAAAAATTTCTGAGGAAAATGAAAATTATTTCCAAGAATTAAATCTTGTTTGGTTCGATACAGGTATTATTAATACTGAATCTAACGAGCCAAAGAATATTAATGTTGATGGTGCATGGAATAAAATGCAAAAAAGAGTTCAGTCATCAACTAAAGTTATTCCTAAACAATCACCAAGTATAAATTGGAAATATGCGTTAAGAATTGCTGCTGTTGTATTAGTAGTAATTGGTGGAACTTGGTTATTCAGACAAGACAATAATTCAGTAATTGAAAAGCAATTATTAGCATCTAATGAAATTGTTAATTATAGTTTGAGTGATTCATCTAAGATTGTATTGAATAAAAACTCGCAATTAACCTATCCAGAAAAATTTAATGAAAACGAACGAAGGGTAAAGCTTAAAGGAGAAGCTCATTTTAAAATTGAGCCTAACAAAGAGAAGCCGTTTGTAATTGAGGTAAATAAAGCTATTGTAAAAGTTTTGGGGACTTCTTTTGTTGTAAAAGAAGAAGGAGATTCTGCAATTAGAGTAGGAGTAGAGAGTGGTAAAGTTCAGTTTGGTTATGAGGATGAGCAAGTTATTTTGACAAAAGGAATGTCAGCAGTGCTGGACTTAAGAACAGGAGAAATAACTCAAGATGAAGAAGCTAAAGTGAATTTGGGTTCTTGGAAAAGTAAAAAATTATCATTCAGAAGTACACAACTTTCCGAAGTTGTGGAATCGCTAAATGAACTATACCCACAAGAAATAGTGATACAGAACAAAGCAATAAATGATTGCTTGTTGTCTGCCACATTTGATAATGAAGACTTAGAAGTTGTATTGATGATTATCGAATCAACTTTTGGTTTTGAAATAGAACGAACAAATAACGTAATTATAATAAAAGGGGATGGCTGCTAAATACTACTTGGTTTTACTATTTTTTTTGGTGCTAACTACTGGATTTTCTCAAAATCCTTTAGATAAAAGGCTTAGCATTAAAGTAGAGAACGAAACCACAGGAGTAGTTTTAGAAAAAATTCAAATTTTAGGAGGGTTTTATTTTTCCTATAATTCTAAGTTGATTGATGTAAACAAGCTGGTTACTTATACTGCTTATAACGAGCAAGTAATTGATTTGTTAAACGGAATTTTTGGTAAAAAATACGAGTACAAACACAGAGGGAGTTACATTATAATTCAAGAAGCCAAACCAGTTTTGGTAAAGAAGAAGGAAGTAGTTTTTAAAGGAAAAGTATCTAGTTCTGTGGATAGCTCTCAGCTCCAAAACGTAACGATTTACGAAATAGACGAATTAAAATCTACTTCTACGGATGAAAATGGAGATTTTGATTTAGTAATATCTACCGAAAAAGTAGAATCAAAAGTATTGATTGTAAAAGAGAATTATTACGATACAATCATTAGTTCAGCCGACCTTGCTGATACTAATCTTAAAATATTCTTACGCCCTTTAATCGATAGTATTAAATCAAAATTTACCTACAAATTAGACTCAACCTTTTGGACAAAGACATTCGACACCAAAAAGGTGAAAGATGTAATGGATAATGTGAGTCTAACAGAGTTTAAAGATTTTCAATTGTCACTGTTGCCTTACATAGGAACAAATGGTAAGTTTAGTGGAAAAATAACCAATAAATTTTCTTTGAATCTTTTGGGAGGATATGCCTATGGATTAAATGGATTGGAGATTGGAGGAATATTTAATATTCTGAAAGATACAATGAGAGGAGCTCAGATAGCTGGTGTTGGAAATGTGGTTGGAGGAAAAACAACTGGAGCTCAATTTGCAGGAGTTTTTAATGTAAATTATGGAGATGTTATTGGTGCTCAGTTTGGAGGAGTTTTCAATACAACAGCCCAAACATTAAAAGGTGTTCAAGCAGCTGGTGTATTTAATACTGCAAATAATATTGAGGATGGAACACAGATTGGAGGAGTTTTTAATCGAACAAAGGACATTAAAAATGGAGTCCAAATAGGTGGAGTATTTAATAAAAGTCAAAGCATAGAGAACGGAACCCAAATAGGAGGAGTGTTTAATAAAGCAAAAGATATTAAAAACGGAGTTCAAATAGGCGGAGTATTTAATAAAAGTCAGAGCATAGATAACGGAACCCAAATAGGAGGAGTGTTTAATAAAGCAAAGAATATATACAATGGCTTACAAGTAAGTGGGGTTTTTAATACATCTAAAAATTTGACTTACGGATTGCAAATTAGTGGGATTTATAACATCTCCAAAGACATTAAAATAGGAGGGCAAATAGGAGGGTTATTTAACTTCAGTAAAAATATTGAGGATGGATTTCAAGTTTCGAGTTTGCTAAACTGTGCAAAGAGTGTTACTGGATTTCAGATTGGTTTAATTAATTTATCCGATTCTATTTCTAGAGGAATTCCTATTGGTTTTTTAAGTTTTGTAAAATCTGGATTTCATAAAACGGAACTTTCTTACCAAGATTATTTATCTGCCGGTATTTCTTTTAGAACGGGAGTTCATGCGTTTTATAATATTTTTGCTTTTAATTATTACTACCAAGATAACAATCCATTGGCAAGTTTTGGATATGGTATTGGAACACAGTTTAATATTAATGAACGATTTTTTACTAACCTAGAATTAAGCTCTCATTCCTTATTTGTTGCAAATGATTTGCAATCGGCCTTCAATGAATTGAATGTATTAACCAAGCTTAATCTAAACCTTGGGTTTAATGTTGGCAAACACTTATCCTTAGTGGCTGGTCCCGAATTAAATATATTAATTTCAGACAATTCGAGTTCTATTTCTAAGCTAGATAATTTCTCTAAACGTAATTCAATTTACCGTGTAAGTAATAATCAAACAGAACTAAATATGACTCTTGGATATAGAGTTGCATTGAGGTTTTAGATTTAAGAAATCCTCCCCCAATTAGGTTTGAGCTTAATCAAATAAGCTAACCTTTGTCTTACCAAATAATTTTCTTGGAGGGATAAATCAGGATCTTGTTTTAAGAGCTCTGTAGCCATATTTCTGGCTGCAACCACAATGTTGTTATCTTTTATCAAATCACCCAGCTTAAGGTCTAAAATACCACTCTGTTGAGTTCCTAGTATATCTCCTGGCCCTCTAAGTTTCAAATCTTCTTCGGCAATTTCAAAACCATCATTTGTTCTTACCATGGTTTCAATTCTGGTTTTGGCTGTGGGCGAAAGTTTATAGTCTGTCATCAACACACAATAGGATTTATCCGAGCCTCTTCCAACTCTTCCTCTAAGCTGATGTAATTGAGATAATCCAAATTTATTGGCGCTTTCAATTACCATAACGGTAGCATTAGGAACATTTACACCCACCTCAATTACAGTAGTTGCTACCATAATATTAGTGAACCCTTTTGCAAATTGCTGCATTTCGTATTCCTTGTCTTTGGCTTTCATTTTACCATGTACAATACTTAGTTTGTAATTTGGCAAAGGAAACCTGCGAGCCATGCTTTCGTAGCCATCCATCAAATCTTTAAAATCCAGATGTTCCGATTCTTCAATTAATGGATACACCACATACACTTGCCTTCCTTCGGCAATTTGCTTTTCCATAAACTTAAACACATACAAACGGTCTTTGTCAAATTTGTGGGTGGTAGAAATTTCCTTTCTTCCTGGTGGTAGTTCATCAATAACCGAAATATCCAAATCTCCATAAACTGTCATTGCCAAAGTTCTAGGAATAGGAGTAGCCGTCATCACCAAAATATGTGGAGGAATATTGTTTTTTTTCCAAAGCTTACTTCTTTGTTTAACTCCAAACCTGTGTTGCTCGTCAATAATGGCAAGTCCCAAGTTTTTGAATTGAACAATATCTTCGAGCAAAGCGTGAGTTCCAATAAGTAAATCCAATTCGCCAGAGAGTAATTGCTCGTGAATTACTGTTCGTTCCGATTTTTTGGAAGAGCCAGTTAGCAAAGCAACAGTAACTTCAGTTCCTTCCAAATATCCAGAAATAGTAGCGTAGTGCTGAATGGCTAAAATTTCGGTTGGAGCCATCAATAAAGATTGAAATCCATTGTCTTTGGCAATAAGCATTGCAAGTAAACCAACAAGAGTTTTTCCCGAACCAACATCACCTTGCAGCAATCGGTTCATGTGTTTTCCTGAGCCTACATCCGCTCGTATTTCTTTTACTACACGCTTTTGCGCATTGGTAAGTTCAAATGGGAGTTTGGTAGTAAAAAACTGATTAAAGCTAGCGCCTACTTTTTCGAACACAAAACCTTTCAGCTTTTGTTCTTGAATTATCTTTTGTTTTAATAATCTCAGTTGAAGAAAAAAGAATTCTTCAAACTTTAATCTAAAAATGGCTTTCTTCAATAAATCAGCACTTTGTGGGTGATGAATTTCTCGGTAAGCTCTTTCTCTTGGCATTAGTTTCAATTCCTGAATAAGAGATTGAGGAAGAGTTTCGGGAATTTGATTTCTTATTCCAGAAACTAGAGTTTTGGTCAGTTTTTCAATTCCTTTGGAATTAAGCCCAGTGGCATTTGCCAAATCTGTAGAACTATAAACTGGTTGCAAATTAGCAACAATATCTGCAGCAGTTGGTTTTTCCTCCAAATCGGGATGCACCAAATTAAACGAACCATTAAACTCAGAAGGCTTACCAAACACAATAAACTCCTTGCCAATAATTAATTTTGGCTTTATCCATTTAGCTCCTTTAAACCAAATAAGTTCCATTACACCAGTATCGTCTTGTAGGTAGGCAATAAGTCGTTTTCCTCCTTTTGTTCCTGCTTCTTTTACATTGCTTATTTTTCCTTTAAGCTGCACATAACTTTCATCCGATTTTACTTCACTTATTTTGTGAACTTTGGAGCGATCTATATATCTAAAAGGAAAGTGAGTAAGTAAATGGTCGTAAGTAAAAATTCGTAATTCTTTCTTTAAAATTTCCGCACGCTTAGGACCAACACCCTTAAGGTATTCGATAGATGTGGAAAGAAAAGAATTAGTCATAGCCAGAAAATTTCTATGGGTAAATTTACTTAAAATAAGGCATAAAAAAACCTCTTACCGTGAGATAAGAGGTTTGAATATTTTATGAGGAATTGTTATCTGTTTTGCATAATTGGTGTAGTTGGTGTTGGAGTTGTTCCTGTTCCAACTGTAGTAGGTGCACTAGCTTTTTTGATTTGAGCTATAACTAAATCAGTTACATCAATACCACCATCAAAATAAACAAGAGCTCCTTGTTGAGTAATGTCAAAGATGTAAGCAAATCCATTTTCTTTTGCAACTATATCAATAGCATCTTTTATTTGTTTCAATAAAGGAGCCATAAGGTCTTGTTGTTTTTGTTGAATTCTTTGTTGAGTTTCAGCTCCAAATTCTTGTAGCTTTTGCTCATCACTTTGTAATTCTCTTTCTCTTGATGCTTTAATTGCTGGTAGCAAGGCATCTTTTTCAGAAAGATACTTTTGATAATCATTTTGAATGATAGTTTGTAAATCCAAATATTGCTTTTCTTTTTCCTTTTGGTACCTTTCCATTTCATCACTTGATGCTTGAAAACCTGGCACTTGAGCAAGAATTTTTTGTGCGTCTATATGTCCTATTTTTTGTGCGTTTGCTGTTCCTGTTAAACTTAAAACTGCTACTGCTAATATTGCTATTAATTTTTTCATTGTGTAATTGTTGTCTTGTTATTTATTAAATTTAATTGTTGTGATTAATATCCTAAGTTTTTAAGTATTCGTTTACTCTTATCGTTTTTAGGATCTGCGTATAAAATGTTACTTGAGTTAGCTTTATCAAAAATAAAGTCGTAGTTACCTACAGATGCTAACTCTTTAATAGCAGCATATACTTTGTTTTGAATTGGCTCTACTAATTCTTTTCTTTTTTGAAAAATTTCGCCTTCAACTCCAAATTTTTCTTGTTGAAACTTAACCAGTTCATCTTCTAAAGCAAAAATTTCATCTTGCTTTTTCTTTTTCATTTCAGCTGGTAATAATAATTCTTCAGCTTGGTATTGCTGATATTTTTTATTGATCATAGCTTTTTTAGCTTCAAGCTCTTTCTGGTATTTTTCCGAGAGATCATCAATTGTTTTTTGTGCTGCGATATATTCAGGAATATTCTTCAGTATGTAATCTGTATCTACGTAAGCGAATTTTTGCGCAAATGATGCTAAAGCAAAAATTGTGGCTAATAATGTTAATGTTATTTTCTTTTTCATGACTGCAAATTTAGGTTATAATATTTAATTAACGAAACTTGAAATTAGATGTTTCATGGTTTCGATTTACAATTCTCCAATATTCATGCCAATCGTAAAATGAAACTGTCCTATTGGCGAAAAATTACCTGGTGCATGAAGCGCAGGACTATATCCGTCATCACCCGGAGATAAAGGATCTAAGCCCCAACCGTAATCTAATCCTATTAGCCCAAACATTGGTAAAAATAATCTAACACCTACTCCCACAGATTTTTTTACTTCAAAAGGATTGTAGTCCTCAAAACTTCCCCAAGAGTTACCTGCTTCACCAAATGCAAGTGCAAATACTGTAGCACTTGGGTTAAGTGAAATAGGATATCTTAATTCTACTTTGTATTTAGTAATAAGTGCATCTCCACCTGCACTGTTTATCGAATTGTCTTCGTAACCTCTAAGTGCAATGTACTCACGACCTGCTAGCCTAAATCCTGTTAATCCACTACCTCCATAAAAGAATCTTTCAAAAGGAGAAATTCCTTTTTCTTTAGAAAAGCTATTAAGGAAACCAAATCCTACACTAGAGTGGAAAACAAATTTCTTTGCTGGTCCTAACGGAGTATACCATTTTGCTGAGAATTTAATTTTGTTGTACTCTACCCATTTAAATTTTTGTTGACTTGTTAAATCAGAATAATCGTCTCTTCCGTCAAACAAAGAATAAGGTGCAGTAGTTTTGAATGATATAGTAATTTCTGAACCACTTCTTGGATAAATTGGTTGATCAACCGAGTTTCTGGAAAGCGTAATTCCTAAACTAAGGTTATTTGCAAATCCATTATTAAACCCATCTAAAAGAGTGTAGTTTCTTAACGTATAATATTCGTACCCTAAGTTTGCGAATAATGTAAAAAAGTCATCTGGGACTTTAAGTCTGGTTCCTAATCCTATTGAACCACCAACCACATCAAATATACTGTTCAATGGATCGTTTCTTCCTAAGTTTTGAGTTTTTTGTAAGGAGTAATAAGCATTCAAACTAAGAGATGTTGGTTTTTTTCCTCCAAACCAAGGCTCAGTAAATGAGAAGCTTAACGATTGAAAGAAGATATTGGCTGAACCTCTTAAACTTAATCTTTGTCCATCTCCAGTAGGCAGTGGTGACCAAGAATCTTTATCAAAAATATTTCTTACAGAAAAATTTGTAAACGACAGTCCTAAGGAACCAACAAATTGTCTTCCTCCCCAACCACCAGATAATTCAACCTGGTCAGATGGTTTTTCAGCAACAGTATATTCAATATCTACAGTTCCATCAACAGGATTAGGAATAGGATTAATTCCCATTCTTTCTGGATCAAAATACCCTAGGTTACTTAACTCTCTTTGCGAACGAATAATATCAGCTCTACTAAAAATCATTCCCGGCTTTGTTCTAAGCTCTCTTCTAATTACATGATCGTTAGTCTTGGTGTTTCCATTGATAATGATTTTTCCAATACGAGCTATTTTACCTTCATAAATGATGATATCAATATCAATAGAGTCGTTTTCTACTGTTTTTTCAATAGGAGTAATTTGGAAAAACAAGTGACCTTGATCCATGTATAAAGAACTAATGTCCAACTCAGTTTGACTCATAAAAAGCTTAGACTCTAATATTGATTTGTTGTATTCGTCTCCTTTATCAATTCCTAAGATGGTGTCTAATCTCCCTGAACTATATTTCGAGTTACCTACCCAGTTTATGTTTCTGAAATAATATTTATTTCCTTCAGAAATCGTCATTTTAATGTTGATAGAAGAAGGGTCATTAGTGTATATAGTATCAAATACAATTTTGGCATCTCTCATTGCCTTTGAATTATAAACTGCTATAATTCCGCTTTTTTCCGCTTCATAGCTTTCTTCAATAAACTTAGATCGCTTCCAAAACCTCCACCAAGTTCTTTCTTTGGTTTCTTTTAAGGTTCTTTTAATCTTCTTGTCAGACATTACTTGAGCTTCTTTTTTAATGAGGCTTAAAGGAAACTTTGTTTTTTCAATAGCTTCATTCCCTTCAATAATAATCTTGTTAATCTTAACTTTTTCTCCTTTATCAATGTTAATAACCAAAATTTCGGCATTGTTTACCGAAGTATCTGGTATACTAGTAATATTAACTTTAGTGTTTAGGTATCCTTTTTCTACAAAATAATCTTTGCAAGTAAATCTGGCTTTGTCTAGTAAGCTTTCGGTAATAAGTTTACCGCTATATAAATCTAAATTTTCCTTTAATGATTTAGCTTGCGAGTTAGATATTCCCTTTAGCTGATATCTGGACATTCTGCTCCTTTCTGTAAGAGTAATTCTTAGGAAAACAGTGCTTCCGATAAATCTATCAGCATAAATATTTATATCAGAAAAGTTATTTACTTCCCATAATTTTTTGATAGCTCCAGAGATATCTGAACCAGGAATAGTGATTTCACTTCCTCTTCTTAATCCTGAAAAAGATATAATTCTTTCTACATCTGTAATAATAGCACCTTCTACTACAATTCCTCCAATTTCATATTTTTTTGGAGCTTGGTAGTCTACATTATTTTTACCAAAACTTAGGTTTCCCTGTCCAATTGCCGTAAATGACAAAAGGGTTATGAGTAAAAATGTATTTATAATAAATTTCATATAAGTATTTTATGTAATCGATTGTTTAAGTTGTTGACTTGTTTTACCAAATCTTCTCTCTCTGTTCTGAAACGAATCTATCGCTAACTGAAAGTCCTTTTCTTTAAAGTCAGGCCATAATGTATCAGTAAAATAAAACTCCGAATAAGCAATTTGCCAAAGCAAAAAATTGCTGATTCTGAATTCGCCACTGGTACGAATAATTAATTCAGGATCAGGTATCCCCGCAGTAGATAAGTTGTCACTAAAAAGAGTTTCATCAATTTCGTTTTCGCTTATTTTTCCTTCTTTCACTGCTAAAGCAATTTTTTTAGTTGCTTCAAGTATTTCTTGTCTAGAGCTGTAGCTAAGTGCAAGTGTTAGCACAATTCCAGTATTATTTTTTGTGTATTCGGATGCTGAGTTAAGTGCTTCTCTGGCAAACTCTGGCAACAAGGAAGTATTTCCAATAAAGTTTATTTTTACTTTATTTTCGTGTAATTCCTGAATTTCATTAGCTATCGTTTTAGCAAACAAATTCATTAAACCGTCTACTTCTTCTTTGGGTCTGTTCCAGTTTTCGGTAGAGAAGGTATAGAGAGTTAGGTACTTTACATTATTTTTTTGAGCAGCTGTAAGTACTTCTCTTACTGAGCCAACACCACTGTTGTGACCATGAATTCTATCTTTCCCGTGATTAGACGCCCATCTCCCATTCCCATCCATAATGATGGCAACATGAGTTGGTGTTTTTCCGGTTTTAGAATCTGGTTGTGACATTGCTATTTAAATATACGCGAAAATGCTAAGAATTATTGGAGTATGAAAGTTATAAAAGGGAATATTATACCTATTTAACACAATTTACCATTTCTTTTTTCGGAAAGGGAATTTAAGATCTTGGTCATAAGTGCTAGAAAGTGTGTCGCATTCTGGACATTCAGTATCAAAATTATCTACCAAATAAACTGGCATGTCGTAATCTTTTGGGATTGCAAAAATTAAGGTTTTTCCTTCATTTTGCAATATATATTCCTGAGGGTCAGATGTTTTTTTACTGTTCTTAAAATCTATATCAGCATTTTCGATAAACTCAGTAAGAGATTTAACAGAGTAGCCATTGCATTGGATTTTGCAATCAATTAATTCACTTGATGTAAACCTTCTGGTTGTAATGGTGTCTTTTACTCTTCGCTCTGGTAAAAATCCTCCACAGCCTCTATCTCCAAAAAGAAAAAGAACCATAAGTGACCCAATTCCTATTCCAAGGGCAAAAAATCGTAATCGTCTCCAAATATTCATACTATTAATTTTGATGCAAATTTACGGCTATTATTGCATATTATTGAGCTATCAGTTAAGAAATATCAATTAGTCTATAATTTCTATATTTTCTTTACTTATAAGGTCTTTGCCTTTGTATTTAAGGAAAAGCTGAGCAATAGTAACTACATCATTTTGGCAGTAGTTTTTAATTTTCGGTAAATCATTTTCTTCGTAGTAAGTTTTAGCCACCATAGATCCGTCTAAATCTTGCTTTGGTGAAGGAATTCCAAAAACATGTGCTAATAAATCTAAAGAAGTAAAGTGCTTGTAGTCACCAAATTTCCATAGCTCCATAGTGTCTAAATGAGGAATTTCCCAAGGTTTTTTTCCTGCTAAGTCTAGTTGGCTTGGAAGCTTTAATCCATTAATTAGTGTTCTTCGACCAATGAACGGAAAATCAAATTCTTTTCCATTGTGAGCACAAAGCATGTAATTTTCTTTCAAGGTTTTGTTTAGTAGAGAGTTAAAAGCTTTTAAAATCGTTTTCTCCTCATCTCCAAAAAATGATTTCACTCTTAGTTTAAGGTTCTTTTTCTCTTCAGTAAAATAACCAACCGAAATGCAAATTATCTTTCCAAACTCAGCATATATACCTGCTTTGTTATAGGCTTCTTCAGCCGAAATATCTTGATATCTTTGAACATATTTCGATTTTTTATCCCACAATTCTATTTCTTTTCGGGGCAGGTTTTTAAAATCATACTCCAAAGGAACTGTTTCAATATCAAGAAATATTATTTTGTTGAGGTCTATTTTTTGAAGCATATTAAGATTATTTTCTAACCTAAGTTAACTAACTATTCGTAAATAAAAAAAGCTGCTTAGTAATCTAAGCAGCTTTTCGTATAATTTGGTTTACTTTTTATAAACTAAAAGTCCCAGCAGGAATCGCTTTATTCATCTCTACTTTTTCAAGTGTAACATTCATTGGCATTCCACCATCAGTTCCACCAAGTGTATGAGGAATAAGAATTCCGTTTACAGCTTTGTAGTCTTTAAATTCTTGAACCGATTCAGTTTCGCCTTGTGGTGTTTTACTTTTAGACATTTCTTTTACTTTTAGTCCAGATTTCATGTCATAAAAAGAAGTTACTTTTTTACCGTTAGGGTAAGTTGCAATTATTTCATATGTGCTTTTTCCACCTACTACTTTAGCTCCAACAAGTTCAGTTTTTATTCCATTTTCTTTGTAAAATAACTCAGGAATAAAGTAACTATTTATCTTAGTTTCCAATGTTTCGTTAGCACTTACAGGAACTTCTTTTCCTTGTACTTTAAGCTTGGCTGTAGTTCCATCAAACACCTTTTTTTGCATTTCTCCCATTCCCTCTACTACTACTGATGAACTAGTTTTGTTAGGAGCTTCAAAAATATTTACCAATTTAATGTTCATTCCTTGCATACTCATAGAGTATTCGCCAGTCATGCTTTTTACCGATTTCAATTTATCTTTACCACCTAACGCTTTGTAATAAGACTCAAAAACAGATTCAACTGTAGTTCCTTTTGGCACTTCAACAGCTTGAACTGGAGGGCCAACTTCTTTTCCTTCTCTGTCAATGTAATGTAGCTCACCAAATCTCTTAAGTTTTTCTCCTATTTGGTTAGCTTCACCTACAACCACAATATTAATATTACCTGGTTTAAGGTAGCTAGTTGCTACTCTTTTTATGTCTTCCATGGTTACCAACTCAATTCTTTTCAAGTAGTTTTTGTAGTAATCTTTATCTAACCCATATTTAGCAATATTTGCAGCAAATCGAGCTACAGTTCTAGAGCTTTCTAGTGATTGAGCAAAAGTACCAGCTAAGTAATTTTTGGCATTTTGTAATTCTTCAGCACCAACATTTTCAGTTCTTATTCTGTTTATTTCTAACAAAAATTGATCAATTGCACTATCAGTAACTTCGTTTCTTACTTTGGCAGAAGATGAAAAGTTTCCAATTAATTTGTTGGCTCTTATTCCTCCGTATGCTCCGTAAGTATATTCTTTATCTTCTCTTAAGTTTTGGAATAATCTTCCTGCAAATCCACTTCCAAATATTTGGTTAAATACCTGTGCAGCTTCATAATCAGCATCACCAATTTTAATCTTAGCTAGGTTGTTTATGTCAATATTAGACTGAACAGCACCTTCTTTGTGCACCAAGTAAACTTGCGGCTTAGTTGGTTCAACTGGAGCTTCATAGTTATGACTAGGAACAGTTCCCTTTGCCCATGATCCAAAGTATTTTTTTACAAGAGCTTCAGCTTCACTTTTAGTAATATCTCCAACTATAGTTAAAAGAGCATTGTTAGGTTTAAAATAAGAGTTGTAGTAGTTTTTACAATCTTCTAATTTTATATTTCCTAAAGTAGCTTCAGTTAAAAACTCTCCGTAAGGATGTCCTTTCCCATAAAGCATAGCCGATTTTACGTCACCCATAATAGCATCAGCATTTGTCGAGCTAGATTTTAATGAAGTAATACTCTCTTTAACTGATTTGGCCAATTCATCTTCAGGAAAAACTGGGTTAAGAACCACATCAGATAAAATATCCATTAGTTTTTCATTGTATTTAGATAAACCAGAAGTATAAGCTCCTCCACTATAAACTCCCATGTTTGCTCCAATAAAATCAACTTCTTTGTTCAAAGTTTCTTTGTTTCTGTTTTTTGTTCCAGCTTCAAGTAAATCTCCTACCATAGAAGTGTATCCAGCTTTATCTCCCTCATATATTGGGTCGATATCGAAACTTAGGTTATATGATATAGTTGGCAATTTTGAGCTTTCTATAACGTAAACGGTTAGTCCATTTTCTAATTTAAATTCTTCGTACTCACCAAAAGTATTTTCTTTTGCTGGTGCTGCACTTGGTCTAATACTTCTGTCAAGTGGAGCAGAGGTATTACAAGCTCCCAAAAGAAGAGTAGCAAGTGATATAAATAATATATTTTTCATAATAATAAGTTTATTGTTTTTGAGAGTTTTTTACTTCTTTTTAGGTAAATAATAAAGGGTAACACTATTTGACTCGTTCAAATATTTTTTAGCAACTCTCATAATATCTTCTCTTGTTACAGCTCTGTAGTTTTCTAGTTCTGTGTTAATTAAGTTGGCGTCTCCAAACATCATTGAGTAAGAAGCTAAACTTTCAGCAATTCCTGCCATTCTTGAATTACTGCTTACAAAGTTGTTTTCAGTAATGTTTTTAATTTTCTGAAATTCTTCTTCAGTAATTAACTCAGTTTGTAATTTTTTAATCTCTTTGGCAACACCAGCTTTAATGTCGTCAACCGTATACCCTTGATTTGGTAATCCAAGAGTGGTAAAGAATCCAGCACTTTCGAATCCCATGGAGAATCCTTGTACTTGCAAAGCAATTTGTTCATTTTCTTTAAGTGCTATATTCAGTCTAGAACTTTTTCCGTTAGATAAAACAGTAGAAAGCATTTCTAAAGCATAAGCATCTTTGGTTCCTTGTGGTGGTACTTTGTAAGCTTGAAAAATTGCAGGTAATTGAATGTTATCATAAACTGTATCAACAACAGCTTTAGTCAATAAATCACCAGAAACAGTTGGTCTTGTAATTTCCTTTGTTCCTTTGGGAATGGTAGAAAAATACTTTTTGATATACTTTTTAGCGTCTTTTTTATTGATGTCACCAGTAATAACTAGAGTAGCATTGTTTGGTACATAATATTGATCGTAAAAAGCTTGAAAGTCCTCAATTGAAGCAGCATTTAAATCATCAAATGATCCAATTGGTGTCCAACCGTAGTTAGTTCCAAAAAACATTCTTTCCGAAATCTCTGCATACCAACTTGAGTAAGGTCTGTTGTCCGAAGTTCTTTTTTCTTCTTTCACAACTTCTCTTTGGTTATCAACTCCGGCTTGAGTAATTTTTGCGTTAAGCATTCTTTCGCTTTCCATCCACAATCCTAGCTCTAGTTGGTTAGATGGCAATACACAGTGGTAATAAGTTTGGTCATTAGAGGTGTAAGCATTAATTGTTCCACCTACTGATTGAACGATTTTAGCATACTCATCTTGTGCAATGTTTTCAGATTCTTCGAACATTAAGTGCTCAAAAAAGTGAGCGTAACCTGTTTTTCCTTCTACTTCATTTTTACTTCCTACATGGTACAATACACTAACTGCAACAATCGGAGTAGAGTTATCTTGATGAAGAATTACATGAAGACCATTGTCTAGATCAAATTCACTGAATTCAATTTTGTTCTTTTGAGCAGAACTTAAGCTGACTATTCCTAGGGCAGCAATTATTAAAAGTATCTTTTTCATTTTTATATAGATTTTAAACAAAAATAGAAATTATGTTCAACTAATAAAATCATTAAGGGATAAGAGGTGTTAATTTTAGTTAAACGGAAAATCGTTTTCAATCCTAAGATAAATCTTATATTTAGCCCATGGTAGATGCGAAGAAATATTTAGGGCAACATTTTTTACGAAACGAAGAGGTTTGTAAAGCAATTGCTCATGGTATGAAGGATTACACAATTCACGATAAATTGGTAGAAGTGGGCCCAGGAACGGGAGCAATCACCAAATATATTATGAAGTTAGATTCTAATATGTCTGTAATTGAAGTAGATGGAGAATCCATTACTTTTTTACGAAACGAATATCCAGAACTGGAAATAATCGATTTCAATTTTTTGAAATTAGATTTAACAAAAGTAAATGATGGAAAACCTTTTGGTTTATTCGGAAACTTCCCTTATTTCTTATCGAGTCAAATACTAACTAAGATTTTCGAAAACAAAGAAGTTATTTCTGAGTGTGTAGGAATGTTTCAGAAAGAAGTGTCAGAAAAAGTGATTGCAACTCCTGGGAACAAAAACTACGGAATTACTGCAGTTTTGCTTCAAGCTTTTTACGAAGTAGAGTACTTATTTACTGTAGACGCAAAAGAATTTGATCCACCACCAAGTGTGCAATCTGGTGTTGTTAGGATTATTAAAAAAGAAGATCAATTACCTGATTTAAACTTGAGCTTGTTTAAGCAGGTGGTTAAACTGGGATTTAATCAAAGAAGAAAAACATTAAGAAATTCACTAAAATCAATCCTTCCTGATGAGGTAAGGCAAGAAGAAATTTTCAATAAAAGACCCGAGCAATTAGCTGTATCAGAGTTTGTTGAGATTTGCGAAATGATTGAAAAATACAAGAAATAGAATGGAACAAGAAGAAAAGAAGATATTTTTATTAGACGCTTACGCATTAATTTTTAGAGCTTATTACGCGTTTATTAAAAATCCTAGAATAAATTCTAAAGGATTTAATACTTCGGCAGTGTTAGGGTTCACCAATTCTATGTTGGATATTATTAATAACCAAAAACCAACTCACTTAGCAGTAGTTTTTGATTATCCTGCAGCAACTTTTAGAACCAAAGAATATCCAGCCTATAAAGCAAACAGACAAGAAACTCCAGAAGATATTAAGCTTTCGGTTCCTGTAATTATGGAAGTGATAAAAGCTTTTAATATCCCAATCTTGATGAAAGAAGGATTTGAAGCTGATGATGTAATAGGAACATTATCTGTAATGGCAGAAAAAGCTGGGTTTATAACTTATATGATGACTCCAGATAAGGATTTTGCTCAGTTGGTGACTGATAAAGTATTTATGCACAAACCGCCAAGAGGAGGGAAGCCTGCTGAAATTTGGGGAGTGGATGAAGTAAAAGAAGCTTTTGGTGTGGAAGATCCAAAGCAAGTAATTGATATTTTGGGATTGATGGGAGATTCTGCGGATAATATTCCTGGGATTCCTGGAGTAGGTCCAGTGGCAGCTAAAAAGCTGATAGGATTGTATGGTTCGGTTGAAAATATTATTGCAAATGCCGATAAACTGAAAGGAAAGCAAAAAGAAAATGTAATTGAATTTGCAGAGCAAGGAATAATGTCCAAAATGTTGGCAACCATCATATTGGATGTCCCTGTAGAGTTTAATGAGGATGATTTGAAAATGTGCGAGCCTAATAAGGATAAGGTAATTGAACTATTCAGTGAATTAGAATTCAGAACCCTTACTAAAAGAATATTTGGAGTAGATGTAGTGCAGACACAAACTGGAGACCAATTGGATATGTTTTCGGTAAATGTTCCTAAAACTGAGGCGGAACAGATTCCTGTTGCACCCTCAGAATTAAAAACTCTGGCAGACACAGAAACGAATTATTCTTTAATAGATACGAAAGAGAAAAGAGAGGAGTTAATTGATAAACTGATGAAAGAAAAATCAGTTTGTTTTGATACCGAAACAACTTCTTTGGATTCGCTTAACGCAAAATTAGTTGGAATCGCTTTTTCATACAAACAAGGAGAAGCATTTTACGTTTCTATTCCTCAAGAAGAAAAAGAAGCGCAAGAAATAGCCAATGAGTTCAAACCATTTTTTGAGAATGAAAGCATAGAGAAAATAGCACATAATTTAAAATATGATTTGGCTGTAATCAAGAATTACGGAATAGAAATAAAAGGAGACACTTTTGATACCATGATTGCTCATTATCTGATTCAACCGGATATGAGGCACAACATGGATTTATTGGCAGAAACTTATTTGGCTTATAAGCCAGTTTCTATAGAGACTTTGATTGGTAAAAAAGGAAAGAACCAGAAAAGCATGGCAGATTTGGAACCGGCCGAAGTTTCCGATTATGCCTGCGAAGATGCTGATGTTACTTTTCAATTAAAACAATTATTTGCACCTAAATTAGCTGAAACGGATACAGAGAAACTGTACAAAGAAATTGAAGCTCCATTGGTTCCTGTATTGGAAAAAATGGAAAGAGAAGGGATTAATTTAGATGTTCCAGCTTTGGCAGAGTTCTCCAAAGAACTGGAAACTGATTTAGTGAAGTTAGAGACTGATATTAAAGAAATGGCTGGAGTTGAAGAATTTAATCTGGATTCGCCAAAACAGCTTGGAGAAGTGTTGTTCGAGAAAATGGAGATTGATGTAAAAGCTAAAAAAACCAAAACAGGTCAATACTCTACAAGTGAGGACACATTGAGCAAAATGGTTGGAAAGCACGAGATATTTGAATTGATTTTGGAATACCGTTCACTGAAGAAATTGAAGTCTACTTATGTAGATGCATTGCCCTTGTTAATTGATGAGAAGACCAAAAGAATTCACACCAGTTACATGCAAACTGTTGCAGCAACTGGGAGGTTGAGTTCTGTGAATCCTAATCTTCAAAACATTCCTATCCGAACAGAGAAAGGAAGAATGATACGAAAAGCATTTATTCCAAGAGATGAAAATTATACTTTGTTAGCGGCCGATTACTCTCAAATAGAATTGAGAATTATTGCAGCTTTAAGCGAAGATCAAGGAATGATAGAAGCATTTAATTCTGGTCACGATATTCATACAGCAACAGCAGCTAAGGTTTTTGATGTTGCAATGGAAGAGGTAGATAGAGAAATGAGAAGTAAAGCCAAAATGGTGAATTTTGGAATTATCTACGGAATTTCTGCATTTGGATTGGGACAAAGATTGTCTATTCCAAGAAAAGAAGCCAAAGAGATTATAGAAAGTTATTTTGCAAAATATCCAAAAATTAAATCCTACATGGATGAAGTGGTGGTAACCGCAAAAGAAAAAGGATACGTAGAAACATTACTAGGAAGAAGAAGAAACTTGAAAGACATAAATTCTGCCAATGCGATTGTAAGAAGTCACGCAGAGCGAAATGCAATTAATGCACCTATACAAGGAACTGCTGCTGATATTGTAAAGATTGCCATGATAAATGTGCAAAACGAAATGGAAGTGAAAGGATTAAAATCAAAAATGCTGCTTCAGGTTCATGATGAATTGGTGTTTGATGTAGAGAAAAGTGAAGTTGAGGTAATGAAGGAATTAGTAAAAAAGAACATGGAAGGAGCAGTGAAAATTGCAGTACCTTTGGATGTAGAAATGAGTACAGGAGATAATTGGTTACAAGCTCACTAGAAAACTGAACCCTGAGGGTTTTATTTTGTTTTTTACGAAATAAAATGTCTCGAAGGGTGACTTAATAAAACAATAAAGTATGCTATCAAATAACGATATAATGAAAAAGCTAAGAGTAGCTCATAAAATGAGAGATGAGGATATTCTTAAGGTGCTGGAATTAGTTGACTTCAAAATGACTAAGCCAGAGTTGAATGCAATTTTTCAAAAAGAAGACCATAAAAACTACCAAGAATGTGGCGATCAATTATTGCGTAATTTCTTGAATGGATTAATTATTCACATGAGAGGACCAATGCCAAAAAAAGAAGACAAGCCTGCTCCAAAGAAAGCTTTTACAAAGTCGCATCCAGGAAAAAGAAGAGATTAGTTAATCCACAAACAATCAAGCCAATCGGTTAACATATGAAATAATAAACCGATTGCTACTATCCTTGTTTTACTCCAGAATAGCCCTAGAATATAAATCCCAATTGCCAAGTAGGAGTGAAGTGGATGGAAGTTTATACTACATCTATTAGGATCAAATATTTTTTCTGCTAATAAATGGTCTAGGTCTACTAACATTGTGGTAAGAAATATTAAATAAACCACTTTCCATTTTTTTCGAAAAAAGACAAAAGAAATTAAAGCAGGGAAAATAAAATGTAATCCATAATGAATTGTAAATTGGAGGAATTCCATTATTCAGCTTTCCAAATAGTGTTACAAGAAGTACATTTTATTTGTGGTGCTTTATTCAATAAAACTCTATAAGTAAGAACACCTTCTTTGCAAACATAGCATGTCATTGTTGGACTCATTCGCTTTCTTTTTTGGTAAGCTTTTACTCTGCAATTGGTAGAGCAAAATTTCTTAGCCTTTTGATTTTTTATTGTGATTTCTTTTTTACAAAATTGACAAGCAGCCATTGTTTTATTTTTAGTGAATCCAATAATAACGAAAAGATTATTTTTTACCAATCAAAAAAAGTAAAATGACTATTTTGATATAAATATGAAAAAATAACGGTTTAATTTTTACAACACTTTTTTTTATCCAAAGTAGTAATACTCATTTTTTTAGCACTGCTTTCTTGGTTTACTCAAAAAAAATATTAATTTTGATAACACATTTGTAAAAAAAATAAAATGAAAAAAACAGCAATAATTATAGGTTTTGGTTTAATGCTACTAGCTAGTTGTGCAAAAGATTATACTTGCCAGTGCACATTTACCGATTCTAGCCCTACTACTCCATTGGATGATGTTGTAAGCGAAACAGTCATTACAGGAAAGAAAAATGACGCTAGAACTACTTGCGAAAGAGGGTCAGAAGTTGATGGTTATTATGCAACAACATGCGTGATTAAGTAATTAATTATCATTTAATTCGATAAATAAATATATATATAGTATTTTAGTACATTATTAATACAGAAAAACTCAATAATATGAAAAAAATAGTTTGGTCAATGATCATAATGGGAGCTTTGGTTTCTTGTAAGAAAACATCTCCAGTAGAAGATACAGATGGTACTTTGGTAGTAGCAGAAAAAAACATGAGTGTTGTTGCAAAAAGAACAGCAACTTGGTGTGGACCATGTGGAGATTGGGGTTTCCCAGCATTTGAAGTGTTGGAAGACGAATTTAAAGGTGAAGCAGTATTTATGGCATGGAAAGATGCATTCGTAACTACTTCAGGAAGTGATTTGTTTGATGCAGTAGGTCCTCAGTTTAGTTTAGGAGGAGGTGTACCAACTTTCTTTAATAACTTTCAAGCAAGTAACGGAGATTCATTAATCGAACAACACAATGATGGTTTTGTAACTGCTAACTCTAACTACGATTTACAAGTAAACGGGCAAAATGTAACTTTAAAAACTACAACTAAGTTTTTTACTGATGTTGAAGGAGTATATTATTTAGCTCCGTACATGATTGTAGATGGAATCGTAGGATACCAAAATGGTCATGCTGATGGAAACAATACTGTTCACCATAAGTATGTTGCAGGAATTGCAAAGCCTTTATCTGTTTCTGATGATGAAAACTTTGGATATCAAATTACAAGTAATGGTGCAAGAATGGGTCAAACTGTAAACTTGGACTTTACTATGAAAAGAGATGTAACTTGGGATGCTAAGGATATCTCATTTGGAGTTGTTATTTTCAAGCAGCAGTCTTGGGGATTACAGTTCGTGAATGCATTTACAAAGTAAAAACTTCATTATTCTAAATAGAATGAAAAAAATATTTTTAATACTAACGCTCATGTCTCTGACTATGAGCGTTTTTTCTCAAGTTAAGTTTGGAGTAAGAGCAGGTGTAGGTTACTACATGGTTCCTCAGTCTAATACAGGCGAAAGAATCAAAACGATACCTGTGAAGCCTACAGACCAAAGTACAATGGAGCTTTTATACTCTAAGAATAATGGGATTGGATACAATTTCGGTTTGTTTTTAGAGATTCCAGTTGCAGATAACTTTTCAATTCAAATTGAACCTTCTTATGCATTCAGAAATTACAATGAGGTCCTTACAGATTTCGAAGTAGATACATTGCTAAGTGTTCAGTATGAAAATTATATTTTTAATAAACTTTCTTATTTTGAACTTCCTGTATTGTTTAAATACAACATGAGACCAAACACTGGAAGATATGGAAGGAAAAGTTATTTTAGTGTATTTGGAGGAGCTCAATTAGGTTTGTTTTTGAATAAATCTGAAGAGAATAGACTTACATCTATTGTTAATATTTACGACCAAACTACTGTTAATACTGATGGAACTGTAAGAGCAAATGGTTTGTCATTGGAGTATAATCCAATTGATATTGCTGCAGTAGCAGGTATTATGTATGATTTTGAAAAAGGATTAAGATTTGGAGTAAGATATGTAGGTAGCTTAATGCCTGTTAATTCAAATATTAATTTTAATATTTATCATCATTCTGTTCAAATGACTGTAGGATTTAACTTTATTCCTCAGTAAAATTTAGTTCACAATTTTTTTAAAAGGCATCAACTTAGTTGATGCCTTTTTTGTTTATTAACAAAGCAATAACTAATTGTTAATAATAATCACTACCTTTGTACCGAAATAAGGATTTCTTAAACCAAGTATTGTCGAATCACTGTGTTTTTTTAAGAAATTTTTATTCGTAAATATTAATTAAAAAAATCAGAAATGACATTTAAAGAACTTGGCCTCAAACAAGAGGTACTTGATGCTGTCGCATCTTTAGGTTTTACAGAACCTTCACCTATTCAAGAAGAAGCAATTCCTCAATTATTATCCCAAGAAAAAGACTTAGTAGGTCTTGCCCAAACTGGTACTGGTAAAACTGCAGCCTTTGGTTTACCAATGGTAAATCAAGTTGATTTCGAATTGAAAAAAACTCAAGGTTTGGTAATATGTCCAACAAGAGAGTTGTGCATTCAAATTAGTAAAGATTTTCAAGCGTTTTCAAGAAATTTCAGAAATGCTAATATTGTTCCAATATATGGGGGAGCAAGTATTGATACTCAAATTAGGCAAATGAATAGAGGGGCTCAAATTGTTGTTGCCACTCCAGGAAGACTAATGGACATGATTAAAAGAAAAAGAGTTGATCTTTCTCAAGTTAGTTATGTTGCACTTGATGAAGCAGATGAAATGCTTAACATGGGTTTTAAAGAAGATATTGATAGTATCTTAAGTAATACTCCAGATACTAAGCAAACTTGGCTGTTTTCGGCCACAATGCCTAGAGAAGTTGTAAGGATAGCCAAAACTTACATGACGGATCCTATTGAGATAACAGTAGGAACAAAAAATGCTACTGCTAAGAATATTGAACACCAATATTTTAGAGTGAATGATAGAGATAGATTTGATGGACTGAAAAGAATTATTGATTTTGAACCAGATATGTATGGAGTTATCTTCTGTAGAACTAGAAGAGAAACTGCTGAAGTTGCAGAGAAATTGATGAAAAACAATTACAGTGCTGAACCACTTCACGGAGAATTATCACAAGCTCAAAGAGATAGAGTAATGAGATCTTTCCGTAAAAAAGACATTCAATTATTAGTTGCAACAGATGTTGCAGCAAGAGGAATAGATGTTGATGATATTACTCACGTAATAAACTATAATTTACCAGATGAGATTGAAAGTTATACTCACAGATCTGGAAGAACTGCAAGAGCTGGAAAGAAAGGTGTTTCAATGTTATTATTAAATAATAGGGAGGCTAATAAATTAAGGCAAATTGAAAGAATAATTAATACCGAAATTAAACAAGCTAAATTTCCAACTGGAGAAGATATTTGCAAAAAACAATTATTACAATTAGTTGATAAAGTTGTTGCTGTAGAAGTTAAAGAAGATCAGATTAATCAATATTTGTCTGCTATTGAAGAGAAATTTGCTGATTTATCAAAAGAGGAAATAATCAAGAAATTTGTTTCTGCTGAATTCAATAAATTTTTATCCTACTACGAAAGAACTCGTGATATTAACGATACTTCTACTTCAAGTAGAGGAGGTGATAGAGATAGAGGTAGAGGGAACGATAGAAGAAGAGGCGATAGAGATGGTGGAAGAGATAGAAGTAGAGGTGACAGAAGAGAAAGAAGCCCAAGAGGTGAAAGAAGCGATAGGGGTGAAAGAAGAGAAAGATCTCCAAGGAGTGATAGAAGCGAAAGATCTGATAGAAGTGATAGAGGTGGAGATGGATTTAACAGAAATGTAGATGGAGAATCGACTACTTTATTTCTTAATGTAGGAATGAAAGATTTTTCTGATAAAGGACATTTAATTAGAATCTTATGCCAAGAAGGAGGTGTGGCTGGAAAAAACTTAGGTCGTATTCGTATGATGGATAGCTTTAGTTTTGTTGATGTAGCTCCAAAAATTGCTGGAAAATTATTGAAAGGAATTAATGGTGTTGAGATTGAGGGAGGAAGAAAAATGAGAGCAGAGGTTTCTAATCAGTAGAAAATAATAAAGTAACTAGGATAGTCAAATCACGTTTGGCTATCCTTTTTTTATGCGAGTTTAATTCGTATTTTTGATATTCAATTTTAATCGAAATGTTTTTAGAATCCCTTACCAATAGTAACGAAAAAAGAGGCTGGATAGAGGTTGTCTGTGGCTCTATGTTTTCGGGTAAGACGGAAGAATTGATTCGTAGGTTAAAAAGAGCAGAGTTTGCTCAACAATCAGTTGAAATTTTTAAACCTGCAATCGATACTCGTTATGATGATGATGATGTAGTAAGTCACAATGAAACTACTATTCGTTCTACGCCAGTTACTTCTTCAAGAAATATTTTGTTATTGGGAGATGGAGTAGAAGTGATAGGAATTGATGAAGCTCAATTTTTTGATGAAGGATTAGTAGAAGTTTGTAATCAATTGGCTGATAATGGAGCAAGGGTAATTATTGCTGGTTTGGATATGGATTTTTCTGGAAAACCATTTGGTGTGATGCCAAAATTGATGGCAACAGCAGAGTACGTTACTAAAGTTCATGCAATTTGTGTAAAATGTGGAAGTTTAGCTCAATTTTCTCACAGAAAAACTGCTGATGAACAGCAAGTTATGCTCGGGGAAACAGAATCTTATGAACCATTATGTCGAGTATGTTTTAATAAATCAACCAAAATATAATGAATTACTCCTCTAAACAGTTAGTTGAATTTATTGGAGGAGAATGTGAGTTGTATAACGAACAAATTATTACTCACGTTTCTACAGATAGCCGATCGCTACAAAATACTGGAAATACAGTTTTTTTTGCCTTAGTTACTGAAAAAAGAAATGGACACAATTTTATACAAGACCTAATTGATAGAGGGGTTAAAACTTTTGT
The DNA here is from genome assembly GCA_938009745.1 of uncultured Flavobacteriales bacterium. GTDB lineage: Bacteria > Bacteroidota > Bacteroidia > Flavobacteriales_D > CAJJDF01 > CAJJDF01. Next base: position 34,469 of record CALLII010000058.1, read on the forward strand.
AGTTTCTCAGGGAATAGAATTTAATGGCGAGGGAATTACAATAATTAAAGTATCCAATACTTTGGAAGCGCTACAAAGTTTAGCCGCCAACCATAGAAAGCAATTTGATATTCCTGTAATAGGAATTACAGGTAGTTATGGAAAAACTATTGTGAAAGAATGGTTATATCAACTATTAAGCACAGATTATAACATTTGCCGAAGTCCAAAAAGTTTTAATTCTCAATTAGGAGTTTCATTATCTATACTATTATTAGATTCAACTTCCACTTTAGGAATTTTTGAAGCGGGAATTTCAGAGTCTGGTGAGATGGAAAAATTAGAGGAAATAATACATCCCACAATTGGAGTTTTAACTAAAATGGGTGAAGCTCATCAGTCTGGTTTTAATAGTTTTGAGCAAAAGTTAGCGGAGAAAAAACAGTTGTTTTTAAATAGTGATATTGTTATAGAATTATCAGAAGATAAACAGGATTACGATTTTCCTTTTTCTGATAAAGTATCTATTGAAAACTGTTCATTATGCATTAAAGTTTTAGAGTATTTAGGGTATGAAAAAGCATTAATACAAGAAAGAATAAACTCTCTATCTTCAATAACACTTAGGCTAGAGATGATAAATGGAATTCATAATTCTACTATTCTTAATGATGGATATAATATAAGTTATTCCTCACTTGCTCTTTCGGTTCAATACTTAAATCAATTAGCAGCTACATTTCCAAAAACACTCATTATTTCTCAAATTCCTGAGTCTAATTTGGGTGATGAACGAATAATTCAGTTAATAAATTCAAGCGAATTTACTCGTGTTTTAGTAGTAGGTGAAGAAGAATTAATAGGACTAGAAAATAAGGTGCAGGTAGACCATTTTAAATCAACAGAAGAATTAATTAGTCAATTATCTCAGTACGATTTCAGAAATCATTTTGTGCTCATAAAAGGAGCTAGAAAATTTAGATTTGAACAAATTGCTAAAGTTCTTGAAGAAAAAAATCATAGAACACAATTAGAAATAGACTTAAATCAACTGTCAAGAAATTTAGATATCTATAGGAATAAAATAAAGTCAAATACCAAGTTAATGGTAATGGTAAAAGCATTTTCATATGGCACAGGCGCTATTGAAATTCCTCGTTTATTAGAGGTAGAAGGTGTTGATTATTTGGGAGTTGCCTATACAGATGAAGGAATTGTATTGCGAAACTCTGGAATTAAGATTCCTATAATGGTAATGAATCCTGAGCCTGGTACTTTTGCCGATTTAATAAAATATGAGTTAGAACCAGAAGTATATTCTTTAGAAGAGCTAGATGAACTTGTAAAAGATTTAATTGTACTGGACAGAAAAGAATACCCGATTCATATCAAATTAGAAACTGGAATGAACCGATTAGGATTCATAGAAGAGGAAATTCCTAAGTTAATTCAATACCTTAAATCACAACCAGAAGTTTATGTAAAGTCTATTTTTTCTCATTTATCATCCGCAGATGATAAATTACAGAAAGAATTTACTTTAGATCAATTAACTAAATTCGAAAACTATTCTTCTCAAATATTATCAGCTTTTAGTTATCCCATTGAAAGGCACGTTTTGAATACTGCAGGAATTGATAATTATAATGATTATCAGTACAATATGGTTAGGTTAGGAATAGGGTTATACGGAATTAATGCAGGTGAAAATAATATAGATGTTAAGCCAATAAGTAAATTGAAGTCAGTAATTATCCAGACCAAAAAACTTAAAAATGGTGACTCAATAGGATATGGAAGGAAAACAATTGCTAACGAAAACATGACTATTGCTATGTTGCCAATTGGCTACTCAGATGGGTTAAGAAGAAACCTAGGTAACGGAAAATTTAATTTGTACCTAAATGGAAAACCTTGTCCTATTGTGGGGAATATTTGCATGGACATATGCATGATAGATGTTACAGGGCTTAACGCCAAAGTAGGAGATGAAGTAGAGTTATTTGGGAACTACAATAGTATTGAGGATGTTGCCAAAGCAATGAATACAATCCCTTATGAAGTACTAACTTCAATTTCTCAAAGGGTTAAGCGAGTATATTATAAAGATTAGCCTTAACATAATTTAACCCATAAATGATAATTTCAACTTGGTTTTTGTCTAACTTTGAATAATATGAAAGGATTACTCATTATATTAATTTCTATGCTTGTTATAAGCAGTAATTCTCTGTTCTCGCAACAAGGTACAACTCTTATTGGTGATACAGCTAAGGAAATTTATGTTCAAATTTCAGGAGTAATAGTTAAAGGAAAAACTATGGCGCCTGTTGCTTATGCAACAGTTATGGATAAGTCAACTTATCGTGGGACAAGTAGTGATTTTTATGGTTTCTTTTCCTTTGTAGGAATGCCTGGAGATACATTAATTTTTTCATGTCTTGGTTATAAAAATACATCTTATATAATTCCTGATACATTAACAAAAGGAAGGTATTCACTCATTCAAGCAATGGCCGAGGATACCATAATGCTTGCTCAGGCTAATATCTACCCATGGCCAACAAGAGAAGAGTTTAGAGATGCTTTTTTAAATACAGATATTCCTAATGACGATTTAACTCGAGCTCAAAATAATTTAGACCAAGAAGTATTAGCTTATAAACAAGAGGCTTATCCAGCAGGAGGTTCGTTAAATTATAAGTGGCAAATGAATGATATTAAGCGTCAATTGTATTACCAAGGGCAAGCGCCACCTAATAATTTATTAAATCCTATAGCTTGGAGTCAATTTATTAGGGCTTGGAAGAACGGAGATTTCAAAAATAATTAATTAAAAATCAGTTTGTTGTAATCTATTTTCATTTTAATTGAAAATTAATCTGAAACTCAAATAATTTTGTTTTAATTTAGTTTAATATTTTCTGATAAATATTAAACAAAACATGTCAATCAAAAACTCATTTTCGATAAAAGATCTTGAAAACCTTAGTGGTGTTAAGGCTCATACCATACGTATTTGGGAGAAAAGATATAATCTTCTTGAGCCAGAAAGGTCTGATTCCAATATTAGGACTTATAACCTACAAAATCTCAGAAAAATCTTAAATATTGCCGTATTAAACAATAGCGGAGTTAAGATTTCCAAAATAGCAGATATTAGTGAAGAGGAGCTTAATCATAAAGTAAAAGATATTACTATTGAGAATAAAGAGAATTCTGTAGCTGTGAACAACTTTAAGATTGCAATGCTCAATTTTGATCAATCTCTGTTTGAAGAAACTTATAATAAGCTACTTGCCTGTAATTCTTTTAGAGATGTTTTTCTTAAAGAGTTTTTAATATTACTTACGGATATTGGTAATCTTTGGACCACTAATACTATAAGTCCTGCCCACGAAAGGTTTATTTCCACTTTAATTAAACAGAAAATATTAATTAATATAGAAAGAGTACAGAATGTTAATCCAAGAGATGATATGACTTACATTCTATACTTACCAATGAATGAGATTCACGATATTGGTATTTTATACGTTCATTTCGAATTAATGCTTAAAGGATATAAATCTGTTTTTTTAGGTCCTAGTGTTCCATTAGAAAATTTATATGAATTGCAGCATGTTTTCGAAAATATCACTTACATTAGTTATTTTACTGTTGAGCCGGTAGCTGATAAAGTTTATGATTATCTGAAAGAAATGAATAATAACATTCTTTCCAAAAGAAATGAACCAATGCACATACTTGGTAATAATACCAAAGATATGGATACTAGTAAAATACCTGCAAATGTGAGAATTCACAATTCAATTATTGAACTTATTGATGTTTTATAAATAACAGAACAAAAAATAATTTATAAAGATTAAACGAAGCTTAATCTTTATTTATATTTGTTACACAAATGAAAAAAAAGGTTGTTATAATAGGTTCAGGTTTTTCCTCACTATCTGCTGCAAGTTATCTTGCTAAAGCTGGTTGTGATGTATCTGTATATGAGAAAAACAGTACTTTAGGCGGTAGAGCTAGGATTAAAAAGAAAGAGGGCTTTACGTTTGATATGGGCCCAAGTTGGTATTGGATGCCAGATGTATTTGATGATTACTTTGACGATTTTGGAAAAAAAGTATCTGATTATTATGACTTAAAAAGACTGAGCCCAAGCTACAGAGTTTTTTGGAGTGATACTCCTGACGATATTCCTTCAGATATGAATGAGCTAAAGGCTTATTTTGAAAAATATGAAGTAGGTTCAGGAGAAAAATTAGAAAAATTTCTTGCAGAGGCAAAGATAAAATATGATGTTGGAATGGGAGAGTTTGTTACTAAACCATCCCTGTCTATAACGGAATTTATGACACTTGATAGTGCAAGAAAAGGATTATCTTTAGATTTGTTTAAACCAATAAGTAAACACATAAGAAGTTATTTTTCACATCCTAAACTTATTGAACTTCTCGAGTTTCCAGTTTTGTTTTTAGGAGCAAAACCTCAAAATACACCCTCATTGTATAGTTTAATGAACTATGCTGATATGGCTTTAGGTACCTGGTACCCAATGGGAGGGATGAATAAGATTGTTGAGGGAATGGTTGATGTGGCAAATGGATTGGGGGTTAAATTCCATACTGATTCAAATGTTGAAGAAATTGTGGTGAAAAATAAAAAAGCCATAGGGTTAAAAGTTAATGGTAAAGTAATTGAAGCTGATAAGATTATTAGCGGAGCAGATTATCACCATACTGAACAGGTACTTCTTTCAGAAAATGAAAGAAGCTATTCTAAAAAATACTGGGATAAAAGAACAATGGCTCCTTCGAGTTTGCTATATTATGTTGGAGTTAATAAAAAAGTAGAAGGAATTAAGCATCATAATTTATTTTTTGATGAGAGTTTTGAAAACCATGCTACTGAAATTTATGATACACACAAGTGGCCCGAAAAGCCTTTGTTTTATGTTTGTAATCCAAGTAAAACTGACGATAGTGTAGCTCCTGAGGGTAAAGAGAATTTATTTTTTCTTATACCTGTATCAACTGAGTTGAAGGATGACAGTGAAGAAGTGAGACAAAAATATTTTGATTTAATATGTGATAGATTAACTGCTCACATAGGAGAAGATATCCGCCCAAATATCGAAGTGTATGAATCTTTTGCTCATTCTGATTTTGTGAATGAATATAATTCATTTAAAGGAAATGCATACGGTTTAGCAAACACTTTGAAGCAAACAGCTTTTTTGAAACCAAAGATGAAAAGTAAAAAAGTAGACAACCTATATTATACTGGACAATTAACAGTGCCTGGTCCTGGAGTTCCACCTTCATTAGTTTCGGGTAAGGTTGTGAGTGAATTAATAATGAAACAATTTAATTAAATCCAATATTTATTGGACAATGTATATTTGAATAATATGAGTACGAAAAGCCTTTTTGATAAAGTATCGTTTGAGTCAAGTAAGATTGTAACTAATAATTACAGTACTTCCTTTTCTTTGGCGGTAAAAATGCTGTCTTCTAGGATTCAAGATGATATACATGCTATTTACGGTTTTGTTCGTTTTGCTGATGAAATAGTTGATACTTTTCATGATTACGATAAAAAAACTTTAATTGATGAATTTGAACGAGATCTTAATCTTTCTATAGAAAGAGGAATTAGTTTAAATCCAATTTTAAATTCTTTTCAAGATGTATTGAAAAGATACAACATAGAATATGAATTAGTTCATGCTTTTTTGAAAAGCATGAAGTTTGATTTAAATAAATCTATTTACTCTACAACCGAAGACTACGAAGAATATATTTATGGGTCAGCAGATGTTGTTGGATTAATGTGTTTGAGAGTTTTCGTAGAAGGTGACAATAAGCTTTATGATGAACTAAAAGAACCAGCTATGCGCTTGGGAAGTGCTTTCCAAAAAGTAAATTTCCTTCGTGATCTAAAAGCCGATTCAGAAGAGCTAAACAGAGTATATTTTCCTCACCTAGAAGGTTTAGGTTTAAGCGAAGAGAATAAAGCTGAGATTATTGCTGAAATTCAAGGAGATTTTGATGCAGCCTTAGTTGGTATAAAAATGTTGCCAGATTCAGCAAAATTTGGTGTTTATACAGCATTTAAGTATTACAGCAAGCTACTTAATAAGTTGGTTAAATCTGATGTAGAAGATATAAAAGCGAATAGGATTAGAGTTAGTAATCCAATGAAGTTTGCACTTTTAACCAAATCATATTTCGACTATAAAACAAGAAAGATATGAAGATGAGATTGCTTATTTTTTTATGTTTATTCTTTTCAGTAGCATCATTTGCTGGTGAGGGAATTTCGTATTTCAGAAAGTCTTTTAAAGGGATTGAGGATAAAGCAACAGCAGAAAAATTCCTAGCAACAGAAATAGAAGAAGATAATCTTCAGAATGCTGTTTCAATAAGAGCATATAAAGGAGTTTGTAAAATGATGATGGCTCAATATGTCAGTAATCCTTTTTCTAAATATTCTTGGTTCAATGAAGGTAAAGACTTACTCGAAAAGTCTATTAAATTGAATAAAAATGTAGAGAATATTCACTTGAGAATATTGGTTCAAATTAATGCTCCTTCTTTTTTAGATTACAGTTCTGACATTGCTTCTGATAAAGCATATCTATTAAAGAATATTGATTCAGCTAAAATTCCTGATGAGACAAAAAAAGATATTTTAAAGGCCTTAATCACATCTGGCAAACTTACTGAATTTAATAAATTAGCAAAAAAGTATAACGCAATTTGAATCCAAATTTAGTAATATTAGTTAACGAGAATGATGAAGTTCTTGGTGAGATGGAGAAAATGGAGGCTCATAGAAAAGGAGTTTTGCACAGAGCCATTTCGGTATTAGTTTTTAATTCTAAAGGTGAGTGGCTGTTGCAGCAAAGAGCAGGAATAAAATACCATTCGGGATTATTGTGGAGTAATACCACATGCACACATCCAATGAGCGGAGAGGAAACTATTGATGCTGCCCATAGAAGATTAATGGAGGAAATGGGAATGAAATCTCCACTTAAAAAAGCATTTAGTTTTCAATACAAAGCCGAACTAGATGGAGACATGATTGAGCATGAGCTGGATCACGTTTTTATAGGAGAATCAGATAATGTTCCTGAAATAAATAAAGAAGAAGTAGAGAACTATAAATACATTTCTACAGAGCAACTACAATCCCATATGGATAGTTCACCAGATGAGTTTACTGAGTGGTTCAAAATTTTATTTGATAGAGTTAAAAAGGAAATGAATTAATTCCAACCTACTGAACTACCCGCATTTACTTCGTTTACATTTACAACCTCATAGTTTTTAGTTGTTTCATCAAAATAATGAAGAAAAGCTACAATTGAAGTTTTAGAAATATTGTATCCAGCAAGATTAACTGAAATAAAGATTGCTTTGGTAGTATCGTCTTTCTTCAAATTTAAACTTGTTCCTTTATAATTAGTAAGTACTCTTTTTAGAGTCCTGTAATACGCATCATTTTCTATAATAAACACACTAAGCTTAAGGTCATTGTTTGCTTTAAACGAACCAATTGAGATATCTAAATCCATAGAATTTCCGTTTAATTTAGACTCCATTTTTAATCCGTAATCAGTTGATTTTAATAATTCAGAATCTACATTCTTTGCCCAATGATCTTTTTTATAAATTAAATCTCCAGTTTCAGTTCCAGAATTAACCGCAGGAACTCTGTTGACGCTTCCCATAGGAAATGAGGTAAAATTGAATACTGTTGCTATAGTATCAAAATAATCAATTTGAGTAATATGATTCGTACTCACAATTAATGGAATAAACGTATTGTTTGGATACGCTAGCCTCATTGAATCAACTACAAAGTTGAGAGGGATACAATACTGACAATGTTTGCTGTAATCCTCTAGCAATACTCTTTTAGTAAAAGAAGTTGGTAAAGTTTCTGTCTCAGGAATATTTTCTTCTGGCGTAGTTTCTTTTTTACAAGAAGAAGAAAAAATAATCAATAACGATAGAAAAAGAATGCTAAATTGTTTCATACTGTTTGTTTTACTTCATCAATGTACTAATAATAAAAGTAAGCTATTTTAGTAGGCTAGTTAGTGCTTCTTTTAGTTTAGGGAATTTAAATTTGTAGCCACTTGCTTCAATTTTTTTGGATGAAATATGACTTCCCTTAAGCGCTATAACTGCTTGCTCACCCATTAATAGTTTAAGAGCAAATGCTGGAACAGCTGGAAACCAAAATGGTTTTTTTAATACATCAGCAACTGTTTTGCTAAACTCTTTGTTGTTATCTTTTGCTGGAGCAACTCCATTAAATATTCCCGAGATAGATTCGTTTTCAATTAAATGAATATAGATTCCGCAAATATCTTCTAAATGAATCCAAGGCATGGCTTGCTTTCCAGAGCCTAATGCTGAGCCAATACCAAGTTTTATTGGAGTTAATAATTTTGCCAAAGCTCCATCATTTTTATCCAATACAACTCCAGTTCGTACTTTAATCACTCTGCAATTAAGTTCGGTAAATTGATTGGCAACCTCTTCCCATTTTACACAAACTTCTGCAAGAAAATCTGAGCCAGCAGAATCCGACTCTTCAAATACATTGTCTGAGTTTACCATCCCATAATATCCAATGGCAGATGAAGTGATGAATGCTTTTAAATTTGGATTATGCTTTTTAATTGAGTTAAATAATAAATTTCCTGATTCAACTCTGCTATCAATAATTTCTTTTCTTCTTTTACTCGTCCACCTTCCTTCGCCTACATTGGCTCCAGCTAAATGAATGATTATATCAGCTTGCTTTATTGCTTCTTCTTCAATTTTTTGATTAGCAATATCCCAAGTGTAATGCTTTACTTTATCCGTTTGTTTTTTGGAGCGACTAAGTACAGAGACAGTGTGTCCCTTTTCTATCAAAAGACTAGATAATCTCTTTCCTATTAATCCTGTTCCTCCAGTTATTAGAATGTTCATATTGTTAATTTTCAATCCCTTCTTTGTAAGTTGCTATTGCTCTTTCTCTTGCCATTTTGTGTTCTACCATTGGTTTTGGGAAAATAAGTTCCTGATATTCTGGAGCCCATTTTTGTATGTAAACCATCTTTTTATCAAACTTAGTAAGTTGACTTTCTGGGTTAAAAACCCTAAAATATGGACTTGCATCACATCCAGTACCTGCAGACCATTGCCAGTTACCATTGTTGGAAGCCAATTCATAATCCAATAGTTTTTGGGCAAAATATGCTTCTCCCCATTTCCAATCTATAAGTAAGTGTTTGCATAGGAAACTTGCAGTTACCATTCTCACTCGGTTGTGCATGTAACCAGTTTTGTTTAGTTGTCGCATTCCTGCATCTACCATTGGATATCCAGTTTTTCCTTTACACCATTTTTCGAATTCTTCTTTGTTGTTTCTCCATTTAATTCCATCATATTTAGCTCTAAAATTATTGCTAACCACATGTGGAAAGTGGAACAGGATCTGCATAAAAAACTCTCTCCAAATCAACTCACTCAAGAATACGGCATCTTTTTTTTCTAGTTTTCTGATTATGCTTCTTACGCTTACTGTTCCAAATCTCAGGTGAGGGCCTAGGTAACTAGTTCCATCTGTTGCAGGGAAATTTCGAGTTTCTTCGTAATCGTCTAATTGCGATAAATCTATTGGGCGAACTTTAATCGTACTTTCTTCAAAACCCATATCGCTTAAAGAAGGGAAATCAAATTCTCCCTGTAGACAATTATCAAGATTAAGTTTGTGATCTTGAATCATTGTAGCTTCATCAAAATGTGAAAGCCACTTGTTTTTAAAAGGAGTGTAAACCGTGTACGGCAATCCATCATCTTTGGTAACTTCTCCTTTTTCGAATATTACTTGGTCTTTGTATGTATGGAAATCAATTCCTTTTTTTGCCAAGTGGTCAGTCATGTCTTTGTCTCTATCCAAAGCATATGGCTCGTAATCTCTGTTGGTGTAAATTGCTCCTACTTCATACTCGCTAATAAGCTTATCAATACATTCTTTTGGTTCCCCATAATAGCCTTTTATTCCTGATTTATTTCCTTTTAATTTAACGTTCATCTCCGAAAGAGTATCGTGAATAAAACTTACACGAGCATCATCTTCAGGAAGTTCGTCCAGTATTTTTTTATCAAAAATAAATATTGGGAGTACAGGTAAATCACTTTTTAGTGCTTCAGAAAAACCGACATTGTCAGTTAATCTTAAGTCTCTTCGTATCCAGAATACATTGATTTTCATATATAAAATAGTAGTTTTTTATAGTTACTAAGTTACTTGTATTGTATCAAGTATTCAACTATTATTAATCTATTTAAACAAAAAAAGTCTGAACCTAAAGCTCAGACTTTTTTATTTGTTTAACCCTATATTGTAAACAATGTACTTTCTCAAAGTCAAATGTAAATGGAATATTTCAACCAAACGTTAATAAATGATAACATTATCGTTTACCTGATGCTTGCGAAATAGATTTGCTAAGTGCTTGAGGTGTAATTCCTAAATAGGAGGCAATCATTTTTTGTGGAACTCTCTGAACTATTCCTGGATACGTTTTAATAAAATCATTATAACGCTCAATTGCAGTTTTACTCATCAAGGAAATTATCCTTTTTTGAAGTACTGCATTTCTTCTATGGAGCTTATTTACTTCCTTTAAATGACTATTATTTTTGTCGTCAGATATTAACTGAAATATCTCAGATGATATTACTTCAACCTCAGAGTTTTCTATGGCTTGTACAAATAAATCTGAGCCACCAGGAATACTAATTGAGTTAATGTCAGAAATAATCCAGCTTTCTGGAGCGAACATAAAAATATGTTCTTTTCCATTTTCATCAATAGTATAGCTCTTTAGCAAACCACTTTTTACATAATAGGCTTTAAGATTAGTGTCTCCTTTTCTTTGTATTATCTCTTTTTTCTTAACTTTTCTTGTTATTATTTTATTCTCAATTGCTTTATAAACATCACTTGTTAAGTCATGTCCGTTACTTATAAAATCGATAAAAGAGTTTTCTGTAGGGGTCATTTTTGTTAATTAATAACTCATTTCCACAATATGTTCCACATCATGAGGAGTAAGCTTTCCGTGTTCTCCAATTGCTGTCCAGCCTCTTTCTGTGAATCGTTTTGCTATTTTTTGTGCAGTACCTTCAAAGTTATCTGTGTAGCTAGATAGAGTAGTGGAGATACCTAAAGATAAATAGAATTCTTCAATTGCTTCGATACAAGCCTCTGCTTTTTCTTTTTCGTCTCCTTCAGTAATTCCAAATACACGCTCGGCACATTGTGCTAATTTAGCTTGTTTGCTTTTTAAATTGTATGTGTAATGATTCTTAGTTAAAATGGCTAAAGTTCGCGCATGATCTATTCCATAAAATGCAGTTAATTCATGTCCCATCATGTGAATAGCCCAATCTGTAGGGACTCCTTTTTGGATTAGCCCATTTAGCGCCATGGTGCAATTCCACATAAAGTTAGCTGCCGATTTATAATCAGAAGTATCTTCCATAATCCTTGGAGCAGTCTCGATAATAGAACTTAGTACACTTTCCGATAATCTGTCTTGCAACAAGGCGTCAACAGGGTAAGTCATGTATTGTTCGAGCACGTGAGTAAATGAATCGGCCAATCCATTGGCAATTTGTCTTTCTGGGATAGAAGTAACAACAGATGGATCTAAAATAGAGAATTGAGGGAATAAACCAGGCCCTCCCATTCCAACTTTTTCTTCTGTTTTATCATTGGTAACCACGGCTCCAGAATTCATTTCGCTTCCTGTTGCTGGTAATGTTAGTACAGTCCCAAAGGGCATTCCTACCTCAGTTCTAATTCTCTTTGCCAAAATATCCCAAGGTTCCTCTCCTTCGTACAAAGCTGCTGATGATAAAAACTTAGTCCCATCAATTACAGAACCACCACCAACTGCAAGTAGGTAAGTAATTTTTTCTTTTTTAATTATCTCTAATGCTTTAAGTAAAACATGATATTCAGGATTTGGTGGAATTCCTCCAAATTCTTGCCATTTATGTCCTTCAAGTGCTGAAGCTACTTGCTCATAAACACCATTTTTCTTTATGCTTCCTCCACCAAATAGTAGGAGCACACTAGCATCTTTTGGGATTTCGTTTTTTAGTTTGGCTATTTCGCCTTTTCCAAATATTATTTTGGTCGGATTGTATAGTTCGAAGTTGTTCATTTTTTATTTAAATATCTTAATGCCTAATTTAGTTTCAAGGTGTAATTCCAAAATTTGCCCCATAGTATTAAAGTTGAGGAATTGAGGGTTGTTATAATATTTTGCAAACTCTTTTTTAAGAGTATCTACGTTCTCTTTGGTCGAAATTTTATCTTTCTTCATTCTTCTTAAAAGTGATCTAGTTCTATGCTTATAGGCTAAATATCTTTTTTTCATTGCAACTCTTTCCTGCTTCATGTATTGTTGAGCCATTTGATCTGTAAGGAGCTCTTGTGCCACTTCTACTAAGTGTAAATTGTCTTTATAATATTGTGGTAAATACATGTTTTTTCGACCTTCGTAACTCTGTTGGTCAAAGTCCATTGCTCGTAATCTATATTGTACGTTATCAAAATCCTGAGTGATTTCTACAACAAAATTGTATGCTCTCATGTCACCTAATAACCTAACAAAACATCTTTCGTTAAATTTTACAAATTCTTTAGCGAATCGAAGTCTATTTTCAATCTTTACTTTTTTGTTTCTTTTAATGAATTCATCACAAGGAATTCCCACTACATGATCCTCAATTAATGTAGATTTATTTACGAAAAAAGTCACTTTATCAGGCGAGAATATCTCTTCTAATTCCAAACCGTAAATTCTAGAAGCATCAGCTTTTTTGACATAAAAATAGTCGTAGTTGTCGTTAATTTCGTTCACAATTTTAACCCTAAAAGGTTTAGAATTTCCAAAAGAACAATAATCAATACTTCCAACTTTTACAAAATCCAAAATATCTCCATCTGCTACTAATGTCTGATATATATTTACTAATTCTTCCTGAAAGTATTTTTGTTCAGCAATAGGATAAAGTGCAGAAAACCAGTTTGTGTCTTTGCCGTTTTTATCTGTTATTGGAATAAGCTGCTGATAACGAAGTAAATCATCATAAGAAAGTGAAATATCGGCAACTCGAGAGTATTGCTCCAGGTGATCACGAAGAGGAGCTTTTATTTTATAAATCGGTTTTTTATACTCAATGTGATTGAATGCCATTATTAATGAGGATTGTTTAGTTATCCTTTAAATTACCTAAAATTCTAGATAATTGGTAAATTACTTAAGATTCTTTGCTTAGTGATTTGAACTATTCTTCTATTTACTTCAGATTTGTTTAAGAAATAAAAATCTAATTCTTCTTTGGTGAAAAATCCAATGATTGAACCAATAAAAGTATTTTTTAAATTTTGATTTTTCTTTAATGAAGTTTCAATGAAAATTTCCTTTTTCTCGTTTGAGATAGATCCCCAATCTTTTGCGTATCCTCTTGCGAAATTAGAATAAAATTTAATCAGAAAATTATTCTGAAACTTAATGATAGGTCTAATTGTAATGTTTTGAAACTCTTCAATGTCCGAAATTCCTTCGGTAATTTTAGCAGCAGGTATTTCTGGTCTTAGTTTTATTAAATTGCGTCCTCGTTCCATCTTTTGTCTTTATCTGGGTATGCATTAAAACAAGAGTAAACAATAAATTTATCATTGTCAAATACTACCTTAACCATTTTAAAAATCTTCTCTAAATGAGGTTTGTAGTTTAGGTGAGTATTTGCCACAACCTGAAACTTACCTTCTGGTTTTAGTTTCTTTTCTGCTGCTCTAAATAATCTTAATGGCAAACTAATATCAATTTCATACTCCACATGAAATGGAGGATTACTTACAATATAATCAATTGAATTCGAAGGGATATCTTCCAGATTATTGTTGTGATAAAAATGAACTTTTTCTCCTTTCAAATTTAACTTTGCACTTTCGATAGCTAATTGCGAATCATCTACTAAATGATATTCTGCATCAGGAAATTGTTTGTGTACTTCTTTGGCTAAAATTCCGTTTCCACAAGCTAAGTCTAAAACTGAATTTACTTCCTTTTCAGGTTCTAAATTTTTTATTAAAAACTGTGTAGCGTAATCAATATGATTTGAAGAAAAAACGCCAAAATATTGCTTTATTTCTTCATTTTCGAACGGAATAGTATTCAAAAACGTCTTTTTATCTACATTTTTCGGTTTTGATAAAATTAGTAATCTTGCCTTTTTCTTAGATAATGACTGTTCTACCACTTCAAAATATTCGCCAGCTATTTCTAGCATTTGTTTAGTGAAGTTTCTAGTCATAAATCCACAAGCAAGAGTTCCTGTTTTGTACATGTTTTGTGCGTTATGGTTCAAAAACATTTCGAATAAACCTAAAGATTTAGGAATTTTCATCAATCCAAGTTTTGCTTTTTTATCTGCTTTCTTCAACAGTGAAGTAGGGTGGAGGCAAGTTGCATCTATTTTGTTTGTCTCAAAATTCTCCAGAGAAGATTTTTCTTGGCTCTTTAAATCAGAAGCAAAATAAATAGTTCGAGGTGCTGAATGAGCTGCTAAGTATCCGAAAGAATCATTGTATATGATTACTGATTCAGGGTCTTTTTCGTTTAAAAAAGAGACTAATAATTCGTCTGCAGCACTCCAAGCTCTTAGTGAGTTGTTGGTAGATTCTGGTACTCGGTTGATTGTTAATTCAGACATTATTTCATTTTTAGGGTATGTCCCATTTTGTCTCTTTTAGTCTCTAAGTAACTTTTGTTGTGAGCGTTTGCCTCAATTTCTAAAGCTACATTTTCTACGATTTCTAATCCGTAACCAATAAGTCCAGTTCTTTTTTGAGGATTGTTGGACATTAACTTCATTTTTGAAACACCTAGTTTTCTTAAAATTTGAGCTCCAATTCCATAATCTCTTTGATCTCCTTTAAAACCTAGTTTTAAATTCGCTTCTAAAGTATCGTATCCCTCTTCTTGAAGTTTGTATGCTTTCAGTTTATTAAGCAATCCAATTCCTCTTCCTTCTTGGTTCATGTAAAGAATAACTCCCTTTCCAGCTTCTTCTACCATTTTCATTGCAGTTTGTAATTGTGGTCCACAATCGCATCTGCACGATCCAAAAATGTCTCCAGTCATACAGCTTGAGTGAACTCTTACTAGTACTGGCTCGTCTTCTTTCCATTCTCCTTTTATTAAGGCTAAATGTTCTTTTCCATCTGTGTTCTGAGAGAAATGAACTAGTTCAAAATCTCCATATTCAGTTGGTAGTTTTATTTGAATTTGCTTTTCAACTAAACTCTCATTTTGCAATCTATAAGAAATCAAATCTTCAATAGAAATGATTTTCATGTCGTGCTTTTTAGCAATTACCATCAACTCTGGCAATCTAGCCATTGTTCCGTCTTCGTTAAGAATTTCTACTATGATTCCAGCTTCTTCAAAACCAGCCATTCTTGAAATGTCTACAGCAGCTTCCGTATGTCCTGCTCTTCTCAAAACGCCACCATTTCTTGCTCTTAAAGGAAAAATGTGTCCAGGTTTTCCTAATTGATTAGGTTTTGTTTCAGGGTCTATTAATGCTTTAATAGTTTTGTCTCTATCGCTAGCAGAAATTCCTGTTGTACATCCGTTTCCTACTAAATCAACTGAAATAGTAAATGGTGTTTCGTAATGCGAATTGTTGTTTTGAACCATCAACTCAAGGTTCAATTCTGCACATCTATCTTCTGATAAAGGAGCACAAATTAATCCTCGACCATGAGTGGCCATAAAGTTTATTATTTCAGGAGTTGAGTTTCTGGCAGCCGTTAAAAAATCGCCTTCATTTTCTCTATCCTCATCATCCACCACAATGATTACCTTTCCAGCTCTTATATCTTCTAGCGCCTCTTCTATGGTATTTAATTTGATATCTTCCATGTTCTTTTCCAAAATTTGTTTGGTATTGATACAACAAAAGTACATTTTTTTTGATTGAATGTTTAGATTCTGTTAATGTTTATAGCCGATTTCGTACTTTAGTTTAAATGCTAATAGAGTTAAATTTTTATGCAATTACAATTGTCAATTATTCATTAAAAATTATCTTTGAAGTAAACCATGTATTAAATAACCCATTATGAAATTATTAGAAAACAAATTAGTCTTGATTACTGGAGCTTCCAAAGGAATTGGAAAAGGAATTGCAATTAAATGTGCTGAGCAAGGTGCAAACATTGCTTTTACTTATTTATCTTCTCCTGATAAAGCCAAAGAGGTTGAGAATGAGTTGAATGCAATGGGTATTAAAGCTAAAGGATATCAGTCAGATGCTTCTGATTTTGAGGCAGCACAAAAACTTGCAGAAGATGTTATAGCAGAATTTGGTCAGATTGATGCACTGGTAAACAATGCAGGAATTACCAAGGATGGTTTGCTAATGAGAATGACAGAGCAAGATTGGGATGATGTATTGAGAATAAACCTAAAGTCTATTTTTAATATGACTAAAGCGGTACAGAAAACAATGTTGAAACAAAGAAAAGGATCGATAATAAATCTAACCTCAGTTGTAGGAGTAAACGGAAATGCAGGGCAATCTAATTATGCTGCATCTAAAGCTGGAATGATAGGTTTTACAAAGTCCATAGCTAAAGAACTAGGATCAAGAAACATTAGAAGTAATGCCATTGCACCAGGATTTATTGCTACCGAAATGACCGATAAATTGGACCAAGAAGTAGTTGCCGGTTGGGTTAAAAATATTCCATTGAAAAGAGCTGGAACTCCTGATGATGTTGCAGATGTAGTGGTTTTCTTGGCAAGTGACATGAGTTCATATGTATCTGGACAAACAATTCATGTGTGTGGAGGAATGCTAACATAATAGTAACCGATTAATCAAAAATAAATAATTTGAAATTACTCCTAAATTCTCCCTTGTGGTATGTATTGCTATGTTTATTGATAGCAGGTTTAGGAGCGTTTTTACTTTACCGTAAAGACCGAAATTTAGCTGAGTTATCTACTTTGTGGAAAAGAGTTTTAGCCGGGTTAAGGTTTCTGAGTTTGTTTTTTCTTGCGTTTTTATTGTTGGAACCTCTTTTGGAGTATTCTAAAAAAAAGGTAGAGAAGCCAATTATTGTGCTTGCTCATGATAACTCAGAATCTATGGTGTTTGCCAATGACTCAGTTGTTGTAAAATCACAATTAGAAGAGAGTTTCAATGCATTAAAAGCTAGTTTGTCTACTGATTATGAAGTTGTTTCATATTCTATAGGAGATATAGTAAATGAGAATCCAACTTTTGATTTTAAGGATAAACAAACAAACTTATCGGAGTTTTTTACTGAAATACAAAATAGGTATTACAATAGAAATCTTGGCGGAATTGTATTAGCCAGTGATGGAATTTACAACAGTGGAGGTAATCCAGTTTTTGAAGCCAAAAAGCTTAAAAATGTTCCTGTATTCTCTGTTCAAGTTGGAGATACCACTCCACAAAAAGATTTGTTAATAGAAGAAATTTCTCATAATAGATTAGTATACAAAGGGAATAAATTTCCTGTGGTTGTTACTGTAAAAGCAGAGCAATTAAATGGAGCTAAAACCAATGTAGTAATATCGAAAAATGGGAAAGTACTGGGTAAAAAACCAATCTCTTTAAATAATGATTTGTATTTAACTCAATCGAGTTTTGAGTTAGAAAGTGAAGGAACAGGACTGCAGAAATATGATGTGAGAGTAGAAACGGTTAGTGGAGAATTTACAACCACCAATAATTACAAAAGTTTTTATGTAGATGTACTGGAGAGCAAACAGAAGATTTTGATTTTGGCTAATTCCCCACATCCAGATATTAATGCGCTTAAGTTAGGATTTCAATCTAATGAAAACTATGAAGTAACAACAAGCCTTGTTCAAGATTTTAAGGGTAAAGTAGAAGAATTTAGTTTAGTTGTTTTATATAATTTGCCTTCGCAAAATGAAGGACTTTCTTTACTTAAAGACAAAGAAGTTCCAATGCTTTTGGTTGTAGGTAACCAAACAAATGTGAACTCATTTAATACGCTTAAAAAAGGTGTTACAATAAATAATTCTAAAGGATATACAGATGCTCAAGGGTATGTTAATACTGATTTTTCTCAATTTACCGTAAGTCCAGGGTTAGCTTCTTTTGTTAATTCGTTTCCGCCAGTTCAAGTACCTTTTACTCAAAAATATAGTGTAAGTAATTCCACTGAAACAGCTATTTACCAAAGAATAGGTCCAGTGAAAACTAAATATCCGCTTTTAGCTTTTAATAAAAACGGAACCTACAAAACAGGAATGCTATTAGGAGAAGGAATTTGGAGATGGAGGTTGCAAGATTACTCGAGTAATGGATCTTCGGATTTATTTAATGAATTGATTGTACAATCGGCTCAATATTTAGTTTCTAAGGAAGATAAAAGCATGTTTAGAGTCTTTGGAAAAACGGCCTATTCCGAAAATGAAAAAGTACAATTTGAAGCCGAAGTGTATAACAAGAGTTACGAATTGGTAACTACTTCTGATGTTAAGATGAAGATTTATAACGATCAGAAAGAAGAGTTTTCATATACTTTTTCTAAGGTTGGAGATAGCTATAAATTAAATTCAGGTTCATTAAAGCCAGGAAGTTATAGGTATGTTGCAACATCAACAAACAAAGGAGAAAAACTTACAAGAACAGGAGAATTTTCGGTAGAAGAATTAAAAGTTGAGCAAAATAATACGGTAGCTAATCACCAATTATTATTTAACTTAAGTGATGTAACTGGTGGAGAGGTTCTTTCTATTTCAGGTTTATCATCCCTAGATGAAAAGCTTAAGAAGCAAGAAAACTTAGTAGATGTTATCTACCAAGAAAAAGATGTAGATGACCTCATTAACATGAAAGTGATTTTCTTTATTCTACTTCTTCTGTTGGGAATAGAATGGTTTGTTAGAAAGCGAAACGGAGGATATTAATTACTTTTCGTAACCAAAAAAAGCCCTCAATTTCTTGAGAGCTTTTATCAATTAGAATTGTTTTCTTTTATTGACCTTGTCCTAAAGAATAAGACCTAACTCCATCAAACTTATATAAGTTTTCTGTTTTAATAACATCAATAGATTTTCCTTCGGCATTACTCAATAACTCAATAATTTCTTGTTTAGTTATTACTTTGTCTTCTGTGTTTTTAAACCTACATCTCCAGTGATCCGTACAGAAAGTTTCTTTAAATCCATTAGGATATACTTTAATTCCTCTGTTGGTTACCATGTCCAATTTAATGGTGTCACTTTCAATGTGATGAAGCTGTCCTCCAATATCATTTGGATCCATTCCATCCCAGTGCACAAATAAATCTACACCTATCAGTTCCTTATTCTTTCTAGGTTTTCTAGTGTATTTTGGTAAGTCAAGATTGATGTTTGTTGGTGAATTTCTTACGGCCATTTTAGCTGGTAATTGTCCTAAGTTAGCAATTACTGCTTGTGCAAATTCTTTAGTTCCTACTTTTTTAGTACTTATTTCTTCGTCAAAAATATCTACTGTATGAATTCCTTCTTCAATTGTTTTTAACCAAGCATTTTGGATTTTGTCACCCACTTCATTTTGACCAATGTGGCTCAACATCAAAATAGCACCTTGTATTAATGCAGATGGGTTTGCAATATTTTGCCCAGCAATAGTTGGTGCAGAACCGTGAATTGCTTCGAACATTGCATGCTCTTCACCAATGTTACAAGAACCTGCTAAACCAACAGAACCAGTAATTTGTGCAGCAATATCAGAAATAATATCTCCATATAAGTTTTGCATTACGATTACATCAAAATCTTCTGGAGTATCAGCAACTTTAGCTGCTCCTATATCAACAATCCAGTGATCATTTTCAATATCTGGGTATTGTGCTGCTATTTCGTTAAATACTTCATGAAACAATCCGTCAGTTTGTTTCATGATATTATCCTTAGAGAAACAAGTTACCTTCTTTCTTCCATAGTTTTTAGCGTATTCAAACGCATATCTAATAATTTTTTCACAACCAGGACGGCTAATCAATTTCAAACACTGAACAACTTCATCAGTTTGTTGATGTTCAATTCCAGCATATAAATCTTCTTCGTTTTCACGGATAATAACGATATCCATTACTGGGTGTTTTGTCTTTACAAATGGGTGAAGACTCATACATGGTCTTACGTTCGCATATAACCCTAAAGTTTTTCTTGTAGATACATTTAAACTTTTGTATCCACCACCAGAAGGAGTTGTGATTGGAGCTTTCAAGAAAATTTTATTGTTTCTAATTTTCTCCCAAGATTCTGATGCAATTCCAGAGGTATTTCCTGATAAGTACACTTTTTCTCCTACTTCAATTTCATCATATTCTAGCTGAGCACCTGCAGCTTTTAATATTTCCAAAGTGGCATCCATAATTTCTGGACCAATTCCATCTCCTCTTGATATGGTTATTTTTTTCATTGTTTGTTTTTTGGTTTATACTTTTCTAGTTCTTGATTTTATATACTCGTTAAATTGATCGTTCATTTGTGTTAATGGCATTGAGAAAACAGGCACATCATTACTTAAGTTAGATTTGATGTAATTCACAATTTCAGAAAACATTAGGGATTTTGTTTGGGCTGTAATAACTGTGTGAGAAGTTTTAACAACTTCATTATTATTAGTTTTTATATAATAGCTATTATCCTCATCAATAGAAGCGCTAGCAACAAGCTCTTGTTCTAGTAATGAGTGAACAAGCTCCTGAGCTTTGTCCATTAATTCATTTTCTAGATATATGATTATGTTTACCATTTACTTTATTTTAGACAAAACTACATATTAGTATTCATATGTTTTTATTTATACTTTAAATGAAAATCATAAACATATATTATACATTAAGATTTTAGCAAAAAAAAGACCCTTATTTCTAAGAGTCTATTTAGTAGCGAGAACGAGATTTGAACTCGTGACCTCTGGGTTATGAATCCAGTGCTCTAACCAACTGAGCTACCTCGCCATTTTTTTTCAGAGTGCAAATATAATAGAATAGTTAAATCTTTTAAAAATAATCACAATTAATCTTACTTTTGATTTCAATTAAAAACAAATGAATTACTTAGCACACCAATTTCTATCAGGTACAAACAAAGAAATTCGTGTAGGTAATTTTTTGGGAGATTTTATGAAAGGAAAGAAAATAGAAGATTTTTCTGGAAATATCCTTTTAGGAATAGAGCTTCACAGGATAATTGATGAATTCACTGATACTCATGAAGCTGTTCACAGAAGTAAGAAAATATTGCATGCCAAGCAAGGTAAGTATGCCTCGGTATTATTAGATGTGTATTACGATTATTTTCTGGCCAAAAATTGGTCTACCTTTTCAGAGCAACCTTTAGTTGAATTTTCAAAAAGTGTGTATGATGATTTTTGGGAACTGAGAAATCATTTTCCAGAAAAAGTAATTTCATTTTTGCCGAACATGAGAGAGAATGATTGGTTTACCAATTATGGGACTTATTGGGGAATTGATAAAGCTCTACAAAGTATAGCTCGCAGAGCAAAATACTCCAATACGATTAAGGATTCTCTTCTTCATCTTAAAGAATTAGAAGAAGAACTCGAAGCTGATTTCCTAATTTTCATGCCACAGCTTAAAAAAAGGTGTGATGATTTTTTAAAAGAAAAAGGATTGGACTAACACTTCCTTTTTAATTGATTTAAGTTTCTTTATTTTTATACAAACAAACCACAATTATGGAGTTTATAACCAAAGAAGTAAATGAAGGAGTAGGAGTAATTACTCTTAACCGACCAGATGTTTACAACAGTTTTAATATCCCAATGGCAAAAGAAGTACAAGCTGCCTTGGATGAATTTGAAAAAAACGAAACAATAAGAGCGATTATTCTTACTGCAAATGGGAAAGGGTTTTGTGCTGGACAAGATTTAAAAGAAGCTACCGAAGAAGGTGGGCCAAGTATTGGAGAAATTGTAGACGCTACTTACAATCCAATAATAATGAGATTGAGAAACATTGAAAAGCCAATTATTGGAGCAATAAATGGAGTTGCAGCAGGAGCAGGGGCAAACATTGCTTTGGCTTGCGACATTACTTTTGCGAGTGATAAAGCAAGTTTTATTCAATCATTTAGTAGTATTGGATTAATTCCAGATAGTGGAGGAACGTTCTTTTTACCAAGATTAATTGGAATGCAAAGAGCAGCTGCTCACATGTTTTTGGCAGATAAATTTACTGCTGAAAAAGCTAAGGAAGTAGGAATGATTTACGAAGTAGTTGAGCATGATAGCTTAATGGAATCGACAATGGAGTTTGCTAAGTTATTGGCAAAACGACCGACTAAAGGTTTTGGACTTACCAAAAGAGCTTTGAATTTAGCATTGAATAACGATTTAGAAAGCCAATTAACTGTTGAGAGAAATTTACAAATTGAAGCAGCCAACACTTACGACAACAAAGAAGGGATTGCGGCATTTTTAGAAAAAAGAAAACCAGAGTTTAAAGGAAAATAACATGAATATAGGAATTATAGGAGCAGGATCAATGGGATCGGGAATTGCGCAAGTAGCAGCCACTGCAGGAGAAGAAGTAATGGTTTTTGATACCAATGCAGCTTCACTGGATAAAGCGAGTGCTAGCCTTACCAAAATAATGAACCGATTGGTAGAGAAAGAAAGAGTAACTCGTGACGAAGCAGACGAAATTCTAGGAAGAATTACTTTTGTAGATAGCTTAGATTACTTGGAGAACTCCGAGTTAGTTATCGAAGCAATTATCGAAAACTTAGAGATTAAGCAATCGGTTTTTTCTCAATTAGAAGAGTTGGTTTCTGATACATGTATCATTGCATCTAATACTTCTTCCTTATCAATTGCCTCAATTTCATCAGCTTGTAAACATCCTGAGCGAGTAATTGGAATTCACTTTTTTAATCCAGCTCCACTAATGAAGTTGGTAGAGATTATACCAAGTATTACTACCGACCAAGAGATTACTGATAAAGCAAAAGCTACAATTGATAGCTGGAAAAAGGTAACTGCACTTGTAAAAGATACTCCAGGGTTTATTGTAAACCGTGTAGCACGTCCGTTTTATGGTGAAGCATTAAGGATTTACGAAGAAGGAATTGCCGACTTTGCCACCATAGATTGGGCAATGAAAGAAATTGGTGGTTTCCGAATGGGACCTTTTGAATTGATGGATTATATTGGTAATGATGTGAACTATACAGTTACCGAAACTGTATTTACAGCTTTCTATTTTGATCCTCGTTACAAACCATCATTTACTCAAAAACGTTTTTCTGAAGCAGGAAGACTTGGTAGAAAAACAGGAAGAGGTTTTTATAATTATGAAGAAGGAGCAACTAATCCTGAGCCAAATAAAGACCTAGATTTAAGTAAAAAAATATTCGAACGCATACAAGCTATGTTGATTAATGAAGCAGCAGATGCTGTTTTTTGGCAAGTTGCAAGTGCCCAAGATATTGATTTGGCCATGCGATTTGGTACCAATTACCCAAAAGGGCTCCTGGCATGGTGTGAT
>CALLII010000059.1 GCA_938009745.1 uncultured Flavobacteriales bacterium
GAAGTTCAAATGTTGATAATGGAGCAAATAGACTGATGGATAACAAAATGTTACCAGAAGGAACGTACTTCTACATTATTGACTTAGGAGATAACAACTTCGAACCTTACACAGGATATATCCAACTTAAGAGATAAGCTCTAATAGACTAACTAAAATGCAAAAGCCTCACTATTATTAGTGAGGCTTTTTTTATGGATTATTATCATTGATTATAAATTTTGATAATAGAATTTCTTATATTCAAGTATGAAACGAATTCTAGCTCTTTTAATTTTCACTTTACTTCTTACAATCCCGGTTTCAACTTTTGCTCAAAAAGCTAAAAGGAGGAAAAGTCTATCACCTAAGCAGAGAGAGAAACAGGTTAAAAAAGCTGAAAAGAAAAAAGAAAAGGAGAAAAAGAAGGCTACAAAAGATGCTCATAAAAGACATTTAAGTATACAAGACAAAAAAGTAAGAAGAAGATTAAAGAGAAACAGAAGGAAATCTAATAGGAAGAAAAAATAGATGTTTTACCTTTTTAGTCTCAATTATTAGCATAAATAGCAATATTCTACCTTTAAATAATTAGCTATTTATCTTGATAAATTATTGAGCTGTATATTTTTATATTGTTTTGGATTATTAATCCATTGTCTCAAGAAAATATCTAATATATTTGACTTAAGATTATGTTAAAAAAACTTAAAAATATTTTATATTTACGACTTGTAACTATTCTATAGTTTTTAAATTAGAAAGAAACAACATTAATCAATCCTCTTATTGTTAAGGGATTTATAAAAATTACAGTAGTATGATTAAAAAAATTATTCTAACATTAGTAGCGACAATTTCTTTGTCTTTGATTTATTCTCAACAGGGGACAGGTCAACTTAAAGGACAGATTACGGATAAATCAACCGGAGAAACATTGCCTTTCGTAAACTTGGTATTGGAACAAAACGGTTCTCAAAAAGCAGGAGCTGCGTCTGACTTAGATGGTAATTTCCTTATCAATTCTATTGAGCCAGGAGAATACACTTTAAAAGTAAGTTTTGTTGGATACAAAAAATTTCAAGTAAACAACCTATTAATAAAGAGTAATAAAATTACATTCCAAGATATTCCTTTGGAATCTGGAGATGTAGAACTTGAAGAGTTTACTGTTGTAGACTATGAAGTCCCATTGATTGATAGAGATGGAGGAGCGTCTGGTGGAACAATGACTAAAGATGAAATTGCTAAGATGCCAGGTAGATCTGCTGGTTCTATTGCAGCTCAAGTAGGAGGTGTACAAACTGATGCAAACGGAAGTATTTCAAGTATTAGAGGTTCAAGATCAGAAGCAACTTATTATTATATTGATGGTATTAAAGTTAGAGGTTCGTCTAATCTACCAAAATCAGCCATTCAAGAAGTAGCAGTAATTACTGGTGGTTTGCCAGCTAATTATGGAGATGCTACAGGAGGTATTATTTCTATTACTACTCGTGGGCCTTCAAGTTTTTATTTTGGTGGAATTGAGTATGTAACTTCTGGGTATAAAATAGGAGATAATACTTATGGTTTAGATAACTATGGTTACAACTTATTAGAGGGGAGTTTATCTGGTCCTTTATTAATGAAAAAAGATTCGACAGGAAAAAAGATTAAACCAATACTAGGTTTCTTTATCTCTGGTAATGCTACTCATATTATTGATACACGCCCATTTGCAATTGATCAATTTCAAATAAAAGAAGACGTTAAACAAGATATTATAGAAAATCCAGTTGTTTCTAACGGAGTTGGTGGGATAAACTATAAATCTGAATTTTTAACAGCTGAAGATTTTGAAGAAGTTAAATTCAGACAAAATGTTGTTGACAGGAGTGCTTCAATTTCAACAAAGATTGATGTAAACACTGGTCCAAATGTAAATTTATCATTTGGAGGAACTTTAGATTGGAACTCAGGAAACAATTATAGTTTTAATAGTTCTTTATTAAATTCAGATAATTTATCAAATACTACAGCTAATACTTGGAGAGTATATGGTAAGCTTACTCAAAGATTTGTCAATAATGTTTCTGAGGATTCTGAAGAGCAATCAAAAATCAAAAATGCTTATTACACAGTGATGGTAGATTACAGTAGTAATTCATCTCGAACTGAAAACACAAGACATGGAGATAACATATTTAATTATGGTTATGTTGGAAACTTCGACAGACAATTCGAAAATAGTTACGAATTTGATGAAGTAAATAACAGATTTGTTCATAATGGGTTTCAAGAATTTGGAGTAGATTTTGACCCTTCTGACGTTAATTCTGATTTAGCTGCTGTAACAAGACAATATTATGATTTAGTTGATAATAATGTATTTGCCTTAGATCAAATTTTAGGAGGGAATGCATTAAGGAATGGAGATTCACCAAGAGGAATTTACGGTTCAACACAAACACCTCTCTTTAATAACATTGGATTACAACCAGGACAATATGCTTATGGTAATAACACACAATTTAGAGTTTCAGCTTCAGGAAGTGCCAACATGGGTGACCATGCAATAACTGTAGGATTTGAATATGAGCAAAGATCAGATAGGTTTTATAGCTTAAGCCCAATTCCATTATGGACAAGAATGCGTCAATTGGCTAACAATCATATTTCTGAACTTGACTTAGAAAATTTCACAGATGAATATAGAGGTACATTCCAATACAGAACCTACGAAAGGTTAATTAGTTCTGAAAGTCAATCATATTTTGATTTCAACTTAAGAAATTCTCTAGGATTAGACCCTAATGGTTCAGACTTTATTAACGTAGACGGTTTAGATCCTTCGCAGTTTAATGTTGACTTTTTTAGTGCAGATGAATTAACTAATGGAGGTTTTAATCAAAGTTTTGTAAACTACTATGGATATGATCACACTGGAAAAAGATTAACTTCTAACCCAACTCTTGATGACTTCTTTACAGAAACAGATGAATTTGGAAATAACACAAGACCTGTGGCAGCATTTGAGCCTATTTATTTTGCAGGTTTCGTAATGGACAAATTTGCTTTTAATGATATCATTTTTAACGTAGGGCTTAGAGTTGATAGATTTGATGCAAACCAAGCAGTATTGAGAGATAAGTATTTGTTAAGGCCAGCAAGAACTGCTGCTGAAGTAGACGATTTTGGTTCTCACCCATCAAATATTGGAGACGATTTCGTGGTATACGTGAATGATATTAATGCACCAACTGCCATTAATGGATATAGAGATGGTAACACATGGTACAATGCAGAAGGAGTTGAAATAAGTGACCCAACAACAATTGAATCGCCAAATGGAATTGCCCCTTATTTAGCTGAGGGTGTGAGTGAGGATGATGAAATTAATTCTAATGCTTTTGAAGATTACAATCCTTCTATTATAGTGATGCCAAGAATTTCGTTTTCTTTCCCAATATCAGAAGATGCTTTATTCTTTGCCCATTATGATATTCTTTCTCAAAGACCAACAACTGGTATTAGATTAAATCCATTAGATTATTTATACATTGATAATATTAGTGCTGATATAATTAACAACCCAGACTTAAGACCAACAAGAACTATTGATTATGAAGTTGGATTTCAACAAGTGTTAAGTAGATCTTCATCTTTAAAAATTGCAGGATTTTATAGAGAGCAAAGAGATGAAATTACTGTTGTAAACGTAGCTGGAGCTTATCCAAAAACATACCGTTCATTTGGGAACTTAGATTTTGGAACAGTTAAAGGAATTACTTTAACTTATGACAAAAGAAAATCTAAAAATCTTTGGATGAAGGTTTCTTACACATTACAATTTGCTGAAGGAACAGGTTCAAACACAAACTCTTCTTTAGCACTAATTAATGCTGGTCAACCAAACTTAAGGGCAATTTTCCCATACAGTTATGATCAAAGACATGTTGTTAATGCAACTGTTGATTACAGATTTGGTGAAGGAAAAGATTACAATGGACTTGTTATTGGAGGTAAAAAAATCCTAGAAAATACTGGGGTTAACTTTACAGCTAATTACGCTTCTGGAACACCTTATTCAGCATCTAAGTTTGCAGTACCAATTTTTGGAGGTGTAACTAATGTACTTGAAGGAACTCCAAACGGTTCAAGAAGACCAGGTAACTTTAGAGTTGCGCTTCAAGTTGATAGAAACTTTATGCTAAAGTTTGGAGAGAAAAAACAAAAAACTGCTGCTTTAAATGTTTACCTATTGGTAAATAACTTATTTAATACTCAAAATATTATTGGAGTATATAGAGCTACTGGTAATGCTGATGATGATGGATACTTATCGGATCCTCAGTATCAATCTATTATCGAAAATCAGATAAGTGAAGCTTCATTCAGACAATACTATGCTTTAAGAGCGAACAACCCTTTTAATTATTCATTACCAAGAACAATAAGAATTGGTGTGAAATTGGACTTTTAAATTTCGGAATCATGAAAACTAAATTATTATTTAAATTATCGCTAATTACCGTAGGATTACTTTGTGCAACACAATCTTTTTCAAGAGACTGGGTTGGAACAAAAACTAATACTACTGCAAGTAATAGCAATGGGAGTAATATCTCATCAAGAGCTGGAGATTGTGCTCCTGCAAGTCAGAACAGAGTTCTAGATTTTAACAATGTTAGTGCTTACATTGAGAACAGTGGATTGTTATGGCTTAATAGATCTTTATCCAGAGCTTCTTACTTTGTGCCTAAATCAGCTGGAACTGCACCTATTTATGCAGGAGGACTCTGGATGGGTGGTGTAGATGCTACCAATCAATTGAAATTAGCTGCAATTAGGTTTAGAGCTGATGGAAATGATTACTGGCCAGGACCATTGTCTGTAACACCTAATTCTGGTAACGGAAATGATAAAAAAGATTTTGGAGCAGCTGCTATTGACCAAGTGGAATGTGCTAAATGGGACAAGTTTTATATAATTACTAGACAAGATGTAAATGAGTTTAGAGCATGGTACAAGTGTTCTCAAGATCCAAATTGTGATGCTTCTGTAGCTTTTCCAGGATATGCTATACCTACTAGCATATTAGAATGGCCTGCTCACGGAGATCCAACACCAGGTAAAGATCAAGATTTTTATATTGCACCTTTTTATGATAATCCTAATGGGCCAAGTGGAGCTGATGGTCTTTATAACCCATTAGATGGCGATTATCCTTTTTATAGTTTTGAAGATGATGACGCAAACTATGATTGTAGAAGTGATAGAGCTATTAGATTATTTGGAGATTATACTATCTGGTGGATTTTTAATGATAACGGAAATATTCACACTGAATCTGGAGGTGAACCGATTGGAATGGAAATTAGAGCTCAGGCTTTCTCATTTGCTACAAATGATGAAATTAATGACATGACTTTTTATAATTATGAATTAATTAACCGTTCTACTCAAACACTATTTGATACTTACTTCGGGCAATATGTAGATGCTGATTTAGGAGCAGCTGTTGATGATTATGTTGGTTGTGATGTAAGTAGAGGTTTAGGTTTTTGTTACAATGCAGATGCAATTGATGACAATCCATCAGGAGGAGCTATAGCATATGGGGCAAATCCTCCTGCAATTGGAGTAGATTTCTTTGAAGGTCCATACCAGAATAACGACAATCAAGACAATCTTTACTATGTAAATGGAGCGGCTGACCCAGAAACTAAAGCAATCCCAGGAAATGGAATTGGATACCAAGATGGTGTAATTGATAACGAAAGATTTGGTATGAGAAAATTCGTTTACTATACCAATGGTGCTGGTGCTACACAAGGAGATCCTGATGCAAATAATGCAGTACAACATTACCGTTATTTAAGTGGATTTTGGAAAGATGGGTCAGAGTTTAGATATGGTGGTACAGGTTACCCTGGTGCCCCAGGTGTATCTACTTTAGCTTGTGATTTTATGTTTACAAGTGATCCAGCAACAGGAGTTAATTCAGATCCAGAAGGTTGGGGAACAGGTGGAGACTTAAGTCAGGCAGGTACGCCTTTTTCAGAAGCTGCAGCAGGTAACCCAGCAGGTGATAGAAGATTTATGCAATCTGCAGGACCATTTACACTTGAGCCAGGAGCACTTAACAACATTACTGTTGGTGTAGTTTATGGTAGAGGAACAAGTGGAAATTTATCTTCTATTGCTAAATTGAAGCAAGCAGATGATAAAGCACAAAGCTTGTTTGATAACTGTTTCGAAATACTTGAAGGACCAGATGCACCAAAATTAGCCCTACAAGAATTAGATAGAGAGTTGATATTGACAATCGATCCCAAGGCAAATGGAGGAGATATAGAATCATATTTTAGAATTGATCCAACAATTGATACTAATTTAATAGTTGATTCTTTAAAAGGTATAAATGGTCTAAACAATTATTATACATTTGAAGGTTACCAAGTCTTCCAGCTGAAAGACAATACTGTTTCTGCTTCAGATTTAAATGATGTAGATAAATCTAGATTAGTTGCTCAGTATGATATTGCAAACGGGGTTACACAATTAATTAATTACACTGTTGATGCAGTTATGAATGTTGGTGTACCTGAATTAATGGTAAATGGTACTGATGAAGGAATTAAACACTCATTAAGAGTAACAGAAGATTTATTTGCTCAAGGTAATAGTAGATTAGTAAATCACAAGTCATATTATTTTATGGTTATTGCATATGGTTATAACGAATTTAAAAAATATGACCCAACTGATGCTGGTTCATTAGATGGACAACAAAAACCTTACATCTCAAGTAGAAAAGGTTTTGATGGTGGTGAAATTGCTTCTTATAAAGGAATTCCTCACATACCATCTCCAGAGGCAGGAGGAACTGTTCAGAATGCAAATTATGGTGATGGAGTAGAAATCACTAGAATTGAAGGAATGGGTAATGGAGGTAGAGAACTAGAATTAACAGACGAATCTAGAGTTGCAGCTGCAAGAAATAGAAGGTCAGACGAATTAACTTATGCAGCTGGTAAAGGTCCAGTGGACATTAAAGTAATTGATCCTCTAAATTTAATAGCAGATGATTATGAACTAAAGTTTATTAAAGATGCTAATGATGAATTGGCAGAAGCAACATGGGAATTAAAAAGATTAAGTGATGATTCAGTATATAACTCAGAAGAAAGTATTGCACTCGGTTATGAACAATTATTCCCAGACCTAGGTTTCTCTATTAATATAGAGCAATATGTTCATCCTACAAGAGCAGTTAAAACTGATCCAGGTATATCAACAGGAGCAGATGAATTAGCTTCTGAATTAATCACTTGGAGTTTAGAATATGATGATGAATCAAGACCATGGTTATTTGGTTTTCCTGATGTAGATGGAAACACTGATAGAAACTGGATAAGAAGTGGAGCTCAAATTAATGACCCTGCAACACCAGAAGGTCCTTTTAGTGACTACCAAGGTTTAGATGATGAACAACAGTTCGAAACTGTTTTAAATGGAAGCTTTGCACCATTCAGAATGATGTCTGGATTTGAAGGAGAAAATCAACCAGTAGGATCATTAACTTATCTTAATGGAGCATCTACAGCATTGAGTTTGTTTTCTAAAAACTCATTAGCTAATTTACACAGTGTTGATATAGTATTTACAAATGACAAATCACTTTGGACAAGATGTCCTGTTGTAGAAACTCAAGATAGACAAAGTTTATCTGAAGGAGATGCAGCTAAATTATTCGTAAGAGACGCACCTTCTATCGATAAAAATGGAAGAAAGAATGGAGAAGCTAACTACAATAACGGAGAAGGAGATTTAGTTAGTCCTACAGGAATGGGATGGTTCCCAGGATATGTTATTGACTTAGAAACTGGTGAAAGATTGAATGTAGTTTATGGAGAGGATTCTTGGTTAGCAGGAGATAACGGAAGAGACATGATGTTTAATCCAACTTCTACTTTTACTGAAGGCCTTGGAACTTGGATAGCAGGAGGAAAGCATTATTTATATATTTTCAGAAATAATGATCTTATTACGATTCCTACAAATGTTGCATCAAGACCTGGAGCGATAACAAACTATGATGAAGGAAGAGAATTGTACAACAAGTTGTCAAGCACTTCTCCAACTAGTCATAGAGATGCTTGGACTGCATGTATGTGGGTAGGGATGCCAATGACACTACCTGGTCAAACTTTCCTTTCTAATGATGCCATCTTAAAAATAAGAGTTAAAACTGATTATGAAAGATATGCGACTAATGGTTATGTTGTAAATAATCAAGGTAGTACTACCAATAATGATGAAGCGAATAGTATTAATGAATGGTTTAACTTATACAAGTTCAACACAAACTCAGTAGCTACTGGTATAAATGATTTAGATACTGCAAAAAGCGCACTTGACTTGATAAATATTGTACCTAATCCATATTATGCTTATTCTAACTACGAAACTTCCAGATTAGACACAAGGGTTAAGATTACTAACTTACCAGAGAAATGTACAGTTAGAATTTACAATGTTGGAGGTTCTTTAGTAAGAACTTTAACAAAAGATGATCCACTTACATCAATAGACTGGGATTTACAAAACGTGAATGGAGTTCCAATTGCAGGAGGTGTTTACATTATTCATGTAGATGTACCAGAAGTTGGAGAGAAAGTAATTAAATGGTTTGGTGCATTAAGACCACCAGATTTGACAAACTTTTAATCCTGATTTAAAACTAATTTTAATAGAACAAACTTATACAGTATGAAATTAAAACTAACATTATTAACAGTAGCAGCTTTTTTAGGTTCAGTATCTCTTGCAGGGAACGAGGACAGAATTGGAGCAGCTGGTTCTACTCAACTTCTAATAAATCCATGGGCAAGATCGTCTGCATGGGGAAGTGCTGGTGGAGCACATGTAAAAGGACTAGAGGCATTACAATTAAATGTTGCAGGATTAGCCTTAGCTGATAAAACTGAAATTGGATTTACCAATACAACTTGGATGCAATCTACAGGTATTAAAATAAATACTGTTGGCTTAGCACAAAGAGTAGGTGAGTCTAATGTTATAGCTATTAGTATGATGAACACTAACTATGGTGATATTCCAATTACTACTACTGAATTGCCAGAAGGGGGATTAGGAACATTTTCTCCATCTAGTTTACTTTTAAGCTTAGCTTACGCAAGAGAATTTTCTACTTCAATTACAGGAGGTTTAAATATTAAAATCTTGAGTGAAGGTATCGCAAATGCAAGATCTACAGGTTTTGCTTTTGATGCAGGAGTTAGATACGTAACTGGAGAAAGAGATCAAATTAAAATTGGATTAGCTCTTAAAAATGTAGGTCCACCAATGACTTACAGAGGTGATGGATTCGCTATAGAAACCATTAATCCTTTTACTGAAATTTCTACAACAACTGAGCAAAGAACAGCAAACTTTGAGTTACCATCTTTAATTAATATTGCAGCTGCTTATGATTTCAAAATAAAAGAAAATATTTTAACATTAGCTGGTACATTTACATCTAATTCTTTCCAAAGAGATCAGTTTAGAATAGGAGGTGAATACAATCTTGATTTCAAAAAAGTTATTGTTATTTTAAGAGCAGGACTGGTTTATGAGCAAGGTATTTTTTCTGATTCAGAAACTTTATCTGCACTA
Source organism: uncultured Flavobacteriales bacterium (assembly GCA_938009745.1). Classification (GTDB taxonomy): domain Bacteria; phylum Bacteroidota; class Bacteroidia; order Flavobacteriales_D; family CAJJDF01; genus CAJJDF01. Next base: position 9,646 of record CALLII010000059.1, read on the forward strand.
TCTGGACCTACTGCTGGAGTTTCTTTAGACTTACCTTTTGGAGCTAATGGCTCAACAATGGGAATAGATTACTCTTTTAGAACAGCACCAGTATTAGGACCTATTCATGGAATAGGTATTAGACTAAATTTAGGAAGAGATGCTGAAGAGGAATAGAAACTTTTAGATTTATTTCAAATAAATAAAATATTGTATATTTGTATATACAGAAAAGAAAAGAGAGTCGAAAGATTCTCTTTTTGCGTTATATGAATTTATCTTAATACATTAGAATATGGCAGATATTACCTATTATACAGCAGAAGGGCTTAAAGCTTTGAAAGATGAGTTGTATGAATACGAAACTTTTGAAAGGCCAAGAATTTCCGTGCAAATTGGAGAAGCAAGAGATAAAGGTGATTTATCCGAGAATGCTGAATATGATGCTGCAAAAGAAGCTCAAGGATTGTTGGAAATGAAAATTTCTAAATTGAAAACAATTATTTCGACTGCTAGAGTTTTGGATGACACAGGAATGGATACTTCTAAGGTGCTTATATTATCTATTGTTAAGATTAAGCATATGAAAACAAACAAGGAGATGGTTTACACATTAGTTGCCGAAAACGAAGCTGATTTAAAAGCCAAAAAAGTTTCTGTAGACTCGCCAATAGGGAAAGGATTACTAGGACATAGTGTTGGTGACATTGCTGATGTAGTAACTCCAGGAGGAACCATTCAATTCGAAATTTTAGAAATAAATAGATAATGGCTACCATTTTTACAAAAATCATAGAGGGAGAAATTCCTTGTTACAAAATAGCTGAGAACGATAAGTTTTTGGCTTTTTTAGATATTAGTCCCTTGGCTAAAGGCCATACTTTAGTAATACCTAAAATCGAAATAGATTACATTTTTGATATAGATGATAACATTCTTGGGGAAATGATGGTTTTTGCAAAGAAAGTCGCTCTAAAGGTCGAAAAAGCTATACCTTGCGAAAGAATAGGTGTTTCTATTATTGGTTTAGAAGTGCCACATGCACACATTCATTTGGTTCCTATGAATTCGGCTGATGATGTTAACTTTACTCGTGATAAACTTTCTTTATCTAAAGAGGAAATGGAAGAGATACTAGCAAAGATTAACGGATAGTTAAAATTTACTCCAACAAAAAAGGGCTTGAAGATATCTTCAAGCCCTTTTTAAATATAAATATAAGAGAGTCTTATTTAGCTAAAGCCTCTGCTACTTTTTTACCAATTTCTGCAGGAGAACTTGCAACACTAATTCCACACTCAGCCATAATTTTCATTTTAGCTTGTGCAGTATCATCATCACCACCTACAATTGCTCCAGCATGCCCCATTTTTCTTCCTTTTGGTGCAGTTTGTCCAGCAATAAAACCAATTACTGGTTTTCTGTTATTATCTTTTACCCATCTTGCAGCTTTTGCTTCCATGTCTCCGCCAATTTCTCCAATCATTACAATTGCATCAGTTTCTGGGTCATTCATAAACATTTCTACAGCTTCTTTAGTAGTAGTTCCAATAATTGGATCTCCACCAATACCAATTGCAGTAGATACTCCCAATCCGGCTTTTACAACTTGGTCAGCAGCTTCATAAGTCAAAGTTCCAGATTTAGAAACAATTCCTACTCTACCTTTTTTGAATACAAAACCTGGCATAATTCCAATTTTTGCTTCGTCTGCAGTTATAATACCAGGACAGTTAGGTCCAATTAATCTTGAGTCCTTATCAGTTAAGTATTCTTTTACTTTTACCATATCGTTAGTTGGAATTCCTTCCGTAATACAAACGATAACACCAATTCCTCCATCAGCAGCTTCCATAATTGCATCAGCAGCAAAAGCTGGTGGTACAAAAATAATAGAGACGTTAGCTCCAGTTTCTTTCACAGCTTGTTCAACAGTATTAAATACTGGCTTGTCAAGATGAGATTGCCCTCCTTTTCCTGGAGTAACACCACCAACAACATTTGATCCATATTCGATCATTTGTCCTGCATGGAAAGTCCCTTCAGTTCCTGTAAAACCTTGTACTATTATCTTAGAATCTTTATTTACTAATATGCTCATTGTTTTCTGTTATTTATTGAATACTCAAAAGTAGTTTTTTATCCTTTCTTTTACAAAAATTAAGACTTTATTATTTTCATTCCCAATCTCATAAATAAATCTTAATTTTGTTTCATGATTTTAGACTCTAACGATACAATTTGTGCACTTTCGACTGCTAATGGAATGGGAGCAATTGCTGTTATTCGAGTTTCTGGAACAAAAGCTTTCTCAATTGTTTCTTCCATTTTTTCAAAAGAAGTAGGAAATCAAAAATCGCACACAGCTCATTTTGGTGTTATAAAAGAGAATAATAAATTGGTAGATGAAGTGTTGATTACGGTTTTCAAAAATCCAGCTTCTTTTACTGGCGAAGATGTTGTGGAGATAGCTTGTCACGGTTCAGTTTATATTCAACAACAAATTTTAAAGCTATTATTATCAAAAGGTTGCAGGCTTGCAAAGGCAGGAGAATTCTCCATGAGAGCATTTGCTAACGGGAAGTTCGATTTATCTCAAGCAGAAGCTATTGCTGATTTAATTTCTTCTACAACTGAAGCTTCTCATAAGTTAGCCATGCAACAAATGAGAGGAGGGTTTTCTGACGAAATTAATGGATTGAGAGAAGAACTAATTAATTTCGCTTCGCTCATTGAGTTAGAATTAGACTTTAGTGAAGAGGATGTTGAATTTGCTGATAGAACTCAGTTGAATGAATTATTAGTCCGTATTTCTGCAAAGCTCAAAAGCTTAATAGAATCATTTTCTTACGGAAATGCAATTAAAAATGGAGTGCCAATTTCAATAGTTGGAGCACCCAATTCTGGTAAATCAACTTTATTGAACAAATTTTTGAAAGAAGAAAAGGCGATAGTTTCTAGCATTGCTGGAACTACTCGTGATATTGTAGAAGACGAAATTGTGATTGAAGGTATTAAATATCGATTTATTGATACTGCAGGAATTCGAGATACCGAAAATGAAATTGAAAAAATTGGAATACAAAGAGCGATAGAAAAAGCAGGGAAATCTGCTATTGTACTTTATATGTTTGATGCAAGCTCGGAATTGGAGTTGGTAAAAAAAGAGTTGCAGGAACTTAAAGCTCAATTAACCGACCAATCTATTGACTTTATTTTAGTAGCAAATAAAATAGATTTATTGAAAGATACTTCTGTTTTAAATGAATTGGATAGTATCCATATTTCAGCTTCTGAAGGAAATAATATTGAAGAGCTAACTCAGAAAGTAATTGAAATTACAAACTCCAAGAATGCCGAAGAACAACAAGTAGTTGTTACTAATATTCGTCATTATGAAGCATTAACCAAAGCTAATGAAGCCATCAATCAAGTGACAAATGCACTTGAAATGGGAATTCCAGGGGATTTAGTAGCTGTTGATATTCGTCAGTCTTTACACTTTTTAGGAGAGATAACAGGTGAAATCTCTACTGATGAGCTACTTGGGAATATATTTTCTAAGTTTTGTATTGGAAAGTAAAGTACAGAATTTAATTCTTAGTAAACTTCTCACTTTGTATAATTTGCGATTCATCTCCAATTAGCTGAATTATATAATTTCCAGATTCTAATTTCGATACATCTAATGAATTGTTTCCATTAGATTCAACTACTATTTGTCCAACAACATTAATTATTTGAACACGAGAGTAAATGATATTTGTCTTTATTGATAATAAGGAATTAACAGGGTTTGGATAAACAGTAAAATAAGTTAAATCCTCATTTTCTGTAACTCCAACTAGACCTATATTTAAGCTAGTATTGGTTGTGTCTGAAGAACAGTCACCAAAAGCAATTAACGATACTGTCTTGAGCCCAGTTGTTGAATAGGTAACATTATGAGGGCCAGTTCCTGAAGCAGTTGCAGGTGATGCGCCTGTTCCAAAATCCCATTTCCAAGCAATAGCATCAGATGATCCATCAGAAAAAATTACAGGATCTCCTGAGAAGGTATTAGTTGTTGAGGAAGTGAAATTAGCAGATGGATTTGGATTTGTTCCAGGAATACATTTGATGTTAATGTCATCAATCGCGATATCTCCCCTAAATGAGCTATTTCTAATTCCTCTAAATCGAAGTTCAATAACTTCTCCAGCCCAAGTGGAAAGATCAACTGTTTTGATAGAAAAAGCATCACTTTGGTTAATAGTTTGTTGACCAATTAAGGCAGGCATAATATCATTTGTCCAAACTCCTCCTGAAAAAATATCCAGATGTAACTCACCCATTGAGCTCCCATGCATGTGGTAAGCAAAGCTAAGTTCTGGCGATCCTACATTCAAATTTATGCAAGGAGAAATCAATTCTGCCACATCATTTTGACCTCCTTGAGATGCTTCTATATGCATGTAATTTCCTGTGGTTGTACCCAAAGTGTTGTCTACAAATGGTCCTGTTGAACCAGTTACCGTTCCACCTTCACCAACATTCCATCTATAAGCAGTTGTTGTATTCACAGGATTAGTTGTCCATCCTTCCAATAAGCCTGTAGCATTAGTTGCAGTGATAAAAGTCTCAAAGTCTTGGTTATAAGGGATGCCTTTTGCTCCAGCTGTAATAAAGCCAATTTTTGTGTTAGTTATCACAGTCGTTCCATTCGATATTGTTAACCTCACATCATAACTTCCAGCTGTTGTGTATGTATGAGAAGGGTTTTGAGTAGTATAGTCAATCACACTATCTCCATCTACATCCCATTGCCATGAGGTTGCACCAGTACTATTATCGGTAAAACTAACAGTTATTGGTGTTGAACAAGAACTAGTGGATGTTGCTGTAAAACCTACGCTATAAGTTGCACAAGTAAAGTAATTTCTGCTCGTTTTATGAGCGGCATTAATACGAGCATATTGTCCAACAGAGAAAAAATCACGACAACTTTTTCGAGAATAAGACATGATGTTATTTGGGTTTGGATTGAAAGCTGTTCCATTTGCATCAACAGCTACTCCACCAGTATAAGGTGCTGTTCCGTTATACACACAAGAAGAACTCACATTCGCATTTCCCAGCTGTGGATCGGCATCAGTATCGCAAACAAAGTCACCAGTTGTGGAGCAGTTTGAACCATTAACTAACTCAGATGTAAGCGTTCCATTACTTCCACCATGAGTATGGCGAAGTGAATAGAAATGTCCCATCTCATGTGCAAGTGTACTTCCGTTAATTGCACAACTATTTGCCATCAAAATAATATCGCGTCCACCAGGATAGTAGGCATATCCACATAGATTACTTGTTCCGGAAACAACCGAATTACAGAAATAAATATTAATCAAATTAGCAACACCATGAGCAGCATGCATTGCGGTTTCATTTGAAGCATTAAAATTATAATAAGTGTTATTATCAATGTAATTTATTCCACCACATAAATAAAACTGCATATTTGCATTTATGTAATAATTATTCATACTGTCAATAGCAGCAGTTAATTGAGTAGTTGTTAAACCGCCTGCTCCAGTGCTTGCTCTGGTTATATGAGCTTTAATTGGTACCCAGTCGATTTGCGTTAAAGCCATTTGACCAACACTTCTATTGTACGATTTGGCTTGGTATTCTTTTACAAAATTGGCTTTACTAGTTTGATATTCTAGATTATTCTCCAAGTTATTAAGCTGATTTTGTGTTGCGATAAAGCCACATTCAAGATTGTTTAAAGATGCAGGATCAACCTGTGAACTCCCAGTTACTTGAGCTTTCAATGTAAGAATAGTAAATAAAAATAGAGTAAAAAGAGTAATTATATTTTTCATATTGAGGTAAAAAGATATTGTTTATCAGAATGATTGTTGATAAATTTAAGAATAATTAGTTTCAAGTATTTAATATTAATATTCTTTATTTTCAATTACTTGAACTAAGAAACTGGTTATTATTTTTTACTGGAAGAAATAGTACCTTAGTAATTATAAAGTTTGAATCATTCAAACACTCTTTTTAAACGAAAAAAATTATGAAAAATATAGATAAATCAAAACCTGTAATGTTAACTGGGGCAACTGGATACCTAGGAGGACAAATTGCAAAAAATTTACTTGAAAAAGGCCACTTAGTTCATGCTCCAATCAGAAACCCTGAGAGCAAAGAGAAAACAAAATACTTAGATGAAGTAGCAAATAATTCTAAAGGAGATATTAAATATTTTAAAGCTGACTTACTCCAAGCAGGAAGTTATGATGAGGCTATGAAAGGATGTGAATTAGTTATTCATTCTGCTTCGCCTTTTATCACTAATCCAAAAAATCCACAAAAGGAATTAGTTGAACCTGCACTTAAAGGAACTGAGAATGTTATGAATGCTGCTAAGAATACTGATACTGTAAAGAGAGTAGTGCTTACAAGTAGTTGTGTTGCTATTTATGGAGATGCAAAAGATACTTTGGAGTATCCCAATCAAATGATGAGAGAAAATCTTTGGAATACTACTTCATCAGTAAAGCAAGCACCTTACAATTATTCTAAAACTGTTGCAGAAAAATTGGCTTGGGAAATGACTAAAAATCAAGATAAATTTGATTTGACTGTAATTAATCCTTCATTTATATTGGGACCAGGAATAAATCCACATGGTACTTCGGAGAGTTTTAATATTATGAAACAAATGGGTGATGGATCTTTAAAAATGGGAGCACCCGCTTTAAATATTGGTTGTGTTGATGTACGTGATGTGGCTGAGGCTCACTACAGAGCTGGTTTTATACCAGAAGCAAATGGAAGAAATATTTGCTCAGCAGAGAACTTAAGTTTTATGGAATTAGCAGATATGTTAAGACCTAAGTTTGGAGAAAAATATCCTCTTCCAAAGAAAACTTTACCTAAGTGGTTAATGATGTTAATGGGTCCGTTAGCAGGAATCCCAAGGCAATTTGTAAGAGATAATGTGGGTTACCCATGGAAAGCCGATAACTCTAAAATAAAAAGAGAATTGAACATGGAATTTAGACCAATTGATAAAACTGTGAATGAGTTTTTCGAACAAATTGAAACTGCAGGAGTATTTAAAAAGAAATAAGGTTTAAAAAAATTAGAAAATTATGATGGTAACCAAAGGAATTAGTGTTATTAAATTAGTGGCATGGACTTTACCTCACATTGTTTGGCTTACCCTACTAATGGGAGGGTTTGCTGCTCTTTATCATTATGATTTTATAGAATTTTCAATTCCCCTATTTTCCTTGTCAATAATTGGAACTGCGGTTGCATTTTACACAGGATTTAAGAACAATCAAGCTTACGATAGAATGTGGGAAGCACGCAAAATTTGGGGAGGAATTGTAAATGATTCCCGTTCATGGGGAATGATGGTGGATGGATTTATTACAAATCTATTTGCAGATAAAAAAGTTTCGGAGGAGGAATTAAAAGCGGTAAAACAAAGATTAATATATAGGCACATTGGTTGGCTGTATGCACACAGAAGTCAGTTGTTAGTGCCAACTCCATGGGAACATGCAAGTCAAGGCGGACATGTAGGAAGAACTGCTAAAATGTATCAAGAAAAATTTGGAGTAGGAATGATTGATGATGATGTTACTCGTTCTGAATTAAAGAGTTTTTTACCGCCAGAAGAACACGATAGATTGGTGGGAAATGTAAACACAGCTACTCAAATAATTAATGAGCAATCTCGTGATTTAAAACAACTGAGAGAAGATGAGCTAATAGAAGATTTCCGTCACATGGAATTGGCTAATCTATTAAAGAGTTTTTATACCCTTCAGGGAAAAAACGAACGAATTAAAAAGTTTCCTCTTCCTCGTCAATACGCAAATCTTAGTCGTTATTTTGTTGGAATATTCATCTCGTTAATTCCTTTGAGCATAATTCCAGAAATCCAGAGCTTAGGAGATTGGGGAGTTTGGCTTTCAATTCCTGTAGCAGTTTTAATTGGTTGGGTATATGTAATGATGGAAATTGTAGGAGACTATACCGAGAATCCTTTTCAAGGAATGGCAAACGATATTCCTATGCTTAATCTTTGTCGTGTGATAGAAATAGACATGAGAGAAATGCTTGGCGAAACAGATTTACCACCAGCTGTAGAAGCAGTTAATGGAGTTTTAATGTAGAAAAGTAAAATGAAAAAATTAATACTAGCACTATTTTTATTAACCTCTTTGGTTTCAAGTTCTCAAAGCGATTTTGGGGATTGGCTTATTTATTTTGGGAACAAAAAAATAAATAATAAGTGGAATATCCATCATGAAATCCAGTATCGAAATTACAATGCAATTGGCGACTTGGAACAGTTGCTAATAAGAGGAGGATTGGGTTATAACCTTACTGAGAATAACAATAATATCCTTTTGGGATACGGGTATATCTTATCAGAAAACTATATCAATACCGAAGATAAAGTACAAGTAAACGAACACAGAATATATCAGCAGTTCATAACAAAACAGCAATTTGGACGATTTAATATTAGCCACAGATACCGATTGGAAGAAAGGTTTGTAGAATCGGTTTTTAAATTGAGGTTCCGTTATTTCTTATCCTGTAAAGTAGCTTTAAACAATAGTAAACTACAGAAAAAAACGTTTTATCTTTCTGCTTATAACGAATTGTTTATAGGTAGCAAAAGTCCACAGTTTGATAGAAACAGGTTGTACGGAGGATTGGGATACCAACACAATAGCAAACTAAAATTTGAAGCAGGCTACATGAATCAATTTTTTAGTAGCTCAAACAGAGATCAACTGAATTTGATTGTGGCTTTTAATTTTTAATTAGAACAATGCAAAACATCCTCTTCATCTGCTCAGCAAACAAGGACCGCTCAAAAACGGCTGAAGATTATTTTTCTGAAATGTATCCTGATCTAAATTTTGATTCAGCAGGAACAAACCAGAAAATCTGTTTTCAATTAGGAACAAATTTCATTGATTTGTCTCAATTAAATTGGGCAGACTCTATCTATGTAATGGAAAAGAAACATGCCGATTTTGTAAATCAATTTTCTGACAGAGAATTCAGAAACAAGATTAATATTCTTCGTATTAAAGACGTCTATAAATACAATCAAAAGGAATTGATTGAAGTATTGGAAGAAAAAGTTGATTTCTGATTTGTTCTTAACCTTCATTCCTTTATCCCTTTTAAAATAAGTTAACTACTCTTTTTTCACTATTTTTGGATTCTCAAAAAGGAATCTAAATGAGTGAAATTTCTCCAGCTGCAGCTTACACCCTAAAGTTTATTAATCAAACCAATAAGTCGGTTTTTTTAACGGGGAAAGCAGGAACGGGAAAAACTACTTTGCTGAAAGAGATTATTGCTACAACCCACAAGAATACGGTAGTTGTTGCGCCCACAGGAATTGCTGCTCTTAATGCTGGTGGTGTAACTATTCACTCGCTTTTTCAACTTCCTTTTGGAGGATTTATTCCAGATAATGTAGATCCGCAATTTGCAGGTTCTATTAAATTAGAATCTAAAAGTACGCTTGGCCGTCATTTTAAAATGAGTGCTACCAAAAAAAACGTAATCAAAAGTATGGAGCTTTTGATTATTGACGAAGTCAGTATGCTCCGAGCCGATTTGATGGATGCCATAGATTTTATGCTGCAATCTGTGAGGAAAAACAGAAGACCTTTTGGAGGAGTACAAGTGTTGTTTATTGGTGATTTATTGCAGTTACCGCCTATTGTAAAGCCTCAAGAATGGAATTTTTTGAGTAAGTATTACCGAGGTAAATATTTCTTTCATTCGCACGTAATTACTCAAAATCCACCTTTGTATATTGAGCTAGATAAAATTTTCAGACAAACTGACAATCAATTTATTGAAGTACTTAATAACCTCAGAAACAACACAATTACTAATGCTGATTTAAGTATTCTGAATCAATTTGTTAATCCAGATTTTGACTATAAAAAGAATCCTGGATTTATTACTTTAACCACACACAACAAAAGTGCAGATGAAATTAATTTCAAGGCTTTAAATGAATT
>CALLII010000060.1 GCA_938009745.1 uncultured Flavobacteriales bacterium
AAATTCTCCATAATACTATGAAATAGAATGCTTTACTAAAAAAAATAATATCCATTGTAACTTTTTAAGTAGACAAGTAGTCTTACTTACAAACCTACAAAAACAAAAAACATGAAAAACTTAACACTTACAATTTCCCTATTATTTTCAATTTCATTGAGTAGTTTCTCACAATCGGATTCTAACGAACCATTAAAAACAGAATTATCAAAAATCATAACTCTGAATAAAGAAGAACTGCCAGCAGACATGAGTAGAACAGAAGTTGTTTTATTTAGTTTCAATATTCTTGCAGATGGAACAATAAAAATACTAGATATGAATTACTCTAGCGAAAACATTAAAAAAGCAGTAATGAACAAAGTATCACAGGCTGTAATTGAAAACACGGGGACTTTTAATAAAACACATTATTTTAAAGTAGTTTTCTTAAAGCTATAAAAAAAAATCCTGCAACATAATGTATGTTGCAGGATTTAATTAATATTAGTCATTCTTTACATGAACATCCATTTGTGGGAAAGGAATATTAAGTCCTTTACTTCCAAATTCTTTGTAAATTCTTTCGTTCATTTTAAAGTAAACATCCCAATAATGTTCGGTTTTACACCAAACTCTTAAAGTTAAATTAACCGAACTATCTGCCAGTTCGTGTAATCCAATAAAGTTAGCTTCTTCATCTATTATTTTTGGATCTTCTTTTACAAATTCCAATAATGTATTTTTTGCCATGTCGTAATCATCTCCATAAGCAATACCAACAGTAAAATCTACTCTCCTGTTCTTTTGACTCGAATAGTTGGTCATGTTCCCATTTGCCAAAGGACCATTAGGAATTATAACTGTTTTGTTATCCAATGTAAGTAGTATCGTATTAAATATTCTTAATTCTCTTACATGTCCTATTTCGCCTTGAGCTTCAATAAAATCTCCAACCTTGTAAGGTTTAAAGAATAATATCATTACTCCACCAGCCAAGTTACTAAGTGTTCCGGAGAACGCCATACCTATTGCCAAACCTGCAGCACCAAGTAAAGCCACAAAAGAAGTCATTTCAATTCCCAACTGAGAAAGTGCAGTAATTATAACTAATATTCTTAATGATATTGAAATTGCACTTGCTAAAAAAGACTCTAAAGATGGATCGTAATCTTTTTTTCTGAATAGGCTAGAAACCATTTTATTAATCCTTTTAACTAACCAAAAACCTATTAAAATAATAGCTACAGCCATTAATAATGAGGTTCCATATTCGATAAGTTTGTCTTTTAACCAACCAAGATTATCTACAATTTCTGTTTGTATTTCTGATGTGTTTTCTGGCATTATTTGTTTTTATGATTTAGTATATGATATAATAAAAAAGAGCCAAAATCAAGTTTTGGCTCTAATATTAGTTTGCGAAGATATGAAAAGAAATCAATCAGTACACGATTGATCTATCATTTGTAGTTTGGAAACATCAAAACCATGAGACTTAGCTTCCTCAAGATATTTCTTGTAAACATTATCAGACATTATTTTGTCTCGAGAAAGCACCCAAAGATAATCCCTAGTTGGCGAACCAACCAATACATGCTGGTAATTCTTATCTAATTTCATAACAAAATAATCTCCATAAAATGGTCCGAAAAAACTTACTTTAATCTCACCAGGTTTATCGCTATTAGGGACTTTAGCCTTTCCAATAGCAGTTTTCCACTTGTCTTTTTTATTATTAAATCCTTTATTTTCAACTTTAATATTACCATCTGGCTTAATTGAGTATGTTGCAGATACACAGGATAAATTTTTCTCGAAAGAATGATCGAATCGAGCTATTTCATACCAAGTCCCAACATACTTGTCCAAATCTAAAGAAGATACTGTAGGAAGGTTCTTATTGGTTTTACAGCTAAATACCATTACAGCTATTAGCAATACAAATGCGCTTTTATTGAGCATAGTTTATTTTAAGTTTAATAGTTTTAGAAATATGAGAAATTGAAGAATTTATCTTCTTATTAATTTCTTTGTCAAGATATTTTCATCCTCAGAATAAATCCTAACGTAGTATAAGCCAGCAGAAAGATTGTCTGTATTTATCATTAATCTATTCTCCCCTTTTTTAGCTAAATCATCATATAAAACTCTTATCAATTGACCATTACTAGATACTAGCTCCACTTTTATTTGTTTGTCTTCGTTAAGAGTAAAGTTAATTTCTGAGTTTCCTATACTTGGATTTGGGTATAAGTTACCTTCTACAAATGCAGGTGCAGATACTGTATCAAAACAATCACCAGGTAAAATTAACTCACTTACCCACGATCTATTTCTGTTGGCAACTCCATAATAACCAGACATCCAAACATTACAAGTTTCGTTATATCTTCTTTGCATTCCTAGATAATCGCCCCACCTGTATGTAATTGGAAATGAATAACTAACAGCCGAAGCTCCTGCTTTGGCCATCTTTATTTGAGAATAATTTTGTCCATCAAAATAAACAGCCGAATGTCCTGCAAATACAGTAACACCTGAATGATTAAATCCTATTACCGATTTATCTTCACCAGCAATTAAGCCTCCATACACAATGTTTGGATAACCAAAATCTTGATCGCTTAATCCTATGATTTTAACTTTTACAGATGGACTTCCATTTAAATCGGAAATCACTCCATGATAAACTACACAATTTCCAGTAGAAGGATCTAATCCGTGGTGAACATACTGAATTTTACCATTTTCTATAATTCCTCCCAATACTCTAGAATCATTAGTAAAAAAGTATTTGTTACTAGCTTGTCTTGCGCTTGGAGCAAGGAAATAAGGAATGTCTGATTTCAATAGTTTAACAGTGATATTAGCGTTTCCACTTGCTATTGTATTGTCTACTTTTATCAAGTAAACTGAATCACTTTCATCTGCAAAATTTCTGTTAGAAAGAAAGTATTGCTCTTTACTTTTTAAATCAAAACCACCTCTCACTGGATGCATGTTTCTTAGGTTTATTCCTCCTTCAGTAATTCCCGACCACAAGTTAGTTGTAATTGCTGGAGCTCCAGAATACCCATCAAACTTATCAATTTGCCAAATTACCGTTTGCTTAAATGATGTTTGCCATGACCCTCCTGGCTCCAATAAGTTGATAGTAATAAAAGTTTCTTCTTTTGTCATTGAAATTGCAGGATAATCCGACCAAGAATTATCATTTAGTGGATTCCCATCTAGCGAATAAATACTCCAATTCCCCATTGGGTCGTTCGTTTCAGAAAAACAAACTACAATAGAACTATTACCTACCGTTCTTCCGTTTAAATAGATTAAAATAAATCGGTCTTGTTCTGGATCATAAATCATCTTTGGGTCAAAATTATCGGTACTCAAGCTTATCTGAGCCGAAAATTGATTTAATGTTAACTCACCAAGAGCACTATCTCCTTCACTATCGTAAATATAAATAGAAGAATTAAAAGCAGACACAACAATTCCATCATTGTTTATCGCCATTGAATTGTCATTTGGTTGCCCAGCCGAACTTATGTTTCCAATAAAAGATTTTCCCACTTTAAGTGTATCATTAATTGTGATATCTCTATTTCCGCTATTGTTATTTGTTCTTGGGTATTTTTGAGCAATCAAAGCTTTTTTCCTCATCAACATGGCTTTGTACGAATCTCCATCTGGAGAAGGTGGAGATAAGTTTTCGAGCTTCACACCCAAATCTTTGGATAAAGCATCTTTTACATTAACCGTTCCCAGTTTAGTGACGTTTATTTCCTGATTTTTTTGAGAAAACCCAATGAAATAGGTGATGGATAGTATTAAGAGTAAAGCTATTTTTTTCATGTTCAAAAAATTGAACTTAAAAATAGGAATTTTAAGAAGGAATCTCAATACTTTCTCCTAAAAACTTAGGTTTAGTTTTTAACACATGTACGTCTAAAACTGCTTTAAACTTTGCCAAATATTCTCGTAATCTCATTCTCTTACTGTACCATGGCGTCTTTGCATTATATGCTACAGCTTCTATTCCATTTTTTTGAGCCAAATAAACAGCTCTTTCATTATGGAATCTTTGTGAAATAATAGTGACTTTATCTTGTCCAAAAATCTCTTTAATTCTTATAACAGAATCAAATGTTCTAAAACCTGCATAATCCATAGTAATGTCCTTATCCCTAACTCCCAAAGAAATTAAATAATCTTTCATTTGTTGAGGCTCGTTATAACCATGCTTGTGGTTGTCACCACTTACAACCAAATGACTTACTTTACCAGCTTTGTAAAGCTTTGCAGCAGCTTGCATTCGATACAAAAAATAGGGGTTTAATCCATTGTTATAAGCGTATTTGGAAGTTCCAAGTACCAATCCTACTTTGTTTTTAGGGATTTCTGATGTCTTATTAAAAACAAAAGGTCGAGCCGAACTAATAACACTTCGGTTAGAGGCTAACGAGAAAAATAAGATTAGCGCTCCAAAAGCAATTGATAACTGAAACAATTGCCAAAAGTTTGTTGTTCCATAACGAAATGCCCAAATACTTTTATCCAATAACCAACCCATCCCCTTTTTCAAGAGATCGATAATATTGGAGCAAAATTTCAGGATGTTTTTCATTTTGGTTAAACTGAAAGCAGTGGATTAATAGTTGTTTGGCTTCTTGCTGAACGGGTAAATTAGGATAAAAATTGTCCCGAGCGTAATGAACGAATTTCAAAACCATAAAGGCATTGAAGAAGGTGTAAAACCTTTTCTCAAAGTTAAGATAGTTCGTAGTGTTATTACGAATTTCGGTTACTTTATTTTCAAAATTAATTTCTTCCATGTATTGAAGTGTTAATTTAGATTTAATAACGTAATCTACTTTATTATAAATATTTGAGAGGTTATCAAATAACTCTTTTAGCTCAATAAAAGTTTGAAAACTATAGGTGTAATAAGTTTCGTCATTCTTATTTACCCAATCACCAATCGCTTTTCCTGTACCAAAAGGAACACGGTCAGAAATCCTAGGAGAAGGAATAACACAAGTAGCATTTAACTCTGTAAAACCTCCTAGCTCAATAATTTTCTGAAGGAAATAAAAATCCTCTCCAGCTTTTCGTTTATTCATTCCACCCTGCTTTTGGTAAGCAGATGATTTTACCGCCATGCTAGATCCAACTGTATGAAATGCATAAGGTGCTCCGCAATATTTCATAGCTTGGTTATAGTACCTCAAATGCAATTCATAATTAATTATTCCGTCATAAATATATTGAGAATAATCCTCTCCACTTATAGGATGTGCGTATCGAATTGAGCAACCTG
>CALLII010000061.1 GCA_938009745.1 uncultured Flavobacteriales bacterium
GAAAGATTACCAAACCTACGTGTAGCATTTGCTCATGGTGGAGGTTCTTTCCCTGCAACAATCTCTAGAATACAACATGGGTTTGATGTTCGCCCAGATTTATGTGCGATAGACAATAACGTTTCGCCAAAAGAATATTTGGGTAAATTTTGGTTGGATTCATTAGTTCATGATGAAGCCAACTTAAAGTACATTACGGATTTAATAGGATCAGATAAAGTAGCCCTTGGTTCAGATTATCCTTTTCCTTTAGGAGAATTACAACCTGGGAAATTGATTAGAGAATTTGATTTAGAACAAAAAACGAAAGAAAACTTGCTGCATAATTCAGCCCTTTCTTGGTTGAATATGAGTAAATCTGATTTTATATAAATGTGAAAATTTTTAACTTTTTTCAAAATAAAAAACTTACCAAAAGACTCAATATATATTGGAGTGCCTTATACAATAAAGTATTACTGGTTCCAGTTATGATTGATCAATATGGTATCTTCTGCGAACAAGAAGAAATCGAAATATTAGAGTTTAACTGTGCAGATAATATTCTTGGAGAAAAAATTAAAAAGAATCTTGATAAATTTACTTCAGTAAAAAGGGATAAAACGAAACGAAATCTTAAAGATTGGCCTACTTTTAAAGCAAGTAAATTAAAAACAGTTAAAGAATTTAAAAAAGAATTCCACTGTATTTCTATTTCAGGAGAAAATGAATCAAACATCATTCTTATAATAGAAGCTGACTTAAAATCGTTAGATAAAATTAATTTAAAAAGTTCTATTTCTGCTTTTTGTAAAGACGAAGAGTTAGGATTTAAAATCAAAACAATACAGACAGCTCAAATTAATAAGAAAGTAAATTAGATAGTTGAATTATTAATAAAAACAGCATTTTACCTAACCAAATTCACGTGTCCCATTAATACCTTTTGCTTT
The DNA here is from genome assembly GCA_938009745.1 of uncultured Flavobacteriales bacterium. Taxonomy (GTDB): domain Bacteria; phylum Bacteroidota; class Bacteroidia; order Flavobacteriales_D; family CAJJDF01; genus CAJJDF01. The sequence goes on from CALLII010000061.1 coordinate 933, forward strand.
TGAGTAAGATGGCTATAAGTCACTCTCCAAACATAAGAATCTATTTGACTTAATTTCCCTTTATAAGTCCCATCCCATTGATTGTCTATATCGTAAGATTCATAAATCAATTCACCCCATCTATTGAATATTTCTAAATGATAAGTAAGAATGTTTTCATGCACAGCTCCAAACTTATCATTTACTCCATCTCCATTTGGTGTAAATGTATTTGGTAACCAAATGATTCCTGCGATCTCAATCATAACAGAATCATGAGTTTTACATCCATTAGTATCAATTAGTTCAACTACATATTCCGTAGTAGCATCAGGGAAAGCCTGACTAGTTCTACAAGTATCACAAGATAAAGTAGAACTTGGAGTCCAAAGAATACTTCCTGCGTCACCTGTAGCATTAATAATAGCTGATTCTCCTAACTCTATTATTTGATCTCTTCCGGCATCAATAAATCCATCAAGATGTAAATTTACGTTTACAAATGTTGAATCTTTACATCCAAAACCATCTACAACATTAAGCTTGTAAGTAGTATTGGCGTATGGCTGAACGGTTACAATCCTATTGTTTAATCCACTTATGACACTTGGATCTGCTGTCCACTGATATGAGCTGGCACCATATCCAACTATATTTGTAATCTCTCCTTTACAGACAGTCTTATCTGGAATAACTATTGCGTTTCTTCCAGAAATTCGAACCTCAACCGAGTCTGTTACTGAATAGCATGTATTTGATATATCTACATAAAAAGTAGTTGTCATAAAAGGAGTGGCAAAAGTAACAGCACTATTTGGAGAAGAAACAAAATTAGCTGGTGACCATGAATATTTATTTCCACCTGTGGCAGAGAGAACTGTTCCAAAACCATTACAAATTGTTGTATCATTAGAAATAGTGTGATAAATTTTATTTGTATCGACATTAATAGTTACCGTATCATATTTAAAACAACCTTTTGGAGTAGTAATCATTACAGCATAACTTGTAGTGAAAACTGGAAATGCATCTGGCGAACTTGAAGTTGAACTTGATAAACTTTGTGCAGGAGACCAAAGGTATGAACCACCACCAAAAGCAGTTATTTGAGTTGTATCACCAGAACAAATAGCTTGATCTATTCCGGTTCCAAAAGGCTCATCATGCAGAGAAACCTCAACACTATCTATCAAAGAACATCCATTTGGAGAAGTAATATTTACTGTATAAATCTCTTTGACAATTGGAGAAACAATAGGTGATGCGATATTTCCACCTACCAGAGTAGCTGATGCATTCCAAGTATATGTTCCACCACCAGTGGAATTTAAAGTGATACTTGTTCCCGGACAAATAGTAGTATCTGGAGTAATAGTCATTACATCTCTGTGAAAAACAACTGAAACCGAGTCTGATAAATCACATCCATTTAATGACGTAGCATTAACATAATAGGTAGTTGAAGCACTAGGAATTGCAATAGGATTAGCAATATTGGTTGCAGAAAGTGAAGGGTCATAACTCCAAGAATACGAAATACCACCTGTTGCAAATAAAGGGAAAGGTTGACCAATACAAATAATTGTATCTGGACTTATACTCATAGTATCGGTATAAAAATCTACCAACACTGAATCAGTGAACGTACATCCAAAAGCAGAAGTAATATTTACTGTGTAAGTTGTTGGTGTATTTACGATTACTGTTGGGTTTGCACTGTTTGCATTACTCATTCCTGCACTTGGTGACCAACTGTAAATTGATCCTCCTGATGCGGATAAAGTAATCGCAGTTCCTACACAGATTGTCGTATCTGGCATTACATTAATCGTATCAATATTTACTGCAACTATTACCGTGTCAAATAAATCACATCCATTTGGACTGGTTGTAATTACACTATAAACTGTTGTTGTTTGTGGTGTTACTGTTGTGCTTGAAGTTATTGCTCCGTTTGACCAGTTGTAACTTCCTCCTCCACTTGCAATTAATGTTGCACTTTCTCCCAAACAGATTGCTGTATCTGGACTGATTGTATGTGGGTCATTATTTACCGATATTCTCACT
>CALLII010000062.1 GCA_938009745.1 uncultured Flavobacteriales bacterium
GGAAGAGTATACATTGTTTTCAATGAAAATTTCAACTTCTTTTTTGTCGGAGTATTCTTTTATTTTTTTGTAATTTTTGTAAAATAATTCTTCAGCTTCTTCCTTGTTTTTATAGGCCTCAGTTGTGATTTTTTTTCCAATTTCGCTAGTTCCAATATCAAGAAAGAAGCCAGCATGAAATCCAAATTCTTTTGCACCCAAAGCAACTGACATATCAATGCTATCCATTACATGTGATACCGATAACGCATTAATTTCTTCATTTAAACTGGCTAAATTCAGTACAAAATCTTTCTTTGGAGGAGGGAAGTAATTATGGAGTAAATAATTAAGATTATATCGCTTTTTAAGAGACAACAAATCAGAAACTATTGTGGTATGATTGTAATAAGTAGTGCCTCCAGATAGCTCAAGGTTTTTAAATCCTGCCAAAGCTAGTTCCTCCACACTTTCTGGTATGGTTTCGTTTCTTACACATGAAGTAGAGATATAAATCATTGTTTTATTTTCTTCTTTAATTGATTTAATTTATTCTTCATTTTAAATCCAAATTTGGATTCTTTGTTCATGATTCTATCAAAAATCTCTCTTTGTTTGTTGCTATTATCGTTAATTATTGGTTCGTTAATACTTTTGCTTTTTTTAGTAAGTCCAAATAATTCATACTGATTATGTTCATCACCTTGAACTAATTTATTTACTACTTCTAATCCAGATTTTTGTAATATGGTTGTTAATGTATCGGGGCTAAAATAAAATGTATGAGGGAACCTTACCCAGCTTTCTTGAAATGGAGATTTTGGTTTGTATGCATTAGGAACAGCAACATAAAAGAGTCCTTCTTCAGTTAGTGAGTTGGCTATTTTTTTTAATACAGATATGGGATCCATCATATGTTCCAATACATGTCTCATGATAATTAAATCATATTTTCTTTCATTTTTATCCCAATCACTATCAGCATCATTAGAAATTACTTTAATGTTATTTCTTTCTAAAATTGTTTTGGATGATTCAGAAGGTTCGATTGCATAATAATTTGAATCAGGATAGTCTTCCATTAAACTAATAAGGTTAAAGCCTGAACCACTTCCAATTTCCATGATGTTGTTACATTTTGGCAAAGAAGATGAAATTCTATTTTTTATCACTTTCCCAAGAGTATCATTATCAGTTTTTGCTTTAAAATTAATGATTGAAGGGCGATAATATTTGTCGTATTCATTTGTGTAAAAATGAATGTATTCTTCTTTCGACTTCCGGGGATTAAGAAAAACAAATCCACAATCAGAACACATCACCATCTTTAAAGGAATATTAAATTGGCCTTTATTCGTTATAAGTTCATTTTTATCAGAATTGCAGCAGAAGCAAGTTATTGTTTCACTCATTTGTATTGTGGTTTGTATGTTTTTAGATTTATAAAGTCCACTTTTTCTTCAATTTTACTGATTAATTCTTCCGGATATGTAGCTTTCTCAATTCTAGTTTTATAAACTTTATGATTCTGCATATAATTAATAAATCTATCAAGCTGAGGACTTCTCAAACCAAAAGTTAAAAAAAAAGAAACTCTTTCTTTCTCTTCAGGAACTCTTAAAAATTTCGGAACTCTTTTTTCTAAACTAGTGTGGAGTGAAACTTCAGGAAATAATTTTAATCTTACAGCATTTCCAGCATGTGTAGTTCTTAAATTAAATATAACAATATCTCCCGCTTCATTACCTAAAATTTTCGCTTTACCTGTTTTGAAATCGGTAGCATTTTGCGATTTAGCTCTCACTTTTAGTCCTCCTGAGTGTTTTTTGTGGTCTTGAAGATATACACCCATTCTAAAAATAGGATAGTTTTTCATTTTCCAATCTTCATGTTCTGGATCTCTTGTATATGAAACGTCTTTATGAAAACCTCTGTTACCAATACCAATTTCAAGAATTCCATCACCAAAGAACACGGGTTTTTCTCCTAAAATTTGTGTTGCTATTTGAACAATCTTATCATTTAAAACAATATCAAATGTTTCCTCATTATTGGTTAAACATCCAATATGATTCCAAGCAAACCTATGAATAATATAGTTGCCCGTTTTTTTATCTTCTGCTATTACTTTATAAGCTACTTCTCTAAATTTTTCAACTTCCTCTTCTGTGAATACATTTTTCACCATCACATATCCTTCTTCATCTAAATTTTTTTTGTCAACTTTTATTTTATTTTCCATTTCTTAAACAATTAAGTCATCAAATTTATAATCTTGGCTAGCAGTTTTTCCTAAGTATTCATTCCATTTCATTGGAGATATTCCAGTACCAGGTCTTTTTATACATATATTCTCAGGAGTATAAACATCTCCTTTTTTAATGTCTGTTCTGGCTACTATACTTTTTCTCATTACTGAGATATTTCTTTTTTCTGAAGTCGAAGGTTCTTTAATTCCATCACCAAAAATTTGCTCAATTTTACGAATCCCAGTAACCATTGCCTTTAGTTCTTCGGCATCTAGTGAAGCTTTATGATCTGGTCCAGGTAAAGTTTTATCCAGAGTAAAGTGTTTTTCAATTACACTAGCTCCCATAGCTACAGCAGCAATTGGTACTTCTATTCCTGTGGTATGATCTGAGTAGCCAACTTCTACACCAAATTCTTTTTTAATCGTCATCATTGCAGAAATATTTACATCTGCAATAGGAGTAGGGTATTCAGTATTGCAATGAAGTATGCGTATGTTTTCTTTAGTAGCTCCGTTTTTTAGTAACACATCTAAGGTCTGGCGGATTTCCTCAAGATAAGCCATACCAGTAGATACAATAATTGGTTTCTTTTTGGAAGCAATTTTTTCTAAGTAAGGTAAGTTGGTTATTTCTCCTGAAGGGATCTTATATAAATCGATAAATTTATCTACCTCATCAATACTTTCAAAATCAAAAGGGGTAGTAAGGAACTTAATGTTTTTTGACTTACAATAATCAATGATTATTGGATACCACTCCGATTTAAATTCTAGTTTTTTTAACATATTAAACTGAGAATCATCTCCATCATTGATATTCTTTTTTTGATATTCAGCTTTAATAGAGTTTTTACTTACAATGTTTTCGGCTTTAAAAGCCTGAAACTTTACATAATCTGCTTTTGCTTCGGCAGCAATATCAATTAGTTTTTTAGCATAGTCAAGATTACCGTTATGGTTAACGCCAGCTTCAGCTATGATTAATGTTTTACCCATTTATTTAAATTTTTTAAGAGGATTTCCACTATAAACTCCGGCTTGTTTAATTGATTTACGTACAAGTGAACTTGAGCTAATAACACAACTAGATGTTATAGTTACTCCATGGTTCACAACAGTTCCGCTTCCAATAAAACTATCATCCAAAACTGTTACTGTTCCATTTAAGATAGTTCCAGTAGAAATATGGTTGTTGTCCCCAATAGAGCAATCGTGTTCTACAAGAGCTTTGGAGTTTATTATATTGTTTTCACCAATTTTAACTTCTGAGTTTATTAAAACTTGATGCATGATTATTGTTCCCTCACCAATGAAGGAGTTTTTAGAAACATGTGCTGTTGAAGCTACAATCACAGGGAATTGAAATCCTAATTTTTTAGCACTGGCAAAAAGATTTTTTCTTATCTCAGGAGATTTTATTTGACCAACAGTTATTAAAGCATAATCATACTTGATTCTCAAAGATTCAAGATCATTGTCATTTCCAATAATTGGGTAACCAAGTACAAAAGTTCCTAATTTTTCTGGGGAATCTATAATTCCAGCAATAGAATATAAATTGGTAGATTCGATAGCCTCAATGCATGATTTGCAGTGGCCTCCTCCTCCAATTAATAATATTTCTTTTTTGTTTGTCAACTGTGTTGAAATGATTTTGTTATTAAGCTATTGCTTTAGTATTATACTATGCAGTTTAAAATTACAAAAATATATGAGCTTTTTTAGCCTAATAACTATCTTTTAGGAACTTATTTTATCTAAAACATATAGTATCATTTTATCTACAGTAGTTTTATAATCTTTACTGTATTGTTTCAAATGTCTATTGGCAATAACTGCACATATTGTAGCTGTTTTGTGTCCCATCATTCTACCCAAGGAATATAGAGCAGATGTTTCCATTTCAAAGTTCATGATTTTAGTATCATTAAACTCAAAATTTTGTAGTTGTTCGTTAAGGTTTTCTTGTTTAGTTTTTAGTCTTAATACTCTACCTTGCGGGCCATAGAAGCCATTACCTGTGACTGTAATTCCTCTTTGAGCTTCTTCAGATAATAACTCAATAAGTTCTTCATCTCCTTTTGCAAAGTAAGGCCTCACTGTTGAAATACTCCAGTTTACCTGAGAGAAAAAAGCTTTCTCTAAATCCAATTCATCTGATTCGGATAGATTTTTGTAAAACCCAGCTAATCCATCAAAACCTAAACCATAATCCGATACAACATAACTATCAACTGGGATATCTGGCTGAAGTGCCCCAGAAGTTCCTATTCTTATAATGGTAAGTGAGGTAGGATTCTTTTTTATTTTACGAGTTTTTAAATCGATATTAACTAAAGCATCTAGCTCATTAAGAACTATATCTATGTTGTCAGCTCCTATCCCTGTTGAAATTGCAGATATTTTTTTGCCTTTGTAAGTTCCAGTATGAGTCACAAATTCTCTATTGGCTACTTTGTGCTCAATTGAATCAAAGTTTTTAGAGATCTGTTCTACACGACCTTGGTCACCAACAACTAATACGGTTTGAGCTAATTGATGGGGCAAAAGATGAAGATGAAATATAGAGCCATCTTCATTAATTACTAATTCACTTTCCTCTAATGGTAAGTCAGATTCGTTAAGAGAAGATCTCATAAAAGAATTTTTTAGTTATTAGTTGTGTCTAGTGAACCAAAAACTTTTTTCAAAATATCGGAAACTCTAGCAACAGGGTCTGTTCTGATTTTGTTTTCTTCCAAAGCCATCATTGTAAATAAACCATCTACAGCTTTATCTGTTACATATTGGTCAAGATCTGCATTTACTTTTCCTTTTCCATGAATAAAATCCATTGCATTATACTTAGTAACAATTGGATTCCAATATTTAGTTAATTCTACTTTTTCAATTGAGTTTTTAGCAACTGGAGAAAAAGCTTCGATTAATTTAGCTGTAGTTTTAGTTTTTAAAAAGTTAGTAGCAGCACCTTCTCCACCCTTCAAAATGGCAAAACCATCTGCAATGCTCATGTTTTTTATTGCATCTAAAAATATTGGAGCGGCTTTAGATGAAGCATCTTCTGCGGCTCTATTAAGTGTAGTTTCAAATGTTGAAATTTGATTCTGAAACAAACCTTTATCAGAAAGGAAGTTTTTTACGTTAATTGCATCTTCTGGAAAAGGTAAACGAATTAAATTATTGGCATTAAAACCATCTAATTTGGATGCTAAAGAAGAAGAGTTGTTTATAGCGACACTTAGTGCTTCTTTAAGTCCAGAAATTACTTCTGTGTTAGTTAGTCCAGCTTCAGTACCTTCTGTAGGAAGAAGAATTTCTCCTGCTACTTGTTGTAATGTTTCGCAAGATAATAGTGTTAGGCAGGCAAACCCTGCTATGATTAATTTTTTCATGATGATTTATGTTAATTTTCTTTGAGTATCCAAATATAGTACCAATTTGCTTTCTTAAAAAAAATATAGGCAATAAAGAGGGTAAAAATTAACGAAGTACAGAAATATGTCCAAATTTTATAAGAGGATTTCCCTCAAAATCTCTCACGAATATTTTGTAAGTGTAGATGTCAATTGGGATTTCTTCTCCTTTATATTTTCCATCCCAAGCTTGATTAGGATCTTGAGTTTCAAAAATAAGTTCGCCCCATCTATTAAATATCTGTAATTTATAATCAATTATTCCCTCTGATATGGGTAGAAATTCATCATTTACTCCATCATTATTTGGAGTGAAAGCATTTGGGATGTACAATATATATCCGCCAAGAATTTCTACATCTATGGTAATTGAATCGATACATCCAAAACTATTAATAGCATAAAGTTTAACAGGATAAACAAGAGGTTTATCATTAGGAAAAGTTATATCACATGGGTCTTGAAGAACAGAACTTCCGTTAGTTCCAGCAAATCCAAAATCCCAAAGGTAATTAGTAGAATTAGTTGAGTTATTTGTGAAGCAAACATCTGTATCAAAAATATAAATTTCTGTGGGAGAGAAGGTAAAATCAGCTAAAGGAACTGAATTTACAATTGTAGTTATAGCAGTATCATCTATACATCCTGAATCTGAAACTACTGTATGAATTACATTGTATGAACCATCTCTAGGAAATAAAAAGCTAGGGTTTTGGATTTGAGGAATTGCAGTGGTATCCCATAAATAGCTTAC
>CALLII010000063.1 GCA_938009745.1 uncultured Flavobacteriales bacterium
CTTCATAAGTAACTATTCCCCATCTGTTATTCGCTCTTTTTAATGGGAACCTTCTTAAGTATCCATTAAAAACCGGGATAGAACTAACTGTTACTTCTTGGTACATAGCATAATCCCATTCATTAATATTATTCCCTACCGACTCAAAATAACGAAATTTAGTTGCTCCTTCAACTGGATAAAAAAACATGGAAACTGGATGTGCTACATCACCCATAAAGCCATCTCTCATTCCAGCTGCACAAGCAATAATATATTCATCAGAAATTGTAGTTCCTGAGATTTCAAGCTCAGTTTTTAAGGTGGAAATCTCTTCTTTTTTACACGAAAAAAGTAGTAAAACGACTAAGTTAAATATCAGAAAATTTTTCATTTTGCTTTTTTATCTATTTCAAAGATAAAGGATTAATGTACATATCGCAATCCTAAACTAAACGTATTTCCTAGCCCACTATTTTGCCCTCTCACAAAATTAGTATAAAGTAACTCCATATTAAAAGATTGTGAAAATTGATATTTAGCTCCAATTCCTAATGACGTAAAGTTAGCTGCAGATGTAATCCCATCATTGTAATTGTTGGGGTTATATTGATTCCTTGTAGTGTGTGATGCTAAAGCATAAACAGTTGATTTACTAGTAGGGAAGTAACTATAAATTACTGTAACTGGAATATCAAGTGCGGTAGCATTATCTTGTTTATATCCAAATCTGTACCATAAATCTAACTCCAAAAACAATTGTGATTTATAAAAATCTTTGGTATAAAAAAACTGATTCCACCATTGAATTCTATCCCATTCCAAAAAGTATAATGCACCATTACCATTTAAGTCAGCTCCTTTTCCTTCTGCATTTAAAGTAGGAGAAATTAGTAAGCTACTTTGTATTGTAAAGTTTGATACTTCCTTGAAAGGTTGAATTTTAGCTCTTAATCCTACTGTGGATATTCCTACTCTTGTGGAGTCATTATTCTTAAAAGCAAAAGCCCTAGAAACTGCAGAAAAACTACTGTCATTTGATGCTCTTCCGGAAGTTCCAAGCTTAATCTCTACTCCTAGGTTAATTCGAGCACTTTTGGTGTTTCCATAGGTAAACTGTATGAGTGAAGATGCGAATGTTTCTCTAAACCCAGAGTAATCTGTTCCCATCCACTCTGATTTAGATTGAGTGTACATGGAGTTAAACATTGTTATATCGTATTGTCCCTTTGCCAAAAGCGAACCAGCATTATAAGTTTGTAAGTTAAACTCTTCTGGTTTCTTACCGTTTGGCTCATTTTGAGTTACTTCTATACTGGATTGTCCGTTAAGAGTCCAATCGTATGGGTAATATCCAATTTTACTTTTAGAGGATATTTGTTCTTTTCTATATTGATTTATATAGTCTATTTCGTTTATTCCTTTTGATCTAAAATCTTCTGGATACCACTTAAAAATTTCGGATAACAACACTTGATTTCCCTCTACTTTTATAAATTTTGGATCATTAAGCGCTATAGATGCTTGAGTCTGTAATTGGTTCTCTAGTTTTGATGGAGTGTATGCTTCATCAATAATAGGTGGACAACCCAATCCTCCGCAAACTAATACAAAATGTACTCTAGAATCATTGTATACTTTTCTTATTAACTTATTCTCTAGTTCATTTAAAGTTACGCTCCCAAAATCTGCTAATGGATATTTTATTCCTTTAAAAAAACCTTCAATTTGCATAGGAGATGATACGTGATAATTATTTATTATTCCTTTAATCACAAGTATGTTATAGGCATTTATTAAAAATGCTTTTTTGTAGCTTTCATCTTCTAAATCTTTTACTTTGGTAGATTTTAATAAAGAAATCAACTCATTTAAAGCAACTTCATTTTCTTTAATTCCTTCATAATCTACTTTTCCATTTGTAACATTCATGGACATAAACATGTCGGTTTTTTCGAAGAAAATATCAAGGTTTTCTTTCTGAGCATATGAACTCAAGGAAACTAGAAGAAAAAGAATTGAAAGTTTTACAAATTTCATGTGATAGTGTTTTAGAGTAAAACGAAAGGAGATTAAATAACTTACAGGTTTTTTATAAAATACTTATCTTATCAATTAGTGATATTAAACCAGTATTTTTTTAAAACTGTCTTTATATTTTTCTCCAATTGGAATATGAACATCTCCTATAACTAGAGTTTTTTTGTCTTCTTTTGTCACTTTGTCTAAACGAACTATATAAGATCTGTGAACTCTCATAAACTCTATAGAATCTGGCGCTAGCTTCATAAAACTACTTATCTTTTCTCTAATAGTAAAAACACCATTTACTGTACAAATATCTAAGTAATTACCTGATGCTTTAACGAATAGAATATCTAATGTTTTTATTTTGACTTCTTTACCTTGTTCTTTTATCAAAATATATTTAGAATTTCTATTCATGAACTTAAGTAGTTTTCTTAATAATTCTCTTGAAATATCTTTGTTGTACGACAGTACATTAAAACGGAAAAACATGTATACCAAAATAGCTACAAGTAATACTAATAAAGAGATAAACCACCATGTTTTATAGTAAGGAGGGGCTATTCGAATTGAGAATGATAATTGATTTTGATCCCAATTACCAAATTCATTTTTAACCTGAAGAACAAATTTATAATTACCTGGTGTTAAAGAAGGGTAACTAGCTTTTCTGCTATAGGTATAATTCCATTTTTTCTCTAAGTTCTCTAGCTGATATCTGTATTGTAGCTTCTTTTCATATTTATATGATATTGCCAGAAACTCTATATCTAATCTGTTTTGATAGTGAGCTAAATCAGATAAAAATGAAACGTTTACTATTTCGTCATTTACTTTAACTTTATTAAGACTGAGAAAGTAATTAGATTTAATTGGCGCTTTATTGTCAATTAAACTTTTATTAAAAGAGCATAGTCCAGCACTTGTTGCGACCCACACTATATTATCTATTATTTCAATATCAAATACTTCATTGTCTACAATGCCATCTTCATTTGAAAACCCTAATACAGAGAAGCTATTGTTTTGATGAAAAACAACTCTATTCAAGCCTTTAATACCGCATGTCCAAACTGTAGAGTCGTTTTCAACCAAAACCTCTGTAATTAGATTACTAGAAAGTCCTTTTTCAACATCAATTGAGAATATTGTATCGTCATCAAAAACAATAAGACCTGCCCCTAAAGAAGCGCAATAAAACTTTCCCTTATTTTCATCTATATCATCTACTCTAAATTTAAGTAATTCGCCTTTATCTAGGCTTACTAATATGTCATCTTCCAAAGTAAATATCCCATTTAATGTCCCAACATAATATTTTCCATTCCCTTTACATACATCTCCTATTCTTTGATCTACAATAGTTGATTCAAGTAATTTATCTAACTTTAAGATATTTCTGTGTGTACCAAAAAGAATTCCTGATTCTGAATCTTCAGCAAAAGAAATAATAGTAGAGTTATAATAGGTTTCTGGACTTTTTAAGTCAAATATTTTGTTTTCTACACCAACAATTACTGAGTTTTTGTCTTTATAATATTGAACTAATGCAGGCTTGTCATTTTTGGAAGTATATACTTGCTCACTTTCTTTACCATTCCACATGAATACTGAGCCATTATAGTAACCTACAAACAACTCTTTCTTTTCGTTAGAGGTTAGTGAATGAACATGATTACTCCCTTTCATGTCGAATTTATACAAAGAGATAAAGCTGTTTCTAGCGAAGAAAACTCCTGAGTTTAGGGTTGAAGTCCAGATTCCTCCTTCTATATCTTTCTCAAGATGAGTGACTGATTTTCCATCAAGAAAATGACCTGTTTCATTTCCGTTTAAATCATAAAGTTTATATCCTCCGTATCTGAAACCAACCCAAAAATGAATAGAATCGTATTGCCCTATACCAATTGGAAATTGATCACCTGAAATATTCTTAATTGTATCACTATTTAACCAAAACAAACTCTCTTCAGAACTAATTAAGGCTGTGTTTCCAATTGACATTGTTTCATAAAATGATATTGATCTTCCGCTTAAAGGTAATTTGAATATTAAGCTTTTAGGGGATAATGGCTTTATACTATCAATAAATATACTTGGGCTTTTATAGCTTATTTTCTGTTTCCCAATTTTATCATTAACTATATAGTATCCTTTATCTCCAGATGGTTTAGATAAAATGTCTCCTTTTTCATTGATTGACAAATAACCTGAAAGGCCTACAAAACCTATATATATATTTTCATTAAAAAACATCATTTCAGAAATAGTATGCTCTCCTATAATTTTATTAACCTTAAAATTAAACTCATAAGTAACAAAGTTTGAGTTTTCATCTATATAAAATAATCTGTTGCTTAATGTAGTGCACCAAATATTACCGTTTGGATGATAAGTAAATCGTAAAACGGTTATATCAGGCAATCCATCTTTTAAATCAAAAGTTTCGAACTCATAACCGTTATACTTCGCTAGTCCTCTATCTGTAGCAAACCACAAATAACCGTTCTTATCTTGGGTTATATCATAAACTTGTGTGCTTGGCAAACCATCATTTACCTTAAAATTTTTGAATTGTAATTGCTGAGCAATAGAAAAATTAAATAAAAAGATAAAAAAACTAAAATGTAAAGTTCGTTTTAATATTTCAGCCTTTATTTTCATTTTTCAAGATAATTATTCTTGGTCAGAAAACAGCAAAACAGTTCGTTTTTGTTTTTAGTTCTTAAAATTTCGTCACTATTTTAATCTATTTCGTCACAAGCCTATGTTTTATTAGGCTTTTAGAGCAACTCTTTTCTTTCATTTGGGTTTAACAACAAAAACGAATACTTGGGTAGGTAGCTGAAAATATCCAAAATAAAATAATCGAGTAAGCTTAATAAAACCAAATTACTATGAAAACGACAAACTACTTTTTAGGATTATTAATGCTGTGTGCATTATGCCTTAATACAAATTTGTTTTCGCAAGAAAGTAGCGAAATGTATGAACAAAGAATAATTGCTATGCAACAAGAGGAAATTAAAGTGACTCTTTTTGTAACAAAAAACATAAACAAAAAAATTCCTGAAATTGAACTTGATAGATTTGAGAAAAACTTAATAAAAACTCAAGAGTCACATGATGGACACAATCATGTGATTGATAAAGTTCAAGCGCTAAACAGCTTTAAACTTTCCTATTGGAGAAGTCAATATTTTAAAGAAAATCCTAATGCTAGCTCAATTTACTCACCTAGAATAGTGTCGCCAAGTTGTGCGAATGGTGATTTTGAGTCTGGAACTTTCGCAGGATTTACAGGGAGTTATGCTTATGATACAGATGGATATATATCTGGTGATTGTACCATAGAAGCTGGAGATTTCACTCTTACTCCTGTTGCTTTGGCCAGTGCGGACGTATCTGATTTTGACATAATGACCATTGGCACTGATCCTATAGTTGTTTCTGGGACTTTAAATAAGGTTTGTTCAGGATTATACTCCGCAAGAATAAATTCTGATTTAGATGCTCCAGGTTTCACTAGACCAGAGCAAAGTGTAAGTAGGCTGAGTAAAAAAGTAGTTTTATCGACTGATCACGAAATTATTTATTTTAAATATGCTTTAGTAATGACAAATCCCAATGGTCACGATAATACAAAGCCAACTTTTAAAGCTTCAATTAAAGATAATAGTGGAGAAACATGCGACTGGTTATGTAATTCTGCAAATTCTACAAATCCCTACTATATGAATGCTGGAGTTGGACCAGGGGCGAATAGAAGTATTTACAAGCAATGGGAATGTGCTAATCTTCAAGCTTGCGGATTAGCAGGTGACACAGTTGAATTAGAGTTCATAATGACTGATTGTGGTCTAGGTGGCCATTGGGGATATGCATATATTGATGATATCTGTGATACGTGCCAAATTGATACCTGCAACACAACTGGAAGTATAATGCTTAACCCAACTGATACATGTGTTGGAGATACTATGATGGTATGTGGAAGCTATAACTTAGCGGCCATTCAGTGTGTAGGAGCTTCTGTCGATTCAATCTCATTATTTTTATATCAAAATGGACTTCAGGTTGCTGGTCCATTTACATTATATAGTCCAACAGGTGGAACTTTTTGTTATACTGTTGATCCTTCAATGCTTCCACCAGGAACAACTATTGGTGAGGGATTCGATTTCTACACAGAAATTTACTTTAACCATGGAGCGGGATCATATTCAGTTCAGAATAATATCAATTCTAATCCTGGTATAAATAACGATTATGTGTATGGAGCTGTTTGTTGTCCAGAGTTTGAGTTAAAGACTTGTTGTGATCTAATAAATCCCTCAGGAAATAGATCTGCTATTGATTCAAGAGTACAATATATTATTAGCCAATACAAAAATAATATGGCTTCTAAAAGTATGAGTAGAGATGGTACATCAAGTGATCCTTGTTGTGACCCTTGTAATTTCCCAACAGATTCGTTTCCAGTATTTATTTTAGATGAAAATGATATCATGATTGATGCTTCTTTGTATACAATTACTTGGAGTCACGACCCTACGAACACAGGTTCATTTGGTTTTATTTTTCCTAATCAACAAACTATCGTAACTGTTTATAATACTGATAGTAGTTGTGTATGGTCAGATACTTTCTTAGTTACTTGTTGCTCAGATACAATAACAATTAATTCGTTTTGTCCTTGGGACCCTTGTAAATATCCAAACATTCCTATTCCATTAAATATTACTGATCAGCATGGAACAATATTATCAGCACCTAGATACTCATTTGTCTGGAGCACAGGAGCAACAGGAAATACAACTTCAGAAACACAAGCCAATTTACCTATTTCTGTGATTGTTCACGATAGCTTAACTGGTTGTGATTATTATGACACATTAAGCATAAATTGCTGCAGTTTGGATACGCCCATCAATTTAACATGTCAATTGACGACTGTTGGTACTACATTATCATGGGATCCTGTTCCTGGAGCAGTTTCGTATGTTTTATATAGGACTATTAACGATCCTTTCTGCTGTAGAAATGCAACATCACCTCCTAGCTCAATGTTACCAGTAAACTTAACTGGAACCAGTTATACTGTATTTGGGTCTAGCTCTTGTTTTTCATGGAGAATAGTTGCAATATGTGCAAATGGAGATTCGTCTGTATCTAGTAAAATAGCTTGTTCTTGTGATCCTATCCAGCCATGTAACATAAGTGCTCCAATTAACTTAGATTGTAGGACTTCGTCTACAGGAAGGGTGCTTGGATGGGATATAGTTCCATTAGCTACTAGTTATGAAATTGAATTCACTTACAATGACCCTGCATGTTGTCCTAATTCAACTCCATCTTTAATGAGATATATAATAACAGGTAATACTTATTCTATTCCTTATAATCCTTGTACATCCTGGAAAGTACGAGCAATATGTGCTGATGGAACAAAATCATCTTGGAGTAACGGAGGTTGTCTTTGTCGTCCAAATAGACCAAATGTTAACTATGGATCAGCTATTAATAAAGAGGCTAAATTAACTGTTTACCCTAATCCATCAAGAGGAGATGTTTCAATTGTTTATGAAACAAAAAATGATGACAAAGCAGAGCTGACTCTAGTAATATTAGATGTTTCTGGAAGAGAAGTTCATAATTCAGCTATATCTTCAAATCAAACTAATAAGCTTGATTTATCAGAGTTACAAGCTGGACTCTACATCTGTGTAATAAAGTCAGAAAGTGAAATTCTTGAACAAACTAAATTGATATTAAAATAAAGAACCTTTAATAATCTATACTTAAAAAGCATCAGTTAACCCTGATGCTTTTTTTGTTATTTAACAGCTCCTGCTTCCTCTAATAATTTTTTAGACGCTCTATTATTACTCCTTTTTAGTACTGATTTTCCTTTATTCGTTTTAGCGTTCACATCTGCTCCAGCCATAATAAGTAATCTTACGGATTCTACATTGCCTTTTCCAGATCTAGCTGCTAGATGGAGTGGAGTTTCTCCATTTTTGTTTTTTGCTTCTAAATCGAGTTTTGCATTAATAAATAGCTTTACTAAACTTTCTTTCCCTTTCTTGTTTGCTACTCTATGTAAATAGGTATTCCCTTTTCTGTCAACCAAAGTCGTATTTCCTTTGTTTGCTAGTAATATTGATATCAAATCATAACTGTATTCTTTAACAGCCATATCCATTAATTTTGCAGCACTTACATCAGAGCCAGCAGCAATTAATATCCTTAAAACCTCAGGCTTTCCTCTCCAAACTGCATTGTAATTACCATCATTAGGGTCTGCTCCTTTTTCAAGAAATTTTTTGGTTACTTTAATATTTCCATGATAAGCTGCATGCTTAATGTAATCTTTTGGTGCAGCACCCTTATCAAGTAAATAAATTGAAATATCTGTTTTATTAGAATGAGCTGAATGTTCAATTCCTTCGTTAGGGTCGGCTCCTTTTTCTACTAATAATTTTACCATATCCAACCATCCTTTTTGTGATGGTACTTTCAATCCAGTTGGTTTAGCACCTTTTTCCAATAAGTATTTTGTCATAGGAATTTGGTTGCTATTTACAGCTATCTCCCTGGCATCTTCTGGATTAGCTTTTCCTTTCTCTACCAATAACTTTGTCATTGGTAAGTTTTTATTTTTAGCTGCAGTTTGAATGTATTCACTCCTAT
>CALLII010000064.1 GCA_938009745.1 uncultured Flavobacteriales bacterium
AAGCAGTTTTATGTTTACACCTCCTTTCCACCAGAAATTATTTTTGAAGAAGGAGTAGTAAAGAAGTTGGTTGATACCTATAAAATAGCAGAACCATTTGCTAAGTTTTTATCTAAACCAATTTTGAATTTAAAAAGTTAAATAAGTAGTAAATTCGCACAACAAAAAGAAAAGACATGAACGCATATATATTAGACGCAATAAGAACACCAATAGGAAATTTCACAGGAACACTTTCTACCATTCGCCCAGACGACATGGGAGCTTTGGTTATTGAGGAATTAATGAATAGAAATTCTAATATCCCAAAAGAAGATATTGAAGATGTGATTTTTGGATGTGCTAATCAAGCTGGGGAAGACAACAGAAACGTAGCTCGTATGAGTGGATTGTTGGCAGGTTTGCCATTTTCTGTACCTGGAGAAACTGTGAATAGATTGTGTGCTTCAGGAATGAGTTCTGTGGTTCACGCACAAAGAGCAATAAACAATGGAGAAGGAGATGTGTATGTTGCGGGAGGAGTAGAAAATATGACAAGAGGACCGTGGGTAATTTCTAAAGTTTCTAAGCCATTTGGAAGAGATGCCCAAATGCACGATTCTAGTTTTGGATGGAGATTTGTAAATCCAAAGATGAAAGAATTATATGGAACACACGGAATGGGAGAAACTGCTGAGAATTTGGTAGAGAAATACGATATTTCGAGAGAAGATCAAGATAAATTTGCTTTGTGGTCGCAACAAAAAGCAGCTAAAGCACAGGAGAATGGGAGATTAGCAGAAGAGATTCTGACAGTAGAGATTCCACAAAGAAAGAAAGATCCAATTCAGTTTAGTAAAGATGAATTTATTAAGCCAGCTTCTTCTATGGAAGTATTTGCTAAACTAAGGCCAGCCTTCAAAAAAGAAGGAGGATCTGTTACTGCAGGAAATGCATCAGGACTGAATGATGGGGCAGCAGCTATTTTGGTTGTATCTGAAGATTATGTAAAAAAGCATGATTTAAAACCATTAACAAGAATTGTTTCTTCGGCAGTATTTGGTGTAGAACCAAGAATTATGGGAATTGGTCCAGTAGGAGCAACTCACAAAGCGTTAAAAAGAGCGGGATTAACTTTGGATGATATGGATGTGATTGAATTGAACGAAGCATTTGCAGCACAAGCTTTGGCTTGTACTCGTGAGCTTGGACTGGCAGATAATGACCCAAGAATAAATCCAAATGGTGGAGCAATTGCAATCGGTCACCCACTAGGAATGACTGGAGCAAGGTTATTACAAACTGCTTCTATCGAGTTGAATAAAACGAATAAGAAATATGCTTTGTGTACTATGTGTATTGGAGTAGGGCAAGGGTATGCAACAATTATTGAAAACGTAAATATTTAAGAATAATGTTCACAGGAATTATAGAAGAATTAGCAGAAGTAGTTGAGGTAACTCAAAAAGGAGGAAATGTAGATTTGAAAGTAAAATCAAATCTTACCAAAGAATTAAAAATTGACCAAAGTGTGGCTCACAATGGATGTTGCTTAACCGTAGTAGAAATTGAAAACGATACCTATACAGTTACAGCAATTGAAGAAACATTGAACAGAACTACAATAGGTTTGCTAAAAGCTGGAGACGCAATTAACCTAGAAAGATGCACCAAAATAGGAGCAAGACTAGACGGTCACATAGTTCAAGGACATGTTGATACATTAGGAACTTGCACCAAAGTGGTAGAATTAGATGGGAGTTGGGAATATTATTTTGAATACAATACTTCTGATGTTACGGTAGCCAAAGGATCCATTACAGTAAACGGAACAAGCCTTACCGTATGTGAATCAGGTGACAATAATTTCTCTGTTGCCATTATTCCTTATACCTATGACAATACTTTTTTCAAGTATTTGAAAGTAGGAGGTAAGGTGAATTTGGAATTTGATATTGTAGGGAAATATGTGGCTAAGTTGATGGGGAAGTAGTAGTAATCAAATTAATAAAAAAAGGAGCTTGATGTCAAGCTCCTTTTTTTATGTTTTACTGTTTCACAATTCGAATGCTTTTTTCTTTTTCGTCATTAAATACTTTAAGGATATAAAGCCCCTTTTCAATTCCATTCATATTTATAGAGATATTATTTTGATTCTTAAATTCATTGCGATAAACTTCTTTACCGGTCACATCAAATAAGATCATAGAGGTATTTGTTGATGTTTCGTTTAATTGAATTATCAAAATATCAGAAACTGGATTAGGATACACAGTTAAATTAAGTGATTCATTCTCATCAATACTCGCATAACTATCTATATCAAAGCAAGCCGAAGTGTCAATGCAACCAAATTTTCTTACTTCCAAAGCATAAGGGCCCAGAATTGATGGAAGAAAAGTTTTAGAATTTGCGCCCATAACAGGAGAAAAAGAATTGTTACAATCTAACCATTGATAATTGGCTCCAGCAACTGACGCAATCAATTCACCAGGATATTTGGTGACTCTGGTATCTGCAAAATTTATTTCTATTTGAAGAGTTATCACACTATCACATCCTATTGAATTCGGGAATGTATCATTATAAAAACCTGACTGAGTAATTAATTTATTTGTTCCGGGGAGTACATAGCTTAGGCATCTGTTTATTGTATCAGAAGTATAACTATTTCCAATTTCTATTTTATAATATACTGAGCTATCACAATTTATTGTACTACTAAATTTTTTATCAAGATATATTCCAGAGCTTATCCATGAATTAGAGGTTGAAGGACTATAAAATCTGCCACAAGAAAAAACTGAAATGGTATCTTTTGTATTTCCAACAGTTATATCTAGATAGTATCTAACACTATCGCAATTTCTCTTTCCTTGAATTGTATCATAATATATCCCAGAAGTTTTAATCGTATCTCCAGATGGTGAAACATAGTTAAAACAACTTGTAAATTGTATAGTGTCATAAAAAGATCCGATTTTAGCATTATATTCATAAATAGAGTCGCAAGATAAAGAGTATGTTACTGTATCGTAATGAATTCCTGTTGTTTTAAATACTTTACCAGTGCTAGTAACAAGAGAATCGCAATAGATTTGCAAAGGTATTTTTTGAAAAGTAGTTCCAATTGTAATGTAATAAGTAATGTATTTTAAGCATAAGTTAGCTCCGATAACTGTATCGTAATAAATTCCAGTTGAAGTAAATTGTTTTCTAGTAACCGAAGTATACAAAAAACAATGATAGGCTATTACTGTATCATAATCAGGAGAGTTTATTATTAATTTAATAGGTGCAAGAGTATCGCATCCAGAAGTTCCGTTAATAGTATCTATTATTATTGCTGAATTAGTATAGGTTGTGCCATTTGGAGCATTCCAAAAATTACATTCAGTAACTTCAAGAGTGTCTTTTGAGTAATAACCAGTGTTAAAGTTGTAGGTTATAATACTGTCACATCCTATCGCATTAGGAATAGTATCAAAGTAAGTTCCTGTTGTAGAAAAAGTTTTACCAGATGGTGAACTAAAGCTATTACATCTCCAAATGTTAATTGAACTTGAGGTTGATGGAAATATAGATACGATAAAAAGTATGATGCTATCACAACCTGCTGCATTAGATATTGTGTCTGAATAGGCACCTGAAGTAGACCAACTTTGACCAGATGGACTAATATATACATCACACTGAAGGATATTCATACCAAAATAAGTGTCACAAGATCTTCCTGAATTTTGTGAAAATGAATTTGTCACAAATAATAAAAGAATAATTAATGAGGTAACGGTAGTTTTTTTCATGGTAGTGGTTTTAGTTAATAATCTGATTGATATATAATTAAACATAAAAAATCTAATTAATACTGACAATAAAATAAATTTCATTTTTAAACAGCTCCAGTTTTATTAAAATCGAAATCATAATTTAAGGCTGATTTTTTATAGGCCTATATTCACACTTTTCTCATTGTCATATTTCCTAATTAATCCTATCTTAGTATCTTAAATTAACCCCATGTCGCAAGGAAAGAAATTTGGAACTTTTGCTGGTGTGTTTACTCCCTCAATCTTAACGATTCTGGGTGTAATCATGTACATGCGTTTGAGTTGGGTTGTGGGTAACGCAGGGCTCGAAATGGCAATAGGAATTATCCTTATTGCACATATTGTTTCTGTAGCCACTGGTTTAAGTGTTTCTTCAATAGCAACTGACAGGAAAATTAAAGCGGGAGGAATCTATTACATGCTTTCTCGAAGTCTCGGTTTGCCAATTGGAGGATCCATTGGAATCACTCTTTTTGTAGCCACAGCATTAAGTATTGCCCTTTATCTAATTGGATTTGCAGAAAGTGCTTTGGTAGTATTACAAGAGCCGCTCGGCATAGAAACTGTCAATATCAACCACATTCGATTGTTCGGTTCTGTAGCTTTGTTTCTAATAGTTACACTGGCTTATATCAGTACCAGTATTGCCATTAAATCTCAGTTTTTTATTCTGGCAGCCATTGTTTTGTCCGTTATTTCAATCCTTTTTGGAACAGATGTAGGCAAAGAATTCGACATGACTGGAGCAACTGGAGATGGAGTTCCATTTTTTGTATTGTTCGGAATATTTTTCCCTGCTGTAACAGGATTTACAGCTGGAGTAGCCATGTCTGGAGATTTAAAAGACCCTAAAAAATCTATTCCTTGGGGAACAATGTTGGCTGTAGGAGTAGGACTTATAGTTTATGTTGGTTTAGCAGTATTTATTTATTATTCTTTTGAGGGAAATATGGATGCCATTATTTCCGATAAAAACGCACTAATCAAGTTTGGTTGGATTCCAGTATTAGTAATTGCAGGAATTTGGGGAGCAACACTTTCATCAGCATTAGGCGGAATTTTAGGAGCGCCAAGAATCCTACAAGCCATGTCGGTTGATAGCATTACTCCAAAGATATTTGCTAAAGGAAAAGGAGAAGAAAACGAACCTCGAAATGCACTAATCTTAACTTTTGTAATAGCACAAGCAGGAGTCTTAATTGGAGAGTTAGATGTAATTGCTGAGGTGGTTGCTATGTTCTATTTATC
>CALLII010000065.1 GCA_938009745.1 uncultured Flavobacteriales bacterium
CGATAAAATTGATCGTGAAATTACCAAGTATAACGAAGACTTTGCTCAATGGGAAAAAGTAAAGAAAATCAGAATTTTATCTGAAGACTGGACTATTGATACAGGCGAATTAACACCAACTTTGAAGTTGAAACGTAATGTTGTGATGGAGAAATATGGTGAGTTGATTAATGGAATATATGCAGAATAAATCATGGGTTTACCTTGTATTGATTTGCTTGTTTTTTTCGTGTTCTAATTCT
This sequence comes from uncultured Flavobacteriales bacterium, assembly GCA_938009745.1. GTDB lineage: Bacteria > Bacteroidota > Bacteroidia > Flavobacteriales_D > CAJJDF01 > CAJJDF01. The sequence goes on from CALLII010000065.1 coordinate 243, forward strand.
GATTCAGTTAGTAATGAGCCGTTTGAAGATGATTTTTCTTCCTTGCCACAACTTAATACGGCAAAAAATAATGCGATAGAAGTAAAAATATCAAAATGTAGTTTTGAGGATAATTTGCCTAAAGGAAATACTCTTTATAAAACTTCTATAACCAAAGAAGGTATAAAACTATTACTAGGAAGTGAACTAACTTGTGATTTTAAAAATGGAGCTTTTATTAAGGAAATAGAAAATACTTCAGAAATGTTGAGTTTTGACATTTTCCAAAAGGGCACTCGACTTTCCAATGAATGTGAATGCTATTTTTACTACGAAATCACCTTAAAAAACGCGACAGTTATTCCAAAGCAATTAGCTAGAGGAAATACTATTTTTGTAGAGAGTAACATAAATAGGTTTACTGAAAGTGATTTACAAGTAATTGAAAACAAACTTAATAACTAATTGATACCATGAAAATATCCGTAGAATTAACTCTTACACCTTTACAAAATGATTACGAACCTCCAATAAAGGATTTTATAAAGAAACTAAGAGCTTCGGGACTTACAGTGCTAGAAAACCCATTAAGTACTCAAGTGTATGGCGATTATGATGAAGTAATGAGTTTGTTAAATTCGGAGATAAAAAACTCCTTGGAGTTATTAGATGCTGGAATTTTTCTGTTGAAAATTGTCAAAACGGATAGAAGTAATTATAAGCCTAGTTTCTAGTTTGCTTCTGGTATAATTGTTTTTGTGGCATCCTATTTGTAATTTAGCTTAATGAATTACAGAAACGAAGTAATTCATCTAATCAAAAAAAAATAGATTTTTAACTGAAGTCAAATTTTCAAGACTCTAAAAATCAATTTTTTAATCTTAACTTTAAAAGAAGAAAATACCCCAATTAAATGGACAAAAAATTAGCAGTGCTAATAGATGGAGACAATATTCCATCTGCGTACGTAAAAGAAATGATGGAAGAAATTGCCAAATATGGTAATCCTACTATCAAAAGAATATATGGCGACTGGACAAATCCAGGACTCAACAAATGGAAAGCAGTATTACTTGAAAACGCAATTACGCCAATTCAACAATATGCTTATACCAAAGGAAAAAATGCAACCGATTCAGCAATGATTATTGATGCAATGGATGTGTTGTATACTAAAAATGTAGACGGATTCTGTATTGTATCGAGTGATAGTGATTTCACTAGGCTTGCTACTCGATTAAGAGAAGCTGGCAAACAAGTATATGGAATAGGAGAGAAGAAGACTCCAGAGCCATTTGTAGTGGCTTGCGACAAGTTTATTTATATCGAAATACTTAAGAGACAATCTAAAGGAAACGAGGAAGATAAAACGAAGGAAAAAGAAACGGTAGATAAAGTATCGAACAAAACAATTAAGCTTATTTCTACCACCATCAATGATTTATCGGATGAGGAAGGTTGGGCGTTTTTAGGAGATGTAGGGAATTTATTACAAAAAAAACAACCAAATTTTGACCCTCGTAATTATGGATTTCCAAAATTAACTCCACTCATTAAATCTATTTCTAACTTTGAAATAGACCACAGAGAAACATCAAAAGGAAACAGAAACATTAAGTTGATTTACGTAAGAAATAAATAACATGAATTTAGTAGATTTTTTAATAGGAGCATTCATTGTGAATGCCTTAGCTCATTTCATTTTTGGAATAACAAAGACTCATTATTTGGGTCTTTTTGGTTATAGTCCAAAAGGTAATATTGCTTATGGAATACTTCAGTTTGTGATAGTAATTGTATTATTACTAGTAAATTATAGCTATGAAGCCATACTGCAAAATGGATTTGTAATTGGCGGTTTGTTTGTGCTGATTCTGTTTTTGCTCTTTGGGAGGTTTTCTTTGAAATTGTTTAGCAAGAAAGATTAGTACTAATCATAAACCAATTCAACTATTATTATTAGGCATCTTTACAAAAACAAATTTATATTTGTGATTGACGAATAAAAAAATTCCATGACTCACATTTTAGACTTGCCTATTGTGCCTAGTTTCTCAGCCGAATTACCTGCTGATAAAAATGAGGAGAACTCTTCCCGACAAGTACCAGATGCTTGTTTTTCGTATGTTAAAACCTTAGAACCTTCTAATCCTAAACTGGTTCATTTTTCCAGTAAATTACTGAAAGAGATAGGAGTAGAGGTTAAAAACGAAGAAGAATTTACAGCAGTTTTTAGTGGAAAAAAAACCTATAACAACTTTAAGTCCTATGCTATGTGCTATGGTGGCCATCAATTTGGACATTGGGCAGGACAATTAGGAGACGGAAGAGCAATTAACATTGCAGAGACTGAGAAAGATGGAAAACTATATAAATTTCAGTTAAAAGGAGCTGGACCGACTCCATACTCAAGAACTGCAGATGGATTGGCCGTTTTGAGATCATCCATAAGAGAATATTTGTGTAGCGAGGCAATGAGTGCTTTGGGAATCCCTACAACACGAGCTTTATCAGTAGCAACTACAGGAGACTTGGTACCTCGAGATATGTTGTACAATGGAAACGTACAAGAGGAGCAAGGAGCATTAGTCTGCAGAGTTGCACCAAGTTTTATCCGAATTGGAAGTTTCGAAATTTTGGCTTCTCGCCAAGATAAAGAGAATCTAATAAAACTTGCAGATTACACAATTAAGCATCATTATCCTGAACTTGGAGAACCAACTAAGGAAACTTACATTAAGTTTATACAAGAGGTAGCTAACAGAACACGAAAAATGATTCTGGAATGGCAAAGAGTTGGTTTTGTTCATGGGGTAATGAATACCGATAACATGTCTATCCTTGGACTAACAATTGATTACGGTCCTTACGGTTGGCTAGAAGATTTTAATCCTGGCTGGACACCAAATACAACAGATGCTCAACACAGAAGATACAGATTTGGAAATCAAGCTTCGGTTGCACAATGGAACTTGATGCAATTGGCAAATGCATTGTATCCATTAATTGAAGAAACTGAGCCTTTGCAAGAGATTTTGGATACTTTTCAGGTTTCTTTTTCTAAAGAATACCATGAAATGAGTTGTCATAAACTCGGTTTGTACCAGATAAATAATGTTCCTGATGAGTTTACAGCTAAATTGGAAAAGAATTTAACTCACAGTGAAATAGATATGACTTTGTTTTACAGAGAATTATCAAAAGAAAATCCAGAGAAGTTCTGGCAGATTCTAAAGGCTACAAGTTACTTGGATAAAAAAGAATTGAAGCTTCATAAAAAGTGCTGGATGAGTTGGTACGATTCGTATCAAACATTAATTGATGCCGAGAATATGGATAAAAAAGCTCGTTCAGTAAAGATGAATGCTATTAATCCAAAATACGTTTTAAGAAATTATATGGCTCAACTAGCAATAGAAGCTGCTGAGAAAGGTAATTATGAGCTTATTGATGAGTTATATCAATTACTTCAGAACCCTTACGATAACCAGCCAGAGCAAAACAAATGGTATGCAAAGCGACCAGAATGGGCTAACGATAAAGTGGGTTGTTCTATGCTTTCTTGCAGTTCTTAAAACTCAAATATAATCCCTAAAGTTGGTGTTACTGTTGCTGATCTATTTTCAATAATCAATGGAATTCCATTTGACCCATCCTGATTCAATGGTAATCCATCTGTAGTTTCAAATCCAGTATTGTCCTCATTTCTTTTAAAAGTATAATACGGAGGAGTTTCTTGTTCAGTTAAGAACAGGTTTTGGATATCGATATAAAAATCGATACTCACTTTTTTAAAGTTTACAATTTTGTCTACTCTTAAATCGAACTGGCTAAAGTTATCCAAACGAACTTCATTTAATCTATCGAAATCTAGACTACCTTGTCCTAAAGTTGCAAAGTTTCTTTGAGAAGCTACAGGGTCAAATGGAGTATAAGGAACACCACCTGCAAATCTGTATTTAGCTCCAATTTTCCAGTTTTTCTTAAAGTTGTAACCCAAAGTTCCTGAAACTAAATGTTGATTATCCCAGGCAGAAGGTACAAATTCACCATCCAGTCCAGTAAATAAACTTCTTACATAAGTATAACTCAATACATAAAATAAATTCTTAACTAGTTTTTGTTGAATAAATAGCTCAGCACCATAGGTTTGCCCTTTTCCTGTGCTCGATACTGCTTCACTACCAATAGAACCAAATTGCGTTCCTTGGTTCGCAAGCGAAGAACCATTTGCAATAGAAACTGGATAGTTGTTGTACTCTTTGTAAAATCCTTCAACTGTTATTCTTAATCCACTATTTGGGATGTATTGCCCACCAATAACATAATGATTGGATTGTATGTATTCCATTCCTCTATTCACAAACTCTCCAGTGTTGTCTTGAAAACCTAAAGAAGTATAAGTAGGAATCTTGTAATAACTACCTATAGATGCAGTTAAATCAACTTTATCTGTCAATTGGTACGAGAAGCTTATTCTTGGCGAAAGTGTGCTTAAAGGATTGTTTCCATTATCCGTAAATGAGTTCATATCCGAACGAATACCTGCAGAAACTAATAACCTGTCTTGAAAGAAGTTTTTAGACACTGCCCCAAAAACTCCGTATTTAAAGAAATCAATGGCACTCCCAAAGTTTAGAATTACCTCTGGTTGAATAACGTTTCCAGCAGTATCAGTTATTTCGCTAGATAGTTTATTAAAAATACTCGTATTGTATTTAACGTATTGCCCCATAACTCCGTAGGAGTATTTAAATCCATTCTGAAACTTATTCATATCAAAACGAAATTTATTTTCAATCTCCTGAGAGTTCAATCCTAGATTTCTAAATTCTTCTTGATCGTTTTGAGCTCCTTCAAACTGGTCTAACTGATTGTCGAACATATTTCTGCTTAAAGTAATGTTGTAAAATCCATCATTCACTAATTTTTTATAAGCAAACCCTGTTGTGTAATTCCATTGGTTAATAAAAGGAAGTGAACCTCTTAGGTAAGTATTTTCAGGAGTTTCGTCTGCTGTTTCAGCAAATCTAAATCTATCGATAGCTCCAACTCCAAGAGCTGTGATTGTTGTTTTACTATCAATTTGGCGAGTTACTTTATATTGAAAATCTGAAAAATTTGGACGAATTGGTAAATCTATTAATGTAAATAATAAATCGAGGTAACTAGTTCGAGCAGAGGCTAAAAACACTGTTTTTTTGTCTTTGCTTAAAGGTCCTTCTAGTGTAAATGAACTTTCGGTTAAACTTGTTCTTACATTTCCAGAAAGCTTTTCGTTATTTCCATCTCTCTGTTTAATTACAAAAGTAGATGCCAAAGCATTGTCATACCTAGCATCAAATGCAGAAGAGGAGAGTTTTAATTCTTCAATAAAAGAAACATTTAATATCCCTTGAGCACCACCAGACGAACCTTGAGTTTGAAAATGATTTATAACAGGAATCTCAATTCCATCTAAATAATACACGTTTTCGTTTGGAGCTCCACCTCTAATTGTAATGTCGTTTCGTCCACCACCACCAGCCGAACCACCAACTCCAGGTAGAGTTTGCACTACTTTAGAAACATCAAAGTTCCCTCCAGGATTAGATCGTATTTCTTGTGCTGTTAATTGTTGAACAGAAAGTGGAGTTACCATATCTGTTGTGGCAACCTCTCTTTCTCTGTCATAAGCCACTTCAAATTCTTCTAGCTCGGTTCCTTGGCTTAATTCGAAGTTTATAATTTGAGCATTTCCTGAGTTTAGTTCAATGTTAAACTTAGTTTCTGTTTGATACCCAACAAATGAGACTCTGAGGTTATACGTTCCAGTTGGTATCTCTAATCGGTAGTTTCCATCAAAATCTGTAGTAGTTCCGTAATCAGTTCCTTCAACAAGTACATTAACAAAGCCAAGTAATTCTTGAGTGTTTTTGTCTTTTATGGTACCTTTTATTATTCCTTTATTTTGTCCGTTAACTAATAAAGTGCTTATTAGTAATAGGATAGAAAGTAAATATTTCATTTAAATTTTTGTTTAACAATATAAAAACAAAGCTAAACAAGATTTATTTAATTGAGATGGTTTTAACTATTTATTTATTAAGAAGTCGGCTAATTTTATTGCTTTTTCTTGATAAGAAAAGTCTGGCTTTAGTTTGAGTTCATTTTTTTTGAAAAAAGAGGTAAGTGCTTGCGGAGTTATGAATTCAATCTCTTTGGAGTATAATTGAATTAATCCTTCCAGTTTAAATGAAAAAGGAGAAGCTGAAAATCGTCCTTTAGTTTGGCGAGTTATAATAGCTATTTTATCAGGATTAATAGAATCAAAATAGGAGTGAAGTTGATTCATAAATTCTCTCAATTGATTGGCATCCCTGTCATCTTTAACTTCAAAATATTTTTTAGATCCAGTTATGTTATTGAAATTTCCATCCTTATCTTGTTCCAGAGCAACACAAATTGCCTTTTTCTTATCGATATCAATTCCTATTGTTTTCATAGTCCTAAAATTAACACAAAAAAACCTCAATCAGTTTGGATTGAGGTTTTTAATTCGATAATCATATTCATTTATTAAAACTCAAACTTAATCCCTTGTGCCAATGGCAATTCAGTAGAGTAATTTATTGTGTTAGTTTGTCTTCTCATGTAGATTTTCCAAGCATCAGATCCGGATTCTCTTCCTCCTCCAGTTTCTTTTTCTCCACCAAAAGCTCCACCAATCTCTGCTCCAGAAGTTCCAATGTTTACATTAGCAATTCCACAATCACTTCCTTTGTGAGATAAGAATAATTCGCTTTCTCTCATGCTATTTGTCATGATAGAAGAAGATAATCCTTGAGCAACACCATTTTGTTGGTCTATTGCATTTTCCAATTCTCCTGAGTATTTCAATAAATATAAAATAGGAGCGAAGGTCTCCGATTGAACTATGTTCATTGAGTTTTCAGCTTCAATGATACAAGGCTTAACGTAGCAACCAGTTTCGTATCCTTCTCCTTCAAGTACTCCACCTTCTACAACTACTTTTCCTCCTTCAGCTTTTGCACTTTCAATTGCAGCTAAATAAGTAGTTACCGCATCTTTATCAATAAGTGGCCCCATGTGGTTGCTTTCGTCCAATGGATTTCCAATTTTTATTTGTCCGTAAGCTGCAGCTAATTTTTCTTTTACTGTATTGTACATTGACTCATGAATGATTAATCTACGAGTAGAGGTACATCTTTGTCCTGCAGTTCCTACAGCTCCAAATAATGCTCCTACAATTGTCATTTCCAAATCTGCACTTGGCGTGATGATAATTGCATTGTTTCCACCTAATTCTAACAATGATTTTCCAAATCTTTCAGCAACTGTAGCTCCTACAATTCTTCCCATTCTTGTACTTCCTGTAGCAGAAATTAATGGAACTCTGTGATCTTTAGTCATCATTTCACCTACTTTGTAATCTCCGTTTATTAATCCGCAAATCCCTTCTGGCAAATCATTTTCTCTTAATACTTCTGCCATGATGTTTTGGCAAGCAACTCCACAAATTGGTGCTTTTTCACTTGGTTTCCAAACACATACATCTCCACAAATCCAAGCTAATGCTGTATTCCAAGCCCAAACTGCAACTGGAAAGTTAAATGCAGAAATAATCCCTACAATTCCTAGTGGGTGATACTGATCGTACATCCTGTGTAGAGGTCTTTCACTATGAAGTGTAGATCCATTCAGTTGTCTAGATAATCCTACAGCAAAATCACAGATATCAATCATTTCTTGAACTTCTCCGTAACCTTCTTGCAAAGATTTCCCCATTTCATAGGAAACTAATTTCCCTAAAGGCTCTTTGTATTTTCTAAGTTTTTCTCCAAATTGTCTTACAATTTCGCCTCTTTTTGGCGAAGGAACAATTCTCCAATCTTTATAAGCTTCTTCAGCTGCTTTAATTACTCTTTCGTAATCTTCTTTTGTAGTCGCTTTTACTTTACCAATCAGTTGACCGTCAACTGGTGAATAAGATTCTATTAATTCCCCATTCGAGAAATTATTTACTCCTGTAGAAGTTCCGTCATTTATATCTTTTAAGCCTAATTCGGCTAAAAAGTCTAGATTAAGTGCAGTTTCTGCCATGTTTTTTTCTTTTAATTTTTAATTAGTGCAAAGGTACATTTTTATGAAGCCAATGTATAATGAGAAGGTTAAAAATTTAACTAAAGTCTCTGTTAAAGTGATTTTTTCATTTTTAAGTGAGGTATACTTACCTCACTAAATAATTTTCCTTCGGTTTTGTAACCGTGTTTTTCATAGTAAGGAACGGCAGATTCTCGAGCATGGCATTCTACAGTTGAATACCCATTTTCTTTTGCCCATTCCTCAGAAAAAGTCATTAGTTTTCCGCCAATTCCATTTCTTTGTTTATCAGAATCAACACATACTTGTCTCATTTTAAGAGTATCAGAGTCAATTTTCACAAAAGAAAAACATCCGACTACTTTTTCTCCGTCAAAACAACCTACATGAATTTGGTCGTTCTCCAGGTACAATTCTTCCTCAGAAAACATAAGGTTTATAGGTTCTCTAAGAATTTTATCTCTTAATCTTACGCATTTCCAGTAATCTTTGCTGTAATGAGGGACTATTTTCACTTCCATTAGTTACCTGTGTTAGATTTAAATGTTGAATGACCAATAATTAAATCACAATCGCAAAGTTGATTTCTAAGATAAGTGGTAATTGTGTAACTGTTTTCTGTTTGAAAATGGTCTCCTTCCAACATAGTTATATCTCCTTTTTCTTCAAGAGGTTTTTTAAACATATATACGTAATCGTAAAAACCTTGCTTTATCAAAGCATCTACTTCGTATTGCTTGGCGAGTTCATTGTATTTCATTTTAAACTCTTCTAAAAACAAGTTATCGGTAAGTCCTCCAAATACATAAATATCACCATCTGCTAATGCTTGAGGATAGTTTAGTGCAAAATGTACATGCACGTAATCAGCTTCAAGTGCATCATTCACAGCAAATTGATTTTTAATTATGAATTTTCCATCCAAATCTTCAAAAAATAAATAGTTTGAGAATCTTCTTTTTTCTTCGGGGAATAAATACACGTTTGTGGATCTATTTTGTAAAGATATTTGTTGTACTTTTTGACCTCTGTATCTTAGGTTTCTGGTATCCAAAAAGCGGTATTCGTTTCCACCATCAAATACATTTTCCAAACTATTGAAATCATAAATAAGTTGATTACCTCTTATAAATAAAGGTTCCAAACCATAAATAGCATTGTCCCATCTATTGTTTTGTTGGATTACAACTTTTAAATCTCGTTTAATGTCATTCATTACAACATCTTGAAGGTTTAATTCAAAATCGATCTCTTGTTTGTAGTTTCTTTCATTGATGTCACTTGGCCTTTTTACATCTGGACGTGTAATTATTTTGTTTTCATATACTTGAAAACGTCTTGTGAAAGCCACATCTTCAGTATCATTGTCTCTAAACACTTTTAGTATATAGTTTCCAGTCAATTTAAAGCTCATGTTCTTGTTAGGAATCTCTAATTCATAATGAATGTATTGCTCGTATGTATTAAATGAAAATTTAAAACTCTGAATAAAATCCTGGAAAAAACCTTGAATGTATTGAGCTTGCATCAAATCAGATTCTTTCCAATTTGCATCACAATGAATAATGGTGTAATAGTAATCTCCTAAATTTGGACCTAAATGATCAAAAGAAACCTTAAGTATTTCATTTTCACTTTTATCAATAGCAGGATTGCTCATGTTCCAACTTTTCTTGTGAATCCAGACCGTTTTTATTTTTTTATCAAAAGTTTCGTTTTTATAAACACCATAATCGTCTACTGCATACTCATCTTCTACATCAGAAGCTGCTTCATTTTTTTCGTTAGATTCGGTTGTAGCAACCTTGTTTGCTCCAGTACAAGAGATTATAATTAAGAAGAATAAGTATATTGAGTGTTTCATAGTGTTGTGTCTAAACAAAAATAAGGATTAATTATTATTCACATGCTACATTTAATAATAACTATTTAAGTAATTGATAACAATTAAAATTAATCTATCTTTGTGGTGTAATTGGTTTTCGAGAAATCGAAATTAAAAGGGAATTAGGTGAAAAACCTAGACTGTTCCCGCAACTGTAAGCTTCGGTAAAGCTTGTTTAATAAATCCACTGTTCGTTTGTCGAATGGGAAGGAAAACAAGAAATGAAGTGAGTCAGGAGACCTGCCAAATACATATAAGTACTGTTTTCGGGATAAAAACACGTGATTATTTCTCCATTTTTATTGGAGTATTCTCATATGCCTTTTCGTAGATAGTATTTATTAATTAGAAACTTTAACAACTAATAATAAATACAAAGCATGAAAAAAAACTACATTTTAATTTTAGCAGGGATTATTTCTTTCTCTTCTTACTCTCAAACAAACGTATCAGATTTTGAAGATCTAAACCTACCGGCCGATAGTTTTTGGAACGGGAGTGATGGTTCAGGACAATTTAATTCTAACTCGGTAATTTTTAATAATTCCTACGATACTTCTTTTGGTGGGTTTTGGTCTGGTTTTGCTTATTCTAACATGAAAAATGACACTACAGCTGGTTTTGGAAACCAATACAGCTGCATTGCTGGTGAAGGATATAACTCAAGTGCCACATTTGGACTTTATTATAATAATGCTAGCGAATTAGTAACTATCCCTAACTATGGAGCTTTTACTGGTTTCTGGATAAACAACTCTACATATGCTTATTTATCTATGAAAGATGGAGATTCATTTTCTAAAAAATTCGGAGATTCTACAAATGCTAGTGGTGCAGTTGATGGAACCAATGGGAACGATTTTTTAAAATTGACTATTTACGGGACAAATTCTGATTCAGTAGAATTTTATTTAGCTGATTACAGAGGTGCAGATTCATTGGATTATATTTTAAAAGATTGGACCTATGTTGATTTGTCTACTCTAAATCCTAATTCTAAAACTTTAAAATTTAAAATGTCTTCTTCGGATAATAATAGTTTTGGAATGGTAACACCTGCTTATTTTTGTATGGATAACTTGACTTACACTACTTCAGTTTCTATTACTGAGAACATTGAAAATACAATTTCAATTTTCCCTAACCCAACTCAAAATAACGTTAATGTTAAATTTGAAGAAACAATTAGTAATGCTTCATATAGGTTAATTGATGTAGCTGGAAGAGAGGTATTTAGTTCTTCAATTAATGGAGTTAATACTTTAAGCCTTGATTTATCCAACCAAAATAATGGTGTTTACTTCTTAATGATTAACATTGATGGAGAAGTGATAACTAAAAAAATAATCAAACAATAATTTGAAACGATCAGTTCAAATAGTAGTGTTTCTTTTCTTGTCTCAATTAGTGTTGGGACAAGGAAGTTATGCACCTGCTGCTGGACAAATTGGTACTTCTGCTATGCATAAGGATAGCTCAAGTTTTGTTGCTTGGGGAACTAATTGTTCTGTTACTAGAGGATACCAACAAATTAATGATACAACACTTGGTAAAGCATCTCAAGGAGATTCAGCTGAAGTTTATGGCAAAGCCAATGGAGTAGCAGTAAGTTTAGGTGATGGAGGAACAGCAACTTTAAGTTTGTATCAGTCAATATTTAATGGTCCAGGACCAGATTTTGCAGTATTTGAAAATGGGTTCAGTTCGAGCTTTTTAGAGTTAGCTTTTGTCGAAGTTAGTTCGGATGG
>CALLII010000066.1 GCA_938009745.1 uncultured Flavobacteriales bacterium
CGCTTGTAGATTTTCCAACCCATTTTTATATTTTCACTCTCTTTGATTATTTTCCATTCATATTTTTCCCAATTTTTAATACTTCTATTTCTTGAAGACATGCAGCCTTGAATAGAAAGAAAAGTGAATGTTAAGAAAGAGATGAAAATAAATTCAGAGAGAGATACAGTTTTAGTGACCATAATTAGAAGTAGTTTTTATTACACTACAAACATAGATAGTAACAAGAAACTATGCATTCACTTAAGTGAATGCTCCATTATTTATTGAAAAAAATAGACTAAACTATTCTTTTTCTTTTGAAATTCTCTTTCTAATTCTGCTTAATGATTGTGGTTTCATTCCAAGGTAGCTAGCTATTTGATGATGAGGAACCCGGTCAAAAAGAGATGGTTTTGTTTTTTGTAAATTCAGATACCTTTCTTCTGGAGAAGAAGAGATAAATTCACTCCACTCAACTTTCGCTAAATTTATTTTATCAATAGCTATTTGACGAAATACCAATTCTAATCGTGGGAGTATATTTTGTAATTCTTCTTCATAACTTTTGGTGCTGACCGTTAAAACAGAGTCTTCTGCACATTCCCAATAAAATTTTGAAGGCTCACTTTCTTTATGTTGAGGATTAAACGTTTCACTTTCTGTATAGAATGATATGGATTTTTCATCTCCATCTTTAATCAAATACTCTCTAACACAGCCTTCTACTATCATGTAGCAGTTTTTGGCGACTTGGCCTTCTCTCAAAAGGATTTCGCCTTTTTTGAATTCCTTAACTACAGTTTTATCCACAATTAATGAAACCTCTTCTTTAGTAAGAATTGGAAATTTACTAATTAAGGCTCTTATTTTTTCTTTTGGGTTCAAACTATTATTTGTTTTAATGAAGCACAACTTGTTTACATACGTAAATTACAAAAAAAATCACTTAGCCTATTAGCAGTTAAGGTTGAAATAGCCTAAAAAATAATTTTAAAGCAAATGTGAAAGTTGATGATTAACGCACCAAATCGGATGTTATCGCTACCTTTTATATTTCGCATAAAAAAAGCCACAAATTTAATTGAGGCTTAAAATTCATTTTAAGTTAAACTACTGCCCAATATAAGCCTTGTAATCCTCAATACTTTGTCTAATGATTTCCTTTGCTTTTTCAGCATTTTGAAATTCTTCTACTTCTACTTTTTTGTTTTCTAGCTTTTTGTAGTCTTCAAAAAAGTTACGTAATTCTTTAATCCAGTGAGCTGGTAATTCTGATATATCATTAATGTGATTAAAACTCATGTCGTTTTCTGCAACAGCAATAATTTTATCGTCCATTTCGCCACCATCAATCATTTGCATTACACCAATTACTTTGGCAGATACAATACACATTGGTACTATATCTATTTGCGACAATACCATGATATCCAAAGGATCCTTATCATCACAATAAGTTTGTGGTATAAACCCATAATTAGCAGGGTAGTGCATAGATGAATAAATAACTCTATCCATTAATAACATACCGGATTCTTTGTCTAATTCGTACTTAGCCCTTGTGTTTTTAGGAATTTCTATGATTCCGTTTACAATATTTGGAGAGTTTTCTCCAATATTTACTTTGTGCCAAGGGTTAGTCTTATCTATCGTCATCAATCTATTTTTTTTCAGTTTTGTTTTGTGCATCAACAACAGCAAGAGCAGTCATATTTACAATTTCATCTACACTTGCTCCAAGTTGCAATACGTGAGCAGGTTTTGTTAGTCCCATAATTACTGGACCAATAGAGTCTATACCATTCAGTTCTTTTAGTAGTTTGTAGTTTATGTTAGCAGAATCCAAGTTAGGGAATATTAGTCCGTTCACATTTTTACCCACTAGTTTAGAGAAAGGAAATTTCTCTTTCAACATCTTAGGGTTTAAAGCAAAATCGGCTTGTATTTCTCCATCAATAACTAAATCAGGGCAAGTTGTATGAAGTATTTCTATTGCTTCTTTCACTTTACGTGAAGTATGGTTGTCCGCAGAGCCAAAATTTGAATAAGATAACATGGCAATGGCTGGTGTCATTCCAAACATACGGATTACAGTCCCTGTCATTTCAGCAATTAGAGCTAAATCTGGTCCAGAAGGATTAGGAGTAATTGCCGTATCAGATAAGAACATTGGTCCTCTTTTGGTAAGCATTACATTGGTAGATGATATTTTATCAACTCCTTCTACTTTTGGTATTATTTCTATTAAAGGTTTAAGTACAGAAGAGTATTTTCTTGCATATCCAGAGATAAAAGCATCTGCCATTCCTTCTTTAAGCATCATTGCTGCAAAGTAGTTTCTTTCTCTCATTAGCTTATCTGCATCAAAAAATGTGACACCTTTTCTTTGTCTCATTTCCCAATATTTCTCTGCAAACTCTCTTTTTCTCTTTCTTTCTTTGTAAGATTTAGGATCTATAATTTCAACTTTACTGTCGAAACCTATTTCTTCCATCAATTCTTGAATTGTTTCTTTATCTCCTAATAAAATAGGTATTGCTATTCCTTCTTCGTGCACATATTGTGCAGCTTTAAGTACATCTAAATGATCTGCTTCAGCAAATACAACTCTTTTAGGATTAGATTTTGCTCTGTTATGAAGTAAACGTACAATTTTATTTCCTGTACCTAATCTGTCTTCAAGCTCGTGTTTGTATTCTTCCCAATTGGTTATTGGTTTTTGAGCAACTCCACTTTCCATAGCTGCTTTAGCAACAGCTGGAGGAATTGTAGAAATTAATCTTTGGTCAAATGGTTTTGGAATAATGTATTCTTTTCCAAACTTAATGTTTACCTCATCATAAGTAATGTTAACCTGTTCAGGAACAGATTCTTTAGCTAAATCTGCTAAAGCATGTACTGCTGCCATTTTCATGGCTTCATTTATTTTGGTAGCTCTTACATCAAGTGCTCCTCTAAAAATAAAAGGGAACCCAAGTACATTATTCACTTGGTTAGGAAAATCAGATCTTCCAGTAGCCATAATAATGTCATCACGAGTTGCAACTGCTAAGCTATATTCTATTTCAGGCTCTGGGTTTGCCATTGCAAATACAATAGGGTCTTTAGCCATTGTAAGCAACATTTCTGGTGTTACAATATTTCCCTTTGATAATCCTACAAATACATCCGCTCCAACCATTGCATCTTCAAGAGTATGTTGATCTTCTTGACTTGTAGCAAATTCCTCTTTTTGTGGAGTGAGGTCTTTTCTGCTTTTTTGGATAACACCTTTGCTATCGCACATCAATATATTTTCTTTTTTTGCTCCTAAAGAAATGTAAAGTCTCGTACATGATATGGCAGCTGCTCCAGCTCCATTCACTACAATTTTCACTTTATCTAATTTCTTTCCTGTGATTTCAATTGCATTTTTAAGCGCAGCAGTACAAATTATTGCAGTACCATGCTGGTCGTCATGCATTACAGGAATGTCTAGCTCTTCTACTAATCTTCTCTCAATTTCAAAAGCTTCTGGAGCTTTTATATCCTCTAAGTTTATTCCTCCAAAAGTAGGAGCAATGTTCTTTACTGTTTCTATAAAAGTATCAATGTCTTCCGTATCAACTTCAATGTCAAATACATCAATATCAGCAAATATTTTAAACAACAATCCTTTTCCTTCCATTACAGGTTTAGAGGCTTCTGGGCCAATGTTACCAAGTCCTAAAACGGCAGTACCATTTGATATTACTGCAACTAAATTTCCTTTAGAAGTATATTTATAAACATCTTCTTTGTTCTCAGCTATTTTTAAGCAAGGCTCTGCTACACCAGGAGAGTATGCTAAGGATAAATCTCTTTGAGACGAATATTTTTTTGTTGGAACTACTTCAATTTTACCTGGCTTTGGGTGGCTGTGGTACAATAAAGCATCATTCTTTTTTCTCTTGTCTTTCATAGTTCAATAATGATTGACAAAGATAGTCTAATGTTGACTAAAAAGAAAATAAAGGAATTGTAGTTTTAAAAGATAGTTATTGATTTTTTAATTTTCAATAGCTCCATTCTCAAGCCATTTTTTAATCAATTCATATTCTTTTTCAGGAAGAGTTTTTTTCTTGGGCATATCTTTCACAACTATAACTCTATTGTAAAATGTTCCATTATCAACAGCAAGTTTTGTTGTTTTGTAATTAGTCCAAGAAGATGGTTTACCATGATGACAAAATATACCGCCACAATAGGTATTCATTACTGGTTTAATGTCCTTTTCGAAAGTGATTTTACTTGTTTCTTTAAGTTGAAAAGGAGCTGCTACAGTTTTGTATGTTCCTGATCCAAAAATAAGTGCAAAGGATAACATTAATGGATACAAAATGAAAAATAGAGTTAGTTTGAGCATTTTTAATTCCCAATTATTTTAACCTCAGTTCTTCTGTTTAGAGCTTTGTTTTCAGGAGAATCATTATCTGCCCTAGGTTTAGTTTCTCCGTATCCTTTGTATTTTAATCTAGATGCATCAATTCCTTTCATTACTAAATAGTTTACTACTGATTTAGCTCTTTTTTCAGATAAAGCTTGATTTTTATCAGCATCTCCATCACTATCTGTATGTCCTCCAACTTCAATTTTAAGTTCAGGGTTGGTTTTCATTAACTCAAATAGCTTATCTAATTCAACTCTAGATTCAGATTTTAAATTGTACTTAGCTACATCAAAAAAGATGTTCTCAAGTACAAAAGGCTTGTCACTAATTTTAATTTTTTCTAATGCAATATCCATTAATATAGGTTCTTTAGAGCTATTAAAGGAGAAGTTCTTAGAATAGAAAAAATATCCATCACGAGAAACATTAATTGCTAATTCCTTATTTGTAGGAATATTAACTAAGAAATTTCCGAGTTTTTGGTCCGAGACTGATTTTAGTAATACCTCTTTAGTTTTTAAATCTATAATTGTTATGACTGATCCAAGTGGAATTTTAGATTCGAAGTCAAATACTTTTCCTTTCATGTAAGTAGTATACACAGGCTTAACTGCTGGGGGTAATTCAAACGAATAAATGTCCAAGCCTCCTTGTCCACCTTCTCTATCACTAGAAAAATAAGCTAATTCTCCATCAGATGAAACAACAAGTCCATTTTCATTTCCACTTGTGTTAATTGGATAACCTAAGTTCACTGGTGTTCCCCAGTTTCCATTTTCATCAATTCTGGATACAAATAAATCCATTCCACCCATTCCAGGGTGCCCATTGGAACCAAAGTAAAGAGTTTGCCCATCTGGGTGAATAAAAACAGATTCCTCCCTAAAAGGAGTATTAATAGTGTTTGATAATTTTTTTGGAACACTCCAGTAACCCTCATCACTTAAATAAGTAACATAAATATCTTGTTCTTCAGGATTTTGTCTACCTCTTTGTTTTAAAACTGATCTAATAAAGTAAAGTGTTCTTCCATCTGCAGAAAAGCAGGGTTGAGATTCCCAGTTTATGGTATTAATTGGTGCTCCAAGGTTTTTTGGTTTACTCCAAGAGTTTCCTAATCTCCTAGCGTAAAACAAATCACAACTTCCTTTTCCTTTTCGGTCATTACCATAGCCATCTACTCCAGCACAGCTGGTAAATATCAAGAAGTTTCCATCAGCTGTAATTGTAGGCGCACCTTCATTAAAAAAAGTATTAATAGTGCTTGATAAGCTAACTGCAGGCTCCCAATCTCCATTCTCTGTTACTGTACTTGCATAAAAATCTTCTTGTTTTCCTCCTCTCAATTGTGCATTTCTATCTAAAATAACACGAGTAAAGATTAAGTTTTCACCATCACCAGTTAGCGAAGGAAAATATTCTGGTTGTGTTGTATTGATGTTCGACCCTAGGTTTTTAGGATTAAAAGGAACAGGGTTTTTTAAAGCTTGGGTCGCAAAATCACAACTCTCAATATATAATCTAGCTTTTGTTTGAAACGTTTCGTTAGTATTTTTATAGGTTAAAAACCGGGTAGCATTTCGTTTACATTTATCATATTGTCCAGCAATCAACTGCATTTGTGCTAAATAGTAATATTCGTTTTTACCATACTCAGGATTAGTATTTAGTCCTTGTTCTTTGTATTCAATAGCTTTTTCAAGATTTCCTTTCTGAACTTCTATCTCACTTAATAGCATCATAGCAGATACAAACTCAGGGTCTTTTTTTAAGGCTTTTAGTAAATAGGATTCAGCTAAAAGTAACTTGGAATCATCTCCATAACTTGATCTATACTCGTTATATCCTTTTTTAAAAAGGGCAACTGCTTTTTTATCGTCAGAATCATACATTGATCCTTGAGCTGTGGTTTTACATGAGCCTAGTAAAAGTGTAAAAATCAATAAGTAGATTAAAGTATTTTTCATATTAAAAGTGGTAGTTAATTCCAAAATTTCCAATTATTCCTAAGTTAGTTTGGGTAAATCTTTGTTCAGATTGTGTTGTTGTATTGGTAACGTAAAATGTTGTTTCATATTCTGGACGGTAATATAATATGTCCAATCTTGATTCCAAACAAATAGAAATTTCTGGTGTTAGATAGTAATCAACTCCTATGCCAATAATTCCTCCAAATCCATTTCCTCTGATTGTGGTTAAAGAAATTGGTTTAGCTAAACTGTCTGTAGTGCCATAATCTTGACTAAAATCCATGTAAGCTAAATCAACAAATAAATTTAAGCTAACTCTACCTTCGTAAACCCTTCTGTATTCTGCTCCTAATCTAACTACTTGCTCTTTATTAGCAAGGTTTTCAAAAGCATCTCTGTATCCATAAGGATTGTTTTCATAAGATACTCTTAAAGAAATGTTCTTGAAATTATATTTAAGACCTAATCCAGAAAAAAGATTCGGTACAGCTGTTCTTTGTTCAAATGTATAGGGTTTTCCAATTGCAAAAGTCCTAAGTGTCCAATTATTTTTGTCCAGTACAGAAGAATCATCCTCTTGACTAAAAGCTCCCTGTGATAAAATAATGACGGCAATAAAAAGAGTAACGTATTTTTTCATGCCCTAAATTTAACGAAATTCTCGGGGTTGAGATTGTTTGTTGTATTTTAAATCTTGAAGCATAGCAGATTTAACGTTAATTTGAAAATTATAACTCTGTCTTGGTCCAAATGGAACCCAACTTAATTTCATTTCCCAACAATGTAAATCTCTGTATACATCCATTGCTGTGTATGAAATTGCTTGGTTTGTCATGTCAAAATTAACTGTATATCCAAGTCTCCAATTTTGAGTAAAACTAACGCTTCCACTGGTTCCTATAGTTTGAATAAACTGTGTTGTATCACTTTGAGAATTGGTGTTAAAAAATCTTCTGGCGCTAAAATTATAATTTATTGAGAGGTTCCAAGGTATGTCATACTGGCTTATTGGAGGTGTTTCTTCATTTTCAGTTTCCTCTTTCTTTTTCTTAAAAGTCTCAGGAGATAAACTAAAGCTAACTGCTATGCTTGAGTTTACAAACCTAGCTAGTTTTCCAGTTTCAGCTATTAAATATCTATCTCTAATGGCTCCTTCAGAGTTTTGAAAGTATGGATTAAATCTCATATTACCATTTATAGAAATCACCTTAAATAGAGTTGTACGACCAGCAAGTGTTATGTCTCTCATATTAAAGCTATCAAGAGCTAAGTCATAACTTGTTCCTATTGTGAAGTTATCTATTAGTTTTACTTTTTTATAAACCATACCAGTATCGGTTTTGGTTTTCATTTTCATTTCCAATGAGTTAGTTAAGTTCAAAGAAACTAAACCAGATTGGCTATTTGGCGGATATCCATATATCCCTAGCTGAAGAGGGGAGTATGCAGTGACAAAAGTTGAATCATTTATTGTGTCGGCAGCAATTAGTGAATTAAAATTTGGGTTGTAACTAAAAGATAAATTGGGTGTAAGTACGTGCCTTATTATTGATTCTCGTTTTCCTTTTGTAAATCCTGTAAAACTATACATACCATATAGTTTACTTGTGGCTGATACATTTATACTACCATTAAATGCTCTAGCCCAATTTGTTGGCCCTCGTAAAGTGTCTCTTAAAATTTTATCGGCAACTGGATCATATCCTTGACTCAGAGTTTGCAAGTACCATCTTTCGGTTACATTAATAGATGGGTTAATTGTAACAGCTTTTTTCAATACTTTTAATGAGGTTCCGGCACTTAAGTTGTGCTGAAATCCATTTCTCATGTCAGAAAGTAATTTCCCATAATTGTTTCTGTCCAAAGTACTGTCGTATAGTGCTGTATCTATAAAGCTAACAGTGTTCCTAAACTGAGTGTTGTAGGTAACATAAATTTTAGCAAGTTCTTTTATTACTTTTTTGTTCCTATTATTTTCGTTTTGAATTCCCTTTAATGGATAAATTCTATTCATTGCAAAGTTTACATCAGGAAGATTAAAAGTTAAATTATTTGAACTCTGTCGATTAGGATTGTTGCTGTAAGTGTATGTTCCACTTTGCGAAGCATTTAGTGTTAAACTAAAAGGAGTGTTTGGAAACACTCTTCTGTAAGAAATTGAAGATTGAAAAGAGTTATTTATAAAGTCTGTACCTCTCGCATTTATATCACTTCTTGGGCTTCCATTATAATTAACATTGGCGTTAAAAGTTGAGTTTGGCTGTGCCTTTGGGTCTTGAACGTGATTCCAATTTATAGCAAAAACATTAGTAGAACTGAAATTTGTTAAGCTTTGTAGAGCTTTGTCACCAGTGACATTTCTTTGGTAAGAAAGCTGAAGACTTCCTGAGTTTTTATACAAGTTTTTATACCTTAAGATTGAACGAACTCCCCAGGTTCCTCGAGTATATACACTTCCAGTAAGTTGTAAATCAAAACGTTCGCCAAAAGGAATGTAATAACCACCATTTAATAATCCACTACCAAAAGCAACTGAATTATCGTAAGTAGGAATAATTATTCCTGCTCCTTTATTTTTTTGATTAGGAAAAAAACCAAAAGGCAATGCAAGTGGTGTAGGAATATCAGCAATGTAAAGCATTAATGGTCCTGCAATAATTTTATTATCAGGTTTTACAATGGCTTTAGAAATATTGAAATAATAATGAGGATGTTCCAAGTCACAAGTTGTATACTTTCCGTGAGCCCCGTGAGTCTCTTTATTTGGATATACTTTAACTTGGTCAAAATGAACAAATCCCTCACCTTGTTTAGCTCGGCTGCCTTCAACAAATGCTTTTTTTGTTTCAAAATTATAACACATGAGTTTTGCAGTAAAGGTTTCTTTACCGTCAGTAAACTCTGGAAAATCTACATCTTGCCCAATTGAATCTTTAATTGGATAAGCACATACATTTTTTCCTTTAAAATCATATTCTATATAACCTGATTTTAGTACAATATCTCCAAATTTAACTTCGGCTTTTCCGTATAGGTATACTTTTTGCGATACTACATCTAAACGAATGGAATCTTGAGCTTTGTAGGAAACAGGTTCATCTAATATTCGTTTTACTTTTAAAGAATCATCCGGTTGTTGAACTTCTCCCTGAGCTATTGAATTAGCTGGGAATAACAATATTAACAACAAACCGCTAATAACTATCGACCTTATGAATATGTACTTGGATTGTATAATGTTAAATTTGTTTTACTGTAATTGTCAAAACCATTGCAAAGTTAATCTAAAAACTATGTTTTCAGAAAAAATGAAGGGTATAACTGTTGATTTTACTTCCAAACGTTTATTGGTAGTATTTCTTGTGATGGGACTAGTTTTTTTTCAAACTAATTCATTTGCACAACAAAGTAAATTTAAAACTGTAGTTATTGATGCAGGTCATGGTGGTCATGATGATGGTTGTAGTGGTAAAGGATCAAAAGAAAAAACGATTGCCTTAAACATTGCACTAAAGTTGGGTAAAATGATTGAAACTAAGAATAAAGATGTTTCGGTTATTTATACTCGCAAGACAGATAAATTCGTTACACTAGATAATAGAGCCAAAATTGCCAATAATAAAAAGGCAGATTTATTCATATGCATACATGCTAATGCAAATAAAAAATCAACTCCATCTGGAAGTGAAACTTATGTTTTAGGTTTACATAAAACTGATGACCAAAAAGAGATTGCAAATAGAGAGAATGCTGTAATTGAATTAGAAGAAAATAGTAAGGCTAATTACCAACAAATTACTCCTGAGAAACTTATTGCCAGAACAATGCAGTTGAGTGCTTACTTAAATCAAAGTATTAGTTTTGCTGGTGAAATACAAAAGGAATTCAAGAAAATTGGGCGAAAGGATAGGGGAGTTAAGCAAGCTGGGTTTGTAGTTCTATATAAAACAACCATGCCTAGTGTGCTAATAGAAACTGGTTTTTTATCTAACCCTACAGAGAACACTTTTTTAAAGAAAAGTGAAAACCAAGCTAAAATGGCAAAGGCGATTTACAATGCTTTTATTACCTATAAAACTAAGAGAGATAAAATTTACAATGAAATAGCTAAAAGCAAACCACCCGTTACAAAAAAGGTTAATAAAGCCGGGGTTCCTGTTTTTAAAATTCAATTGGCTTCTTCAACTAATAGAATTGAGCCAAAATCATATAACTTTAAGGGACTTAAGGACGTAGAAATAAAACAAGATGGTAAATACTATCGTTATTATTATGGAGCTACTAATTCTTATTCACAAATAAAAACTTCATTGGCTTATGCCAAGAAAAAGGGATATAAAGATGCATTTCTGTTGGCTTTTGTTGATGGAAAAAGAGTAGATTTGCAGGAAGCAATTAAGAAGGCTTCTAATTAAAAACAACACTAAAAACAATTTGTTTTGAAATATAAAAAAGAGTTTATAATTGGATTAACAGTAGTAGTAGCTTTAGCTCTATTATTATTTGGAATTCAGTTTCTTAAAGGGATTAATGCATTTAATACCAACCGTACTTTTTATGCTTGTTATGACAATATTCAAGGTTTAGTTCCTGGTTCAACTATCCAGTTTAAAGGAAATAAAATTGGAGTTGTTCAGGATAATATTTTGGATGAAAATAATAACTGGGTAACTGTACTTAATATTTCTAATTCTCAGCTTGTATTTCCTGTAGATTCTAAAGCAAAGTTAGAAACCACTGTCCTTGGAGAAAGTTCAATTCAAATAAT
>CALLII010000067.1 GCA_938009745.1 uncultured Flavobacteriales bacterium
TTAATAAACGTTAAGGGATTGTTATTATCATAAAACAATCTTTACTTTTATAAAAATCATTAATTATTTTCAAATCCACCTTATGAAACACTTAAAACTTTCGTTAATTTTTATTTTTGCTCTTTCTCTTTTTTCTTTTTCTCAAGAAGAAGTTTCTTCTAGAGTCAAAGAAGCTACACTTTTTTCTAACAAAGCTCAAATCACAAGAACTGAGACAGTAAAATTAAAAAAAGGAGATAACTTAATTCAATTTACTGGTTTAGAGTCTAGTATAGATAACAATTCATTTCAAGTTTCGGGAACAAATGGAATAACAATTATATCTAATTATCTTCAGATGACTAATACTAAGAAATCATCTCAATCCCTTGCAATAAGAAAGATGCTCGATAGCATTGATGTTTTGAAAAGGAATGAACAATTAGGAAGAAAAAATGTTCAAAATCTGGAGGCAGAAAAAAACATGATTTTATATAATAAAAGTGCAAATGGTGTAAACAGTGGCTTTAATCTAGATAACATGATAGATATGGCAGAATATTACAGAAATAATTTGAGTAAAATAGATGCTCTTGTTTATGATGAAAACATTAGAATTAATAAAGTGAGAGCCCAATCTACAGAGTTGAATGTTCGATTAAAGAAAATGGGTTATAAAACAAGATCTAATTCTTTGTTTGCAACAATTTTCTCTGAAAAAGCTCAAACTGTTTCAATGAAGTTAGTTTATTTGGCCAATAATATTGGTTGGACTCCTTTTTACGAAATAAAATCGAATGGGATAGGAAGTAAGATTAATGCTATTTGTAAAGCATCTATCAATCAAAATTCACAAGTAGATTGGAACAATGTGGCATTAACTTTATCTACAAGTAACCCAATGAATTTTGGAGTTTTGCCTACGGTTCATCCTTGGGTGTTGAGGTTCCAGAGTGATGCAAGAAAATACGCAAAATCTAGAGCTATTTCTTCTGGTGCGACAAGACAAATGAATAGTTCTTATGGAGTTGCAACTGAAAAAGGATACAATTCAAAATCTCTAGCAAGTTATGCAACAGCAACAGATAATATGGTGAATAGAGAATTTAATATCTCTAAACCTTATTCTATAAAAGGAAGTAATGGGAAGGCTGTTGTAGACCTAGAAGATTATAGTTTTGATGTAGATTACGTGTATTATGCTGCACCAAAATACAGTTGTGATGTATTCTTGATTGCACACATCAGTGATTGGGAAAAGCATAATCTATTGCCAGGAACTGCAAACTTATTCCTTGAGGGAACATTTGTAGGAACTACTCTGATAAATCCTAATACAACATCCGATACAATGAGCTTGGTTCTAGGAAAAGACAAAAGTATTGTAGCAAAGAGAGAAAAAATAAAAGATGTTTCTAAAAGAGCTGTTCTTGGAGGAAAGAAGAGAATAGATATGGGAATCCAGATTACAGTTAAGAATAACAAAGGAAAAGACATTGAACTTATTCTAGAGGATCAAGTGCCAACTTCTAATGATGAAAGAATAGAGATCACTATAAAAGATATTTCTGGAGCCAAGCTAGAAGGAGGAAATGGAAAAGATGGAGGAACAGGTAAATTAACTTGGAAATACACACTTAAAGCAGGGGAGACTAAAATTCATAAGATTAAATATGAAGTGAAGCACCCTAAAAATAAACCACTATCTAACTTTTAATAAAGTTGAAAGTAACAGATTTAAATTTACCTGAATATCAGACAAAGATTCAAAAAAAAGATGGAAATTATTTCATTTATGATGAGATAAGAAAAGAATATTTTGTTCTCACCCCAGAAGAGTGGGTGAGGCAAAATTTCATTCATTTCTTAATAAATCATCATGGATATTCTAAAAATTATTTCAAAGTAGAAAAGCAATTTAAGGTAAATGAGAGAACAAAAAGATTTGATGTTTTAATTTATGATAAAGATGCTTCTCCTTTTCTTTTAATAGAATGCAAAGCTCCTGAGGTCAAAATTTCTCAAGCAACTTTTTCACAAATTGCAACTTACAACATGGAGTTGAAAGTTCCTTTTTTAATTGTAACTAATGGAATGACACATTTTATTTGTGAAATAGATTTCGAAAATAAATCGTATACTTATTTACAAGATATTCCTAAGTTCAAATAATTTACTTTCTTGTTAAGCTTTTATATCTTTTTTTAAGTTTCTCAGGAGATACTCCCATTTTGTAAGAAAAGAAAACATAACCATTTACTAAGCTAATTTTTAACCAAGAGTTTTCTTCGTATTTTCTTGCACTCACAATTACTGGAGTTTCTATGATTTCGTAAGGTATTTTGCCATTTCTTACTCTATCTATCAACTCAAAATCCTCCATGATGCAATATGCCTCATTGTATCCATTTAATTCTTCAAAAGTTGCTTTTTTAAAAAAATGACATTGGTCTCCACCTCCCGTGAACATTCCTCCCTTTTTTTTCACGAATGAAGCATTAAATCTCATCCAAAATCCTACTTTATCAAATTCGTAATTAAAAAATCCACAAGCATTATTCTTTAATGATTTATCAATTAATTCATAATAATTATTGGGTAAAGTAACATCTGCGTGTACAAAAATATAAGCAGAATTTTTCGCCATTTTTGCTCCGTAATTCATTTGAAAAGCACGACCAGGTTTGTCACATTTATAATAAGAAACTGTAGTGTATTGTTTCAAAATAGCTTCAGTTTTATCTGAAGATTTTGGAGAATCTACCACTATAATTTCAGTACTTTTTTCACTTGTATTTTTAAGCAAATTCTCAATTTTAGAAGCGATTAAGTTCTCTTCGTTATAACAAGGAATAATTATGCTCAATGTGGTATTCATTTATCAAATGTATAATTATTGTAGGGAATATTGAATTAAAACGTTTTATTCGTATAAACAAATTATATGAATCATACTATCAGGTTAACTTTACTTACAGTTTTAATAGCATTTTTCACTAATTCTTATTCACAACAAAATGAGTTGGTAAAACAATCGCAAGTATTATTAAGTCTACAAAAGGATAATAGATCACCTCAAAAAATAGTAGATTTTTTGGCAACTACAACTCTAGATCAATTGACAGAAGGATTAAAAACAAATGATGAAAAACTTGCTTTCTGGGTAAATGTATACAATGGATTTATACAATATACGTTATCAGAAAAACCAGAATTGTATGACGATAGAAGAAAGTTTTTTAGTGAAAAAAGAATAAAAATTGCAGGAGAAATTTTATCATTTGCTGATATTGAACATGGAATCATAAGAAAATCTCAATCTCCTATTGGTGCTGGCTATATTCGTAGAATTTTCAGATCCAAATGGGAAAGAAAATTAAGAGTAAATAAGAAAGATTGGAGAATTCATTTCGCATTGAATTGTGGAGCAAAAAGTTGTCCTCCAGTTGCAATTTATAATGCTCAGGATTTAAATAAACAATTCGATTTTATGACAAAAACATACCTCAAAGAACAAACAACTGTGGATGGAACTACTGCAAATGTAGTATCTTTATTTTCTTGGTTTAGAGGAGATTTTGGAGGAAAAAGAGGAGCAAAGCGAATTTTAAAAGAAATTGGAATTACTGACAGTAAACCAAAAAAACTAAATTTCACAACCTACGATTGGACTTTATTATTGGATAATTATAGAGAAATTAAACTGTAATTATTTCACCAAATTTACATGACCAAATATTTCTCTTTTAGAAGTATTAACATCAGAGTAGAGTATTCTCCAAACATAAACATCAACTTGGCAAAGTTCACCTTTATATAAACCTTCCCATCCTTTAGCTATATTTTTTGATTCATATAACAATTCTCCCCATCTGTTAAAAATCATTATTTCGAATTGTGTGATGTCTTCAGAAGTAATTTTAAAAATATCGTTTATACCATCTCCATTTGGACTGAATGTATTGGGGATGTAAAGACTTCCATCTAATGAAATTGTTACAGTATCAGAAACAGAGCAACCAAAATCATCAGTAAGGTTAGCAAAATAGCTTGTCGTATTATTTGGTTGAGCTGATGTAGATTTATTTATCGTACTCGCTAGAGTTAAATCGGGAGTCCAAGAAAAAGTACCTTTAGATGAAGTAGCGTTTAAAAATGCTGTTTGTCCAAAATTTATTATTTGATTAGGACCTGCATCAACTGTTGGGATTGGAGAAAAACTAATTGCTGTAAATGCAGTATCTGTACAACCAACTGCATCTGTTACAATAACTCTAAATATAGTGGGAGTAGTTGGATTAACATCAGTTGTATCATTTGTTGGTTGAGTTGCAAATACACTTGGTGACCAAGAGTAAGAGACTCCTCCAGAAGCCCAAATTGTAGTAGATTGATTAAAACAAATTGTATCATCTGGTGATGAAAATGCTTGTGGAACTACAACCGTAATTGTAACACTGTCTCTAAGAGTTGCACATTGATTAGTGTAATCTACAAGATATGTTGTTGTAATTGTTGGATTAGCTGTTACAGTATTTCCAGTATTTGATGAAAGGGAACTAAAAGGAGACCACAAATAAGAATCTGCTCCAGATGCATTAAGAATAATTTGATCTCCAAAACAGATTGAATCATCATCTGAAAGAATAGGTTGAGGAATATCTATAACTGCTATCACAACAGAATCAATAACATTACAGCCTTCTGGAGTAATAATATTAACGAAGTAATTAGTATTGGTTGTTGGAAAAACCATTGGTGTTGATGAAGTAGGATTCGTAACTCTTAGAGAAGGACTCCAATTATAAGTTCCTCCCCCAGTTGCAAAAAGTTGGGCAGTATCGCCTACACAAATAGTTGAATCATTACTAGTTGTGGTTGTAACAGAATGAAAACTGACATTTATAAAGCTTGTATCAATCCCACAAACATTTGAAACAATAACCCGGTAGGTTGTTGGAATAATTGGTGTAGCAATAGGATTTGCAATTGTATCATTACTTAAAGTAGCTGAAGGACTCCACAAATATGAAGTTCCACCAGAAGCAGAAAGTTGTACAGAAGTATTAGGACAAATTACTGTATCAGGAGGTGTATTTGCAGAAGCAGGGTCAAAAACTATTATTGTAATGGAAGAAGAATCAGGTTTTATACAACCTGTTGTATCATAAACTAACAAAGTTGCATTGTAAGTTCCTGCAGCTCCATAAAAGTGAGTGGGAGCAAAAGCTGTACTGGTATTTCCATCTCCAAAATTCCATAAATAAGCATTTCCATTGGTGCTTGAATTACTGAAAAAGGCTGCATTTGGATAACAAATTATAACTGTAGGTATACTAGCGATTGCTTGTATTTCGTTTATGTTAAATTTAAAAACGGCAAGGTTACAATTTAAACTACCGTTAGTTGGCGAATAAGCACCAGTTGTAGTAGGGAAATTACTATTTCCACCACATCCAGCACAAACAGCTTGGTACACATTTCCTTTTTTATCAAATCTACTTGTTCCACCATCTACATGCTCAGCAGCAGCTGTACCTCCAAAAAATGTTGCGTAATTAAGACCAGTAGCATTTTTATCCAACACCATCAAATAAAAGTCACTCCCATCAGTTACAGGTTGGTAAGCAGCAGAAGCACCTGTTGAAACTGGCATTCCTGTTGTTGTTCCTCCTCCGGAACCACTATTTACAGTACCTCCCCATCCACTCATATAAATTAATCCACAATCATTCACTAGAAAAGCAGAAGGCGATATATTTATTGTTGTACTGGATGATCCAAAAATTGTACTAAATTCTAATGTTGTAAGATTATTACTATATTTTTGAATAAATTGATGACTTCCAGTATTAGAATATTTTCCAGCTGTTACGGGCATTGTTCCTAAAGATTGTCCAAAAGTATAAACCGAATCAGAAATATCTAGTTGCACAAAATAACATTGATCGTAAGATGAAGTACCAATATATCTTGTATTTAATAATGCGTTTGTAGAACTATATTTGGTTAGAAAACCATCAATTCCTCCTGAGTTTGTATTCAATGCAGAATCCAAATTTGTACTGGATGTACCTCCAGCAATAAAGGTGTTCCCTGCTGCATCTTGCTGAATTCCATAGGCTGCATCATTTCCAGAACCTCCAATATGAGTACTCCACAAAAGTGTAGAGAGTGTGGGATTTAATTTAAAAACAACTCCATCAGAAACACCACCTCTATAAGTTAAACCACCTACAACTGGAAAATTTGTCGATTTTGTAACAGATGTTACAAGACAATTATTTGAACCGTCTACAATTATTTCACCTCTAAATTCATCTCCATAATTATGTTTTAAACCTCCTGTATTGTTCAAACCATCATCTCCAGTTCCACCTATATAAGTAGAGCCTAAAAGTGTACTTCCATTTGCACTCAGTTTGATAACAAATAAATCAATACCTAGAAAAAATCCCATGCCGTTAATTTGACTAGGAGATAGTCCAACACCTCCATTAAAAGTATTATCGTAAGATGTTGCAGAAGTTGGAAAATTATTTGATGCAGTAGTACCCATTAAATAAAGTTCACCTGCATCATTAGTAACCATACTATGTGGAGCTTCATCTCCAGAACCCCCTACATAGGTTGCGTATAATAAAGTTGATCCATTGGAGCTAAATTTTGAAATACCAATATCTGTAGGAGTAGATCCTAAGCCACTGTAAGTATTATCATATGCTCCAGTTGTAGTTGGGTAACCTGTACCAAAAACGATTCCAGCACCATAGGTTTGTCCCAATGTATCATAGGTTGCAGTAAAACCAAAATTATCTGCTGTAGAATTCGAATAAGAACTAAAGACCAAAACAGGATCAATTATAAGCTGTTTGGTTTTGTCATACCCATTTGGTAATTTAAATTTAAGAATGTTATTTTTTAACTTATAATTACATGTTACTTCTACTTTTTCTCCGTCTATTATTTGATAAGCATAGGGTTTATTCTCAATAATATCAGTTAGGGTTGTTTTAACATATAAGACTC